>NZ_JBIWOE010000014.1:0-178757 GCF_044767585.1 Streptomyces sp. NPDC101225
GTCGCCGGTCTCGGTCTGCCATTTCGATGCGTCGACGGCGGCGCCGGCGGGTCCGTCGAAGGTGTCGGAGAACGCGACAGCGGCGGCGGACGCGGCGGCGGGGGAGGCGTTCGGTGGATCCGCGTGCGCCGCGCCGGTGGCGGCGGACGCGGCCAGCACGACCGACAGGGCGGCGAACAGACATCTTCGGAGCAGGCGTGGAGAGGCCACGGCTCTTCCTTCCGTGCAGCGGCCGGGTTCATGGATGAGATGAGCCGGCCGAGGTGGGGGATGAAGGCATCGCCTCTTGATTTAAGGAATGAAGTAAGGGGGAGTCAATACCTTGGTACGGACCACTGGTCGGGTGGGGGTGCGCGGCGAGCACACCGCCGCACCGCTCGGCCGCGGGTGAACCGAAGAACCGTCAGCCGTCGTCGGGTTCGGGGTGCGCGGAGGTGTCTGTCGAGGCGTCAGGTGCGTCGCCCAGGTCGAACACGCTCTCGCGCAGGGCGCGGATCGCTTCGTCCAGTTCGGCCACACCGTGCATCAGCCGGCCGCGCGCGGGCCCCTCGCCGATCAGCGAGGCCGCACCGTGCAGATCCAGCCCGGCGTTGAAGATCTTCCGCACCACGCTCTCGCGGAGATCGGCGGCGATACGGTCCCTCTCCCGGGTCAACGACACCTCCGCCTGCAGCGCCGCGTTGGCCGTCAGCGAACTCCGGATCCGGTCCCGCAGACCATGAGCGGCCACCGCGATCAGCACGCCGAGGGCACTCCACAGCACCACGCGCCTGACGATCACCGCATCGGGTGTCTCCTGGATGATCGACGACAGCGTCTGGACGGCGACCACCGCCACCACCACGCACGCCGACTCCCATCGGCGATGGAAGAGCACCGACCAGATCAGCGGGACCAGCAGGACAAGGCCCACGCCGGAGACCACGCCCGAGGCCAGGATCAGTTCCAGGACGGAAAGGGTGTAGAGCAGGGGTACCAGGACCGGGGTCCACGCCGGCAGCCGCTGCCACGGCAGCAGGAAGGCTCCGGCGCAGGCGAGCAGGAGCGCCACGCTCAGGGCGTACTCCGGCCATGACTGCACATGACCCAAGGGCACCAGCACACTGACCGTGGCGACCAGGGCGACCAGCGCGAACGGCAGGGCCCTCGCCGTCAGGCCGGGCCGGCGGAACTGCCAGCCGACGTGGTCGCCGTCGGTGTCGGCGAGTGCCGGCCAGGGATCGGTCGGAGCTTCCACGGCAATACCCCCCACGAGACCCAAAATGCGCAAAAGCCTCATTGAAAGACAGATACGACGGTGCGCATCGTATCCATACACACCGCGTGCGGCCCACCGCCCGGGTCCGCACGCGTCAGGCGCACGTTCCGCCGGTGGGGGACCGGGGCACCCGGGCGTCGGAGCCGCCGGCGCCTGCTCGACGGAGCGACAGGCGCACGCTCACCGTGCGGGTGTCGCAGCGGTGGGGTGTGCTCCATATTCCGGACGCCGGTGGCCGCCGGATGCAGCTCCGCTCGCCCGCGGCCGCACCCCGGATCGTCCCGGCCGGGGGCCCGGCCACGCCCGCACCGATGCCGCGGAATGCCCGGTCGCGGCTTCCCGCCCGTCACGCTGTCCGTCAGCCGCCACGCGAGGCCGACGCGGGCCTGCCAGGGGGCGTCATGCGTGTGGGACCCGCCGGTGCCGCCGGCGGTCTCGTGTGCCGTGTCCATCGAGGTCACCCGTACCGCTCGCCGCGCGAACCCGATGCCGAGCGGCAGGCCGGTTGCCGGGCTGAGGGCCGGCACCTCCGCCGGGCGGCCCCGACTGCACCGGGCCGCCTCCGGCGCCGGGGCGAGGACGGTGCCGCCGTCCATGAGCGCGCCCACGGCGTCGTAGAGCGTGGTGCGGGACAGGCCGCACAAGGTGCCCGGCTCCGATCGCATCGGGGGACCGTGCTCCCGCAACAGATGGACGAACAGGGCCGCATGGTCCTGGCGCGACGTGGACAGGAAGCCGCGCTGTGGCGGCAGGCCGGTCGGGGTGTCCGCCGCCGGCGCGAGCAGCCAGGGGACGTCCTGGTGGGCATGCTGTGGGATTCCGATGTGACGGTACGTCGGGCGGCCGGCAGTGGAACGTTTCGGCGTCCGGCTGCGTCGTCCCTCTCCAGGGCACGGTTGTCGTGTCCTGGAAAGGGGAGAGCGAGTGCGGACGAGCGGCTTCGCCAAGTGGACCAGACGTTTCGAGGACGAGCGCGAGCGCAGGCGTGCCGACGGCGATCCGGACTGGGGGCGGGGTGCGACGCTGCATCCGGCGGTATGGGCCAGTATCCAGCGCTTCCAGGTGGGCGAGGACGGTGACGGAGCCAACCTCGTCGGCAAGGCGGACCAGGCCGGCGACCCCGACTACGGGCAGGCGGTCCGCCTCTTCATCGCCGAGGAGCAGAATCACGCCCGCCTCCTCGCCCGGCTGCTGGCCGCGGGCGGCATGCCGACGTTGAGCGGCCACTGGAGCGACACGGTCTTCGTGCGGCTGCGGCGCCTGATGGGCCTGCGCATGGAACTGCTGGTGCTGATGATCGCGGAGGTCGTGGCGCTGCGCTACTACCGGGCGCTGCGCGACGGCACCGGCGACCCGCTCACCACGGACGTGGCCGGCCGGATCCTCGCCGACGAGCAGCGTCATGTGCCCTTCCACTGCGAGCGACTGCACGCCTCCCTGGCGGAGCTGCCCCGTGCCGTGCGCCGCCCGGTGATGACCCTGTGGCGCCTCCTGCTGCTCGCGGTCTCGCTCGTCGTCGCCGCCGACCACGGTGCGGCGCTGTGCCGGCTCGGCATGGGACGCCTGCGTTTCGTGCGCGACGTCATGGCCTCCTCCCGCGCGGTGGTCTCCGCGGTGCTGGTGCACCGGCCGGACGCATGGACGAGCGCGGGCTGACGGAGACGGCCGAGCGGGGGCCGCTCCTGGTCTCGGCGGCCCGGTGTGCGCATCGGATCATCGCCACGGCGCGGCCGGGCGGCCACGCGGCCAGGGCGTCGTCAGGCGGTACGGGTCTGCAGAATGCCGTCGACGGCCCGTAGGAACGTTTCGGAGATCAGTGCGGGGTCGAAGAGGCAGCCGGCCGCCATGGCGCCGTCCCGCAGCATGACGAGGTGCCGGGCGGCCGGCTCCGCGGGCGCGTCGCCGATCTGTGCCAGCAGCCGGGTGATGGTGTCCAGGAACCATTGCCGGTGGGCCAGGACGGCTTGGTGCACCGGGTGGGTGGGGTCGGGGTACTCGGCCACCGCGTTGAGGAAGGCGCAGCCGCGGAAGCCGGGGGACCGGATGCCCTCGGTGATGGACGCGGCGACGGCTCTGACCTTGTCGACCGGTGAACGGCCGCTCTTCCGGGCGGCGGCGACCTGTGCCCGGATGCCCTGGTCGGCCTGGCCGAGGTACGCGAGGACGAGTTCCTCCTTGCCGGTGAAGTGCCGGTACAGGGTCGCCCGGGTCACCTTGGCCTCCGCGGTGATCCGGTCGATGCCGACGGAATGGATTCCCTCGGCGTAGAAGATCCTCGTCGCTGTGCCGAGCAGCCGGGTGCGTGCTTCCGACGTGCTGCGGCCTTCCGGGCTCCGGTTCATGGCGACCAGGATACCCAGTCGGCGAGGGAGAACGTTCGGTCTTGACAGCGGCATCGCGGTCACGCTTGGATCCGAAGTAGACAGAACGTTCTCCCTCTCGCTGGGCGATGACTCCGCCCTCCACCGTCGAAAGGCATGGCCATGGACACCCTCGTCGCCACCACCACCGCCGGCGTCCCGACGACCCTGCGGAAGCTGTACTTCCTGCGCTTCGCGTTCGCCGCCGTATGGGCTCTCCTGCTCTTCACGGCCGCCGGCACCCTGGGCCCGCTGAGTGTGTCGCTCCTGCTGGTGTATCCCCTGTTCGACGTCGCGGCCGCGGTCGTCGACGCCCGGGCCGCCACGGCGAACGGCGCCACCGCCACGCCCCTGTTCGCGAACATCGTCATCAGTTCGCTGGCCGTCATCGGCCTGGCCGTGGCCGCCGCATCCGGTGTCCCGGCCGTCCTGCGGGTGTGGGGGACCTGGGCCGTCGCCGCGGGGCTGGTACAGCTGATCGCGGCCGTCGCCCGCCGGACACTGGGCGGTCAGTGGGCGATGATCACCAGCGGTGCCCTCTCCACGGTCGCCGGCCTCTCGTTCGTCGTCCAGGCGGGCGGCGAGGCCCCCTCGCTCAAGAACGTCGCCGGATACGCCCTTCTCGGCGGCGTCTTCTTCCTCGTGTCGGCGGTGCGCCTGAACTCCGCCGCCCGCCACCAGGCATGACCCCTTCTCCTCCTCGGCCGACCGGTGCCGGACGACAGGGCTGAGCCGCCGTGTCGGGGGTAACCGAAGCAGCAACGGGCACCGGGCCTCGGGTGCTTCGAGGAAAGGAGCGTCATGCCGGGCATGATGGAGCGCATCAAGCAGTTCGCCAGAAGTCCGCAGGGACGGCGCGCGGCCGACCAGGCGCGCCGAGCCGCCGCCGACCCGCGTCGCCGGGCCCAGGCGCAGCGCCTGCTGGGAAAGCTCCGTGGCCAACGCTGAGTTCGCGGGGGTGCCGGCAAGGGGGCGGAGTCGCCTCCCTCCGCCACCGCGGGCCGAATCCATGTGGGCGTGAGTCGACCGGCACACTCTCTCGAACTGAACGGAATGATCGTCGTGGAAGGTTCGTCCCTTCGGGCAGTGGGCTGGGCCCGTACGCTGCCGTTGGACTGCGCGGTGAAGACGGCCCGGGACTGGGCGCGTGGGCATCTGGAGACGCTGGGTTGGACCACCACCGCTCCGGAGACGGTGGACGCCGTACTGCTCACCGTCTCCGAGCTGGTGACCAACGCGCACCGGCACGCCCACAGCAGCGCCCAGCTCGTGATGGCCTGTGACGACAGCTGCCTGCACGTCTCCGTGCACGACAACTCCAGCGATCTGCCGACTCCCCGCGCGGCCAGCACGGAGCGGCTCGGCGGGCGGGGCATGTTCCTCGTGGAGGCCGTGGCCGACACATGGGAGTCGCACCCCTGCCCGCACGGAAAGTCGGTCAGCGCGTGCTTCCGCGCGCCGGACACGTGAGCGCCCGACGCGTGAACGGCGGCCGGGGGAGCCGTTCCGTCAGCCGCTGAGCTCTCGGCGACGCCGGTCGGCCGTGTGCGGGTCGGTGGGCTTGCGCGCCGGCCGGACAGCGGTGCGCAAGCCCACCGTGGGCCAGGGGTGTCAGGCCTTGTCCTGCATGTCGCGCCGTGCGGGATTCCCCTGTCGGGCGGCCTTGGGGTCCTTCTCGCCGGCCTTGGCGCGCACGCCCTGGGCGATGCGGTCGCCGATGGTCTTGTCGATGTTCGACCAGTACTCGAGGGCCCGCTCGAGGACGGGTTCCGAGACGCCGTTGAGGAGATGGCCCACGACGTTGTCGACCAGGCGGTCGCGCGCGGCGTCGTCCAGGACCTCGCGTACCAGCGTGCCGGGCTGTCCCCAGTCGTCGTCCTCGGAATGACTGACGTAGGCCGCGCGTGTGAGGGCGCCGTCGGCCTCCCAGCTGGGCGGGGAGTGGCGCGCGGTGTCGGCCGCGGGACCGCCCTTGGAGTTGGGGGCGTACACCGGGTCGGCGGTCCTCCGGTAGGCCATCGCCCCGTCCTTGGAGTACGTGTGGACGTCGACGACGGGTGCGTTCACCGGGAGTTGCTGGTAGTTGCCGCCGATCCGGTGGCGGTGTGCGTCCGCGTAGGAGAACAGCCGCGCCAGCAGCATGCGGTCGGGGCTGGGGCCGATGCCGGGAACGAGGTTGTTCGGCTGGAAGGCCGCCTGCTCGATCTCGGCGTGGTTGTCGGTCGGGTTGCGGTCCAGCGTCATCCTGCCGACCGGGATGAGCGGGTAGTCGCCGTGCGGCCACACCTTGGTGAGGTCGAAGGGGTTGAACCGGTAGTGCGCGGCGTCCTCGTACGGCATGACCTGTACGTGCAGCGTCCAGCTGGGGTGGTCGCCGTCGCGGATGTGCTCGAACAGATCACGTGTGTGGTAGTCCGTGTCGGCGGCCGCCATCTGGTCGGCCTCGTGCTGGGTGAAGCACTCGATGCCCTGGTCGGTCTTGAAGTGGTACTTCACCCAGAACCGCTCCCCGGCGGCGTTGATCCACATGTAGGTGTGGGACGTGTAGCCGTTCATGTGGCGCCAGGTCCGCGGGATGCCGCGGTCGCCCATCAGCCAGGTGACCTGGTGGGCGGACTCGGGGGAGAGGGTCCAGAAGTCCCACTGCATGTCGTGGTCGCGCAGGTTGTTGTCGGCGCGGCGCTTCTGGGAGCGGATGAAGTGCTGGAACTTCATCGGGTCCTTGACGAAGAACACCGGCGTGTTGTTGCCGACCATGTCGTAGTTGCCTTCGCTGGTGTAGAACTTCACCGCGAAGCCGCGCGGGTCGCGCCAGGTGTCCGGGCTGCCGCGCTCACCCGCGACGGTCGAGAAGCGGGTGACGAGGTCGGTGCGCGTTCCCGGCTGGAAGACGGCCGCCTTGGTGTAGGCGCTGACGTCGTGGGTGACCTCGAAGTGGCCGAACGCGCCGCTGCCCTTGGCGTGCGGCTGGCGCTCGGGGATCCGCTCCCGGTTGAACTGGGCCATCTGCTCGATCAGATAGGCGTCCTGCAGGAGGATCGGACCGGCGGGTCCCACGGTGAGCGAATGCTCGTCGCTCTCGACCGGGGCGCCGGAATCGGTCGTCGTGACAGGTGGGGTCTCCGTCATCAATCTGCCTTTCGTCGTACGGAGCGGCGGCGTTCCGGGCACCTCGCTCCCGCCCGGAGCCGCTCGGTCCCGACTGACCAGGTGACCTTGACGGGCCGCGGCAAACATCCCCTTCGGGACGGATGTGCCGGCGGCCCGCGCATCACGTACGCGGCCGGGCCGGCCGCCCGGCGCGAGGAGGTGCGCGTGCTCACCGGCACGTCCGGCGTGCCCGCGCACCCTGGCAGGATGTGCCGGTTCGGCCGAGGCCGCCACCGGGAGCGCCGGAGGGCCGGGAGGGCCGAGTCCCGGATGCAGGGAAGCCCGATGATGCCGGGCCAGGCAGGCCCGGGCACCCGTGAGGCAGCGGAGGCCGGAAGGCCCCGGGCTCCCGAAAGGCAGCGGAGGGCGGTGGCCCCGGTGCTGGGTCCCGGAGCCACCGTCCTCCAGGGCGGTCATCCGCGCCGGGCCGCCTTCACGAGTTCCGGGAGCGTGGCCAGCTTGCTGCGGGGCCTGCCCAGGCGTCGTCCCCGGGACAGTTCCGCCTGTTCGATGGAGGCCATGCCGCGCGCGTCCACCACATGCCGGCCGCGACGGCGCGCCAGGCGCGCGAAGGCCTTCGACGAGAGGGTGGGCCGGGGCAGGTCGCCCGCGACGGCGTCGGAGAGCAGCGTGCCGACGGTTTCCGCGGCGCATGCCCGGTTGGCGCCGATCCCGCCCCGGGAGCCGCGCTTGATCCACCCGACCACGTACGCCCCCGGCAGCCCGGTCACCCGCCCGTTCTCGTGCGGGACGGTGCCGGAGGACTCGTCGAAGGGGAGTCCCGCGACCGGTGTGCCCCGGTAGCCGATCGCCCGCAGGACCATCCCGGCCGGAATCTCGGTCTGCCCCGCCGCACCGGTGACGCGGACGGAACGGATCGCCGCGGTGCCGTCGTCACCGGCCAGTTCCCCGGGCGCCGAGTGGAAGCGCAGCACGATGCGCCGGCCCGGTCCCGCCGGGCGCGACCAGTCCACCGCCGTACGGGGCACGTCGCGCAGCACGGCGGCGATGCCGTCCGGGCCCGCCGCGTCGATGGCGGCGGCGGTGCGCGGGTCGTGGTCGTCGACGACCAGGTCCACGCCGGCCAACCGGGTCAGCGCGAGCAGTTCGGGCCGGGTGCAGGCGGCGTCCTCGGGTCCACGGCGGCCGAGGAGGACGACCTCGCGCACGGAGCTGCCGCGCAGCGCCCGCAGAGCGTGGTCGGCGATGTCGGTGGCGGCCAGGGTATCGGGGTCGGCGACGAGGATGCGGGCGACGTCGAGGGCGACGTTGCCGTTGCCGACCACCACGACGCGCTCGGCGGAGAGGTCGACGGCGTCGGGGGCGACGTCGGGGTGGGCGTTGTACCAGGCGACGAACGTGGTCGCCGAGAGGCTGCCGGTGCGGTCCTCGCCGGGGATGCCGAGCCGCCGGTCGCCCGAGGCGCCCACGGCGTACACGACGGCGTCGTGGTGGGCGGCGAGCTCCTCGACGGTCACGTCCTCTCCGGCCCGGACCCCCAGCAGCATGCGCACCCGCGGATGGGCGTGGAAGCGTGCGAAGGTCTCGCCGACCTTCTTGGTGGTGGGGTGGTCGGGGGCCACGCCGTAGCGCACCAGGCCGCCCGCGACCGGGAGCCGGTCGATCAGGGTGACCTCGGCGCTGGTGTGCAGGAGCAGGTCCTGGGCGGTGTACATGCCGGCCGGCCCGGTGCCGACCACCGCGATGCGCAGCGCGGGGAAGTCGGCCGGCAGGGTGCGCCCGAACGCGGGCTCGTCCCAGGCGTGGAAGTTCGGGCTGCCGGCGGCCGGTTCAGGCGTCGGACGGCCGGCGTAGTAGGCGGCGTTGATCTCGACGAACACGTGCTGCGCGTCGGTGAGTTCGTCCGCCGGGTGGATCGCGTCCACGGGACAGGCGTCGGCGCACGCCCCGCAGTCGATGCAGGCCGCGGGGTCGACGTGGAGCATCTCGGTGCTGCCGAACGCCCGTTCCTGCGGCGTCGGATGGATGCAGTTGACCGGGCACACGGCGACACAGGTGGCGTCGCTGCAGCAGGTCTGCGTGATGACGTAGGGCATGGTGTCCGCTCTGATCGGCTGTGCCGGCCTGGTCGGTCAGATGAGGTGGGCGCGCTTGTAGAAGGCCAGGGCCGGCCTGGTGAGCAGCCGGGCCGAGGCCAGGAAGTCCATCAGCCCGGAGCAGCTGGAGCGCATCATCGCCTTGTGGTGCTCGTTGGACCGTGCCGCCGCCAGGGCTCGTTTGGGGTCCAGTCCGGCGTGGGCGTACACGCCCTTGTTCACCATGCTGGTGACGATGACGTAGGCGGCCACCGCGATCACGAAGGCGTGGATGTGCCGGCGTATCGGTCCCGCCTTGGCGAGGTTCCTGCGCGTCTCGTCGCGGGCGAACTTCATGTGGCGGGATTCCTCGACCACATGGATGTTGTTGATGGTCCGTACGAACGGCACGACCCGTTCGTCGCGCATCCAGTCGCGCTGCATGACGTCCAGGACCTCCTCGGCGACGAGGATCGCCGCGTAGGCGGCCTCGCCGAACGCGAGGGTCTTGAACGCCCGGCCGAGTTCGACGGCCACGCGGTGCGGCCGGTAGGCCGGTGCCCGCAGCTTCCTCGCCCCGCGGGCGAACATGATCGAGTGCCGGCACTCGTCGGCGATCTCGGTGAGCGCCCACTGGACCGTGTCGTCCCCGGGATCCTTGGCGTAGATGTCGCGCAGGATCAGCTGCTGGAGGATCATCTCGAACCAGATGCCGGTGCTGGCCACGGAGGCGGCCTCCTGCCGGGTCAGCTCCTTGCGCTGCGCCTCGCTGAGTTCGTCCCAGTACGGCGTTCCGTACAGCGTGCTCCACTCCGGGCTGGCGCCGTGGAAGTCCTCGTCGAGCGGCGTCTCCCAGTCCACCTCCGTCAGCGGGTCGTAGGAGAGCTTCGCGGACGAGTCGAGCAGCCGGCCCGCGACACCGGCGCTCGGCGCGGGGGTCTCGACGTCCGGACGGGTCGTGCTGGTTGCCATGCTCCAACTCCTCAGCTCGGATGACGGACCCACGTCCGTTCTCTGCGTGGTGCGGGTGACCGCGTGCTGCGTGCCGCATGTGGTCGCGGGCGAAGCCGATCGAGCCGCCCGGGACGGCCGAGTCCGCGCCGGGACAGCCGCATCCGTGCCGCGGACGGCCGAGTCCGCGCCTGTCCGGCGGACGTCCCGGGCCCCGCCGGCGCTCGTGGGGTGAGCTGGTTCGACGGCGGCGAAGACGGCGGGCGCTGGTGGCGCCGCAGCCCTTGTTAGACGCAATGTATAACAAGGGTCCGCGGTGTGCCTACCCATGAGTAAGGAGGTTCTGCGCGGGAAGCCTTGCGGCGGTCAGCCCCAGCCGTACGCGTAGGCCGCGACCCAGGTGATGTCGAGCTGTGCGCTGCTTCCGGGCGCCGCCCCCGGCCCCTCCAGGGCGCTCTCGTTCTGCAACACCCACGGCAACGGGCTGTCCGGCACGCCCCGGGTGTCGCTGCCGGTCAACCGCCCGTCGACGAAGAACCGCACCGTGCCCGGCGTCCACTCCGTGGAGACGGTGTGCCACCGCGTCCAGTCGTCACTGCCCGGGAAGGAGCCCTGTTCGCCGCCGCCGCAGGGATGGTGGAAGGCGGTGAGCGAGCCCGTCCACTCGCCCTCGGGATGGTCCATCTCGCAGCCGCCGCCGTAGTGCAGCCAGGCCGACTTGTAGCCCGGGGACAGTTTCGTCACCTTGATGCGCGCGCTGTACTTGCCGTAGGTCATCTGCATCACCGCACGCGGTACGACGGCGGCGGCGTGCACCGGGCCTCCGTCGGAGGGCCGCCACATCCGGATGAACATCCTCCCGTCGCCGTCCGCCGCCGGACCGACGCTCACCGTGTCCTCCGGGTGGTACACGCCCACCACGTCACGGCCCCGGCTGTTGGCCGTGTCACGCCAACCGGTCGGGT
Organism: Streptomyces sp. NPDC101225; assembly: GCF_044767585.1. Lineage (NCBI taxonomy): Bacteria > Bacillati > Actinomycetota > Actinomycetes > Kitasatosporales > Streptomycetaceae > Streptomyces > Streptomyces sp. NPDC101225. Next base: position 10,721 of record NZ_JBIWOE010000014.1, read on the forward strand.
ACGCCCACCAGTTGTCGCGGTACTTTCCCGTCAGGCCGTCGCAGTGGGCGCCCGAGGTGTCGGCGTCGTGATCACAGTCGCCGAAGGCGCCGAGCGGCACCCGGTCCCCGTTGAAGTCCTCCGCGAGGACCTGCCAGAACGGCCCGCAGTCGCCCCGGGGCAGACGCACACTCGTGGTGCGGCAGGCGTCGGCGGACGCGGGCGCGGCATCGGCCCCCGGGAGCCACAGCAGTCCGGCGGCGACGAGCAGAAGGGCGGCGGACAGGAGGAGGCCTCGCCTCCTGTGGTGCGGCGCCGCGTGCGAACCCATCCCAGGCTCCTCGATGCTCAGCTGCCGGCCGTGACCGTCCTCCCGCCGGGCGGCGCGCGGGAGGCCGCGTCCCCGGGAACAACCCGGAGGAGGCGGGGCGTCGCGAAGGGACATCGTCGCGCGCGAGACCGGGCAAGGCCATCCCCGGGGAGGGCAGCGAAGCGGACGCGGATGCTCCGACCGCCGTGTCCGCGGGCCGTGTCGACCTCGTCGGCGGCCGTGGGACGGGCTCACCCGCAGGACAGCAGGCCCTCCTGCTGCTTCGCCGCCAGGACGCGGTGGACGCTCTGGTTCACCTGGGTGCGGAAGGCCGGGTTCTCCGTCATCCGCAGCTGCACCGCCTTGGCCATGGTGGGGATCAGGTTCGGCTCGACGGTCAGCACCAGATCCCCGCCCGCCGACAGGAAGTTGACGGCCCGGTCGGCCGGGGGCACGGCCTTGACGGCGACCGCCTGGCCGATGTCGTCGGAGACGACCACGCCCTTGAAGCCGAGGTTCGTGCGGAGCAGTCCCTGGATCACTTTGGCGGAGAACACGGCCTGATGCCTCGGGTCGATCCTGCTGTACGTGGCCGAGGAGACCATGACGAAGGGCGCACCGGCCCTGATCCCCGAGCGGAAGGGACCGAGGCCGGCACTCGTGCTCGTGGTCACCGAGTCGACGACGTTCGCCGTGGTGTCGGTGTTGCCGCGGACGTTGCCGAGCCCCGGGAAGTGCTTCAGCGTGGCCAGCACCTTCGACCGGGCCATGCCGGCGGCGAACGCGTTGCTGTGGGGGGTCACCGTCGCGGCCGTATGACCGAACTCGCGGTCGTAGGCGCCGATCGGGGCGTTGCTCCTGCCGAGTGAAGCCGGGACCACGTCGGCCACGGGCGCGAGGTTCAGATTCACTCCGGCTGCCCTGAGCTGCCCGGCCCACATGGTGGCCTGGCTGCGCAGGTACGACGCCGACCAGCCTCCCTGCACCAGCGCGCTCGGCATGGTCGAGAACCCCAGGCCGGACAGCACCTGCACACGGCCGCCCTCCTGGTCGGTGGAGACCAGCAGGGGGACACGGTGTCCGCCCACCGTGTCGGCCTTCGCCTGGAGGCCGTCGACGAGGGCCTTGGTGGCCTTCGTGCCGGCGCTGCTGCGTCCGGCCAGGAACACCGACCCCACGTGGTACCGGCGCATCAGCCGGATCTTCTGCTCGTCGGGGCCGGACGGGGTGACGGCGCCCATGAAGAGCTGACCGACGCGCTGCGCGCTCGTCATCGCGCCGAAGGTCCGGTCGACGCAGGCCGCGGCGGCGCTGGCGGCCTTGTCCGTGGCCGCGGCGGCCCGCGGGGCCGATTCGGCGGCGGCGTGCGACGTGCAGGCGCCCGCCAGGCTCGCGGCCGCGAGCGAGAGCGTCAGCAGGGGAACGGGCCGGAGTGCCCCCGTCCTCGTCGAGTGCCCGACCCGCTTCGAGCGCCGGATCCGCTTCGAGCGCCGGCTGGGCACCTGCTGAGCTTTCATGAAATCCCTCGCGGCACGCCCTGTGCGGACCGGGTACCCCTGGGGCGGCCGCCGACGACGGTCACTCGACCCGTCCGGAAAACGTACATCCATCCACCGGTGGGCGCCTGCGCGGGCGAGAGCCGGTGCCCTGCTTCCGGGACGGTCGAAGGCCGCGCGCCCAACGTGCCCGAGAGCGCTCTCCGGTATGCCCGGCGACGCTGGGTGATCGCTGGGTGATCGCTGAGGGTTTGCTGAGTGATCGCTGTCGCATAGCTATTGACCTGCACAGATTGACTGTGTTTCGCTCAGTCGATCTAGGGGGCGAAGTGAGTCAGGGTATGGGGAGATTCATCCCGATCGCAGGCGCGGTTGCCGGGGTAGACCGGCACGCGCCTCCTCTTGCTGGCCCGTAGCGGCCTCCCTGCACCGAGCTCGTTCAGCACATCGCGTACGCCCGACAGGCCCGGCTCGTCCCCTGTGCCTGCCCTCACCGCATTCGCCTGGTGAACGGGGCGAGAACGAGGTCGGAACCGCTCCACAACCCCGTCCTACGTGAGTCCGTCCTGCTCGGACGGGCGGGCGGGAAGGGGCGGCCGGGACGGGTGACATGGCCGGCATCTAGTGAAGCGGTTCGGAATTGATGGACACACGGAGTCAACCCGGGGCAAGACTCTGGGCCGCGGTGGCGGTGGCGGTTCTCGGATTCCTCATAGCGCTGGAATGCGCCGTACGCCACTACGGCCTGCCAGGGCCGATCACCACCCAGGCCCGCGAGGTGATATGTCCGCCGAAGTCGGGTGGGCTGCTCTACGCCGGCATGGCGTTGATGATGGTGGTGCTCACCTGGCGGCAGCGGTTCCTCGCCCTGGGCGCGGCGGTCGGTGTCGACATCGTTTTCTGGTGGGTCCGCCGGCTGGCCGACGTCAGAGTGACCGACGGCCACCACTCCTTCGGCAACGGCGCCTTGTGGGTGATCCTCGGCTGCGCGGTCCTCGCCGTCACCCGCCGCACCGGCCGGGAGCGCGTCCTGCTGCTGAAGGGGGTCGGACTGGCCCTGCTGCTCGTGGCGGGCCGCAAGACCGGCGACGCCTGGCTGTTCATCACCTCCAGAACCCGTCCCGTGGTGCTCGACCAGTACGTGGCGACCGCCGACCACGCCCTGGGCAATCCGTCCTGGCTGCTGGGGAGGATCGTCACCGCCGGCGGCCCCGTCGGCTTCAACTTCCTCGACTTCGTCTACGGCCAGCTCCCGGTCGCCGCGGTCGCCGTCGCGCTCTACCAGCTGCGCCATGTGGCCACCGAACGCCGCTTCCCGCGCCACCACCTGGTGCGTACGTTCCTGGTGATCGGTCTCGTCGGCCCGGTCTTCTACATGATCTTCCCGGTGGTCGGCCCGGTCTTCGCCTACGGCACCGGCACCGAGCACTGGGCCGCGGTCAGCCTGTGGGCACCGCACATACCCTCCAGCGCGTCCTGGGCCGTGGGCGATCTGTGGCCGAGGACGCCGTCGGCGATCGCTGCTCCGCACGCGATGCCCTTCGACCACATCACCCCACGGAACTGCATGCCCAGCCTGCACACCGCATGGGCCACCGCGATCTTCATCCACTCCCGCAAGGGCCCGCGCGCACTGCGCTACGCCGGCACGTTCTGGCTGATCGCCACCCTCGCCGCGACGCTCGGCTTCGGTTACCACTACGGCGCCGACCTCATCGCCGGCGTGGTGTTCACCCTCACCGTCGAGGCGGCGCTGCGCGCCTTCGACCACGGCTGGGACCGGTCGGCCGTCCGGCTGGTCGGCCACGGAGCGGCCGTCTTCACCGCGCTGCTGGTGTCCTACCGCTATCTGCCGCTGACGATGGCGGTACACCCGTGGCTGGCCGGCCCCCTGCTCCTCCTCGCCATGGGCTCGGTGATCCACGGCTACGTCCGGACCACCACGTCCTGGGAACCGGCCGCCCTGCGTGCCCCGCGACCGGCTCCGCAACCCGAGCCGATCTGACGGTGCGTCGAAGGAGGGGTGGCGGAGTCTTGACTGTATTGGTCCAGTCCAATAGCTTCACTCGCACAGAACCGCACAAGGCACAACACCCCCCATCCGTCACCTGGCTGACGGACCACCCCCACCCGGGAGGGCCCCTGTGGTTTCGCGACGTTCCTTCCTGGCCGCGGCCGGTTCCGTCACCGCCGCGACCGCGCTCAGTCCGTTCTCACCCTCGGCCTCCACCGCTGCCGCGGCGGGCGCCTCGCTCCCCGTGAAGCTGGCGAACAACTCCGGCCACGACACCGTCTACACCTACATCTCAGGCTCCGACAGCAGCGGCTGGCCGGTCTTCGTCTCGGCGAACGGCGCCCTGAACCGGCTGCCCGATCCGTCCTCCCCGGTGACCCCCATCGCCGACTACTCCATCGCGCTGGGCGCGTCCGGTTCGGCCGGCACCACCGTCAACCTGGCCGACTACGTCATCGGCGGCCGCGTCTGGTTCTCGGTCGGGAAGAAGCTCCAGTTCTTCGTCAACCCGGGCAGCCCGCCCGGAGTCGTGCAGCCCGCCCTGGTCAGCTCCGACCCCAACTGGTCCACCAACTGGACGTTCTGCGAGTTCACCTTCAACAGCGCCAACCTCTACGCGAACATCTCCTACGTCGACATGGTCGCGCTGCCGATCTCGATGGCCAGCACCGGCAGCGGAGGCAACCAGTCGGTCAGTCCGCTGCCCGCGGGCGCACTCGGCTCCATCGCCTCCGGCCTGCAGACACAGCACGCCTCCGACGGCGCCCCCTGGGACAGACTGGTGGTCACCGACTCCTCCGGCGGGGTGCTGCGCGTCATGGCTCCCGCGCACTCACCGGTGGACTTCGGCGGCTACTGGGACGACTACCTCAACCGGGTCTGGAGCCACTACGCCTCCACCCCGCTGACCATCAACGGCCAGGGCAGCATCGGGTCGTACACCGGCACCGTCTCCGGCAACGCCATCGTCTTCTCCGGTCTCAACACGAACGGCGTGCCGTTCACCAAGCCCAGCGCCGTCGACATCTTCGGCTGCGCGTCCGGTCCCCTCTACAACTCCGGGGCGGACGCCCGCGGGGCGATAGCCGCGCGGCTCGCCGCCGCGATCAACCGCAGCACGCTCCTGGTCCCCGGCGGCAACAACAACCCCGACGGCGTGACACCCTCGCAGTACTACCAGGACCCGATCACCAACCACTACGCGCGGCTCGTCCACAGGTACGCGAGCATCGGCTACGCCTTCCCCTACGACGACGTCGGCCCCACCGGCTCGGCCCCCGTCGACGGGCACATCCAGGACGGGGCGCCCACCTCGTGGAGCATCACCCTGGGCGCCGGTGCCTCCGGCGGAGGATCGGGCGGCGGCTCGGGATCCGTCAGCGCCTACAGCACCATCCAGGCGGAGTCGTACGCGGCGCAGAGCGGGACCACCACCGAGAGCTGCTCCGACACCGGTGGCGGCAGCGACGTGGGCTACCTATCGAACGGCGACTGGCTGAAGTTCTCCTCCGTCGACTTCGGTTCGGCCTCCCCGAACCAGTTCCAGGCCCGCCTGGCGTCGGGGGCCGCCGCCGGCGTGAGCGGCGCCGTCCAGGTGCGGCTCGACAGCACCGGCGGCACGAAGATCGCCGAGATCGACTTCGCCAACAACGGCGGCTGGCAGAACTGGCAGACCGTTCCCGCCAACATCGTCGCCTCCGCCACCGGCGTCCACGACGTCTATCTCGTCTTCTCGGGCAGCACCTCGGACTTCACCAACGTCAACTGGTTCACCTTCACCCGCTGAACGGACGACCGCTCGGCCGTCGACCTTCCCGGCGTGCGGGCGCTCGTGGGCGAGAGGGGCCTCGTCCAGTGATCGCCCGGGCCGGGGCGGGCGCGCGCAGCAGCCGCACGGCGGGATGGCCTGTCGCCTCCGTCGCCGGTACCTTCGCGGCTGTTCCCCGGTTCCCTCCAGCAGACGGGTCGATGCGGTTCATGATGAGTGAGGCCGACGGCGCCGTGGCCGGCGCGGCGCTGGTGAGGATCGTTCCCGCCGAAATCGGTGAGGGCGTGGCAGGGGTTCTGGCGGGGGCGGTGGCCGACGTGCTGGTCTGGTCGACCGTGGACGATCTGCGGCTCTCCGGCACCGCCGGACGCGTTCAGGTCATCGGCTTCGTCGCCCTGACGCTGCTCTGGGCGATCAACCTCCTGGTGTACCGGCCGCGCCAGTTGCGTGCCTTCGGCTCCGCCGTGGCGGTGGAGGAACCGCTCTTGCCGGAGCGGAGGCAGGAGCAGATCCGCCATCTCAGGCGCGGTCGCGTCCGCGTGGCCGCGTTCGTTCTGTCGGCGACGCTGGGAAGCGCGTACCTGATCCGCATGCCGCTTGTCGGCGTGGCCTTCCAGCTGGTCCTGGTCCTCGGTCTCCTGCACACCTGGCGGACGGCGGTCTGGTGGGAGCGTCGACACGGCCTCCGCCTCTGGAAGCCGGCGCTGTCCGCCGTGGGGCGTGAGGCATACCGTCGCGCGCCGTACTACGTGACGCCCGCCGAGGGCGGCCCGGCCGTGAGTGAAGGCGGTTCCTCCGGGCCGGAGGGCCGCTGATCCCCGGACCGTTCGGCACGGCCGACCGGGGCCCCGCCCGGCCTCGCCCCAATACCGCGTCGGCTCCTGCTTCTTGCCGTAAGGAGGTGGGGGTGATGTTGCCGCTTGCGGGCACCCGGGAGGAAACACGGTCACCCCAGGAGGTACTCCATGATCGCCCTCGGCATCATCCTGCTCGTCCTCGGTTTCCTGACGGGCATATCGATCTTGTGGACACTCGGCATCATCCTGGCCGTGGTCGGCGCCGTCTTCTGGGTCATGGGATCCACGGGCCACGCGGTCGCCGGCCGACGCCACTATTGGTGACGGCGACGGTCTCCGACCGGCATCCGACGCACGGCCCGGTGCTCCCGAGTACCGGGCCGCCGGCGTCAACCGGCGCGGATCCGGTGGTCGAGACGGACCCGGTCGCGCAGTTCCACGCCGTCGACGACGGTGCCGGGCGCGTAGCCGGTGCGAGGGGTGAAGGCATCTCGTTCGACCGACTCCATCCGGAATCCCATGCGCTGGTAGAAGCGGAGGTTGCCGATGTCGGCCGCGGCGGTGGCGACCAGCAGCCGCCGCCCCGACTCCCGTGCGACCAGGTCGACGGCCCGGTGCACGAGACGTGCGCCCACCCCCGTGCGCTGCACGTCGTCCCGTACCGCCATGTTCTTGATTTCGAGGGTGCCGGCCTCGTCGGTCTCCGTCAGCTGCAGATGACCGACCACCTCCGTTCCCCGCAGCGCGACGAGCACCCGCCCGTCCTCGATGTAGGAGGCGAGTTGCGTCGGTGAGTCCTCGGCGAGTTCGAACAGCGGCCTGAGCCTCTCCCGTGGACCGTCGTACCACTCCACCGTCACCTCGTCCTGGCCCGGGGCGCATGACCCCGGCGGAACCCGCCGTACCAGAACGGCACGGGTGTAGAGCAGGTCGAATCCCCGGCGCTGCACGTTCTGCTGGGACCTGGACCCCGGCTGGGTGGTCACGACGGCGATGTCGCAGGCGGCGGCGGCATCGGCGAGCCGGGCCGAGAGCAGCGCCGTCTGGACGCCGCGGCGGCGGTGCGCGGGGGCGGTCGCCGCCCCCGTGAGCTGGGCCACGCCGTCCGCCATGCGCAGGCTGCCGCCTCCGGCCACGGCGCCGTCGCGCAGAGCGATGTAGTGCACGACGTCGGCGGCGGCGAAGTCCCGTTCCGCGTTGGCCAGCACCTCACGCGGGAAGTCCTCGTGCGAGGGAACGCCTTGCCCGTCGGGATGGGCGAAGCCGTCGGCGACCACGTCGAGCCACGCGTCGAACTCGCCGTCGCGGCACACCCGGACCTCGATGCCCGGGGGAGTGACGCGCTCGCAGGTGCCGTCCAGGGCGAGCCCGAGCACGTTCTCGGACGAGGTGAGCCGGTAGCCGCGGTCCGTGAGCAGCGCGCCGATCGTGGGGTCGGCCAGCTCCGAGACCTCCGCCTGTACGGGAGCGCCACGGAGGGAGAAGGCCCGTTCCACCTCGTCGAGCAGGGCCGCGTCGGGAACGCCGGCGAATCCGAGTCCGGCGATCTTGTTGAAGGGGGACCCGTCCTCGGCGAACGTGGCGACTCCGCCCGCCACCCGCGTCACGAAACCGCCGTCGTCTCCCCGGCCAAGGCGTGCGGCCGCCGTCGCCGCGGCCATCAGCTGAGCCTCGGCGCCCTCGATGCGCCGCGCCAGGGCGACGTCACAGAAGAGCGGTGATCGGTTCATGTCTCGTTGCATCCTGTCCGCCTGCATCCCGTCCGCGTACTCAGTTCCGAGGCTAGGGCGGTCCTGGCCGCGGTGTGCTCCGCCCGAGCGGTCGAAATCCTTACGGTTCCGGAAGCGCGGCGGTGGGCGGGCGAGGGCTGTGCGGCGGTACGGCCGGCGTCGCCGGCGATGGTGGCGCCGGTGAGGCAGGCGGACCGGTCCGTGGCCAGGAGGAGGATCACCTCCGCGGTCTCGCGCGGTGTGGCGAGCCGGCCGAGGATCGTGGTCCCGGCGAAGTGCTCCGCGCCCTCCTCGCCCACCGTGCCGAGCACCATGTCGGTGCGGGTGGGACCCGGGGCGACGGCGTTCACGCGGACTCCGGACGGGCTGAACTCGGTCGCCCGGGTACGGGTCAGCGACTCCACGGCCGCCTTGGTCGCGCCGTACACGGACAGCCCGGGCACGCCGATCCGGGCGGCCATGGTGCTGACGTTGACGATGCTGCCGGCGCCCTTGGCCACCCTGGCGGGAGCCAGCGCCGCGGTGAGGAAGTACGGCGCGCGGATGTTGGCCGCGACGGCGGTGTCGAACGTGTCGACGTCCTGGTCCACGGTCGGTGCCCCGGGGAAGACCGCCGCGTCGTTGACCAGGACGTCGACGTCGCCCGCCGTCTCGGCGAGACGGCGCAGCGACGCGAGGTCCGTGCGGTCGGCGGCGATGAAGCGGGCCCGGCCCCCGGCGTCCGTGATCGAGTCCGGCCTGCAGGCCATGCACGATCGCGGCGACCTGGACGGAGACCCGGAGGAGCTCGTGCTCGCGACCGTCGCCGCGCTCCAGGGCGGCCTCCTTCTCACCAACTGCAGCGCCAGGTGCGGCCGTTGGAGGTGGCCCTGGACGCGACGCTCGCCCACCTCGCATCGCACACCCCACGCACCTGACGCGCGGTGACGCGGCTGCCCGCGACACCGCCGGCGACCGCGACTCAACGACCCTCGCATGGGGGTGAGGTGGCCGACGCCGGCGGGGGAGGGGTGCCGCGGCGGGTCAGAAGCGCATCGCGTAACCGATGCGCCGGCGCAGGGACTTGGTGCGCTGCGCTTCATGGAACCGGTCGTCCTCCTCCAGGACCTCGATGGCTTTGCGGACCCGGACACCGGCCTGGTCGATGGCCTCGTCGAGCGGCATCACCAGGGGCAGGTCGAAGATGTCGACGATCTTCGCCACGCGTTCACGGACACTGCCGCCCACCACGTGGTACGGGATCTGCAGCTCCTCGAGCGTCTCGATCAGAAGGTCGTCGGACAGCTTCCGGAACGTCTCGGACACCGGCCGGTGCCCGTCGGCCTTCATGGCGAACTCGACGGGCAGATGGACGTAGGCGTCGTAGATCCGCTTGGCCCGGGCCTTGGTGACGGCTCCGTAGGCGTCCATGTACTGGCGGTAGAACCGCTTCACGGGCAGCCCGGCGATGTTCTTCACCGCCTTGGTGAGCAGGCCGGCGCCGGGGTTGATGCCGACCCGCATCCGGGCCTCGCCGTAGATCCACTCGTGGATCACGGAGCCGTCGGAGATGAACGGCCCGTCCCCCGCCTCGTGGTGGATGCGTTCCTCCAGCCGCCGCAGCCCCAGCATCGTCAGTTCCGAGGCGCTCAGCTCCTGGACCTGCTTGCCCGGGACGAGGTCCATCAGGATCTCGCGGGAGGTCATGGCGTGGGTGCGCGGAATGCCGGTGGCGATCGACAGGGCCTCGGTCGTGGTGCTCTTGCCGCTGGAGTACGTGCCCGAGATGGCCAGGTGAAGGCCGCGCTCCGGGATCGGGGTCGCGGCTGCGGGGGCCGTCCGGCCTGCGGGTGTGCGTGTGTCACTCATGGGGTGTTCTTCTCTCGTCGTGAGGGTCGGTGGTTGCGGTGGGAGCGGCGATGCCGGGCGGTGCTGTGTCATCCGCCCAGGCCCAGACCGCCGCTGACGGGCAGGACGGCTCCGGTGACGTAGCGGCCCGATTCACCCGTCAGGTACCGGACCGCGGCGGCGATGTCCTCCACCTGGCCGGAGTGGCCCAACGGCGTGATGGACAGCAGGTGTTCGCGCCGGCGGTCGGTGATCTCGCGGCTCATGTCCGTGTCGATGAGGCCCGGCGCGACGACGTTCACCGTGATGTTCCGGGGACCCAGCTCCCAGGTGAGGGAGCGGGCCATGCCGAGCATCCCCGCCTTGGCCGCACCGTAGTTGACCTGTCCCGGCGCGCCGTACGCGTACGTCATCGACGACATCAGGACGATCCGGCCCCATCGGGCCCGCACCATGCCGCGCACGGCGCGCCGCACGGTGCGGAAGGCGCCGTGGAGGTTCACGTCGACGACGTCGGTGAAGTCCTGTTCGGCCATGCGCAGGAACAGGGTGTCGCGGGTGATGCCCGCGTTGACGACCAGCACCTCGACCGGCCCCTGCTCGGCCTCCACCTTCTCGAAGGCGGTGTCGATGCTCTTCGCGTCCGTCATTTCGGCGCGGACACCGAACAGCCCGGCGGGCGGTTCGGCGGCGCGGTGCGTGATGGCGACGCGGTCGCCGTCGTCGGCGAGGGCGCGGGCGACCGCGAGTCCGATGCCGCGGTTGCCTCCGGTGACCAGGACTGAGCGTCCCATCAGTGACTCCTCCGCTCGGTGGTGCCGTCCCCGTGACGCGTGAGGGCGTGGCGGACGCCCGGCCGACGGGCGAGCGCGAGATTCACGGCCGCCGTCACGGCGATCAAGGCCCCGATCTCCCCCTGACTGGGCACCTGGCAGAAGGCGCCCACGAGGCCGGGGCCGGGGTACGGGGCGCCGTCGCCCGCGTTCAGGTCCCGGTGGAGCTCGTTCTCGGCGTCCCTCATCGGCCCGCCCCGCTCTCGCACCCCGCGGCCGCGCACGGCCGCGGACCGGCGACGAAGAGGTGCTCCACCGCCGCGGCGAGCCGCCCCGCGGTCAGCGCGTTCGGCAGCAGGCGCCGGGCGAAACGGGGACTGGGCGGCAGTCCCTCGTACGTCTCCTCCGTCATGAGGGGAGGCAGGAGGGCCACCGGTGTACGGGACAGGGCCGCGTCGCTGTCCTCGAGGAAGCGGGCCGCCCGGCTGCGGTGGGCGTCGGGCAGCCAGTCCAGGAAGGGCAGTTGCACCTCGACGACCTCGTCGTCCGCCGGTTCGCCGGTGCCGGCGGCCGCGAGGGAGTCGAGCATGTCGCAGGGCGCGGCCCGCAGTTCCTGCCGCAGCATCGGTACACGGCTGTGCGCCTCGTCGAGCAGGACGAGCAGCGGCCTTTCCCTTTCGATGTGCTCACGCACCATCGCCAGTTGATTTTCGTCCGGCCAGATTCCGGTGGGTGTCCAGTGCCTCGTACCGGGTTGTGGAGCCGGCTCCTGCCAGAGCACCCGGGCCGGTCCTTCGAGTACGACGAGCACGTCCCCGAAACGTAATGTCGGTGAAAAACGCATGCTTGATTTCATCCCCCGTGATTGCTGCAATTTCTGTGATGCCGAGCGGCCGAAGACCGTCCGGCCGCGCCGTGTTTCGCCCCCGGGCATTCCCCGAATGCCGTGTTCATGGCGAAGCGGCGATCGAATGTCGCGGCCGGCCGCGGTGCCGGAAAGGGCTGCCCGGCGGGCGCGGTGCCCGCGGTCAGGCGGCGGTGGGCAATCGGTGTGCGAGTGAACAGCGGCCGCTGATGCCCGAGAAGTCGTCGACGGCGAGGTCGGCGGTGCGCCAGGTCTGCCCGCCCATGGTCAGAAGCCGGCTTCCGGCGGTGCGGACGGTGGTGGCGAAGTCACGGCCCAGGGGCCGTACCGGTGTCCGTGTCTCCAGGGCGAAACGGCGCATCCAGAGCGTGTCGGTGCTGCCCCTGGCCAGTCCGTCCTGCGCGTAGAGCAGGGTCTGGGCCAGCTGGGCCACGCCCACCAGCGCGTCGACGGGCGAGACGGAGGGCCCGTAGGCCGCCTCCGCCCCGTGCGCCTCGGCGTCCGGCCGTACGGTGACGATGCGCTGACGGCCGTGGATGCGTTGCCGTTCGAGGTCGACGTGGACGTGCTCCGCGTACTGGTCCCGGTTCTTGTAGCCCTCGCCGTAGTGCCGGGCGCCGGCCGGCCCCAGTGCGTTCGCGACATCGGCGAACGTCGCGGGGCCCTCGACGCGGCCGCCGCGTTCGTGCACCAGCGAGCAGCGCACCCGCAGTCCGCCGACTCGGCAGCCGAACGTCGTGGTGGTGGCCGTGTCGGCGGACGCCGCACCGCCGGACTCCGGTCCGTCGACGGCCAGGATCCGGCCGTCCACCGGGAAGTCCGCGAGGTCCTCGTGCGGAGAGCTGCCCGCGCGCACGTCGGCCTGTCGCAGCCAGGTGCGGCGCTGCTGTGCGGCGGTCAGCGCGAAGGCCCGGCCGAGGTGTATCTCGGCCAGCGTCACCGCCATGACCAGTGCGTCGATACTGCTGAGATGAGGCCGCAGTTCGCGCGCCCCGGACTTGCGGGACCAGTCGCGCGGATACGTCAGGGTGCCTCGTGCGGTGACGAGCGCACCCGGTCGGTCCGCGCCGTCGGTGGTGATGTCCGTGAGGTCCTGGACGACTCGCTTGTAGCCGCTTCCGAAGAAGCGCGTGGCGCCTGGACCGAGGCAGCTGTCAAAAGATCCGTACACTAAATCCGTGCTGCTCATTCCCCCGTGTACCTTTCCCCGTGTTGCGGGCGTGACGCCCGGGTACCGGAGCCGTCCTTGAGCGGTCGGCTCCGGACAGGAAAGACACTAACACGGTCGAGTTGGGGCAAAGTAAGGACTTGAGGGCGCTTGTGATGCTCTCCACAATTCCCCGAAAAGGTGTATCAGGGAGCGGATCGATTAATTCCGCAAAAATTTCCCCGCGGGCGGATTTCTAAATTCCAGTAAAGTGGGAGGTCGAAATCCGCCACACGGGGAAGCGGGAGAGTGGATCATGTGCGGGTGGATCACTCGCAGGCGATCACACGCGGCCAGCGATCGGCGAGCAGGTCGCCGAGCACGGCCCGCAGCCGGTCGCGGTCGGCCTCGGGCACGGCGGACAGGAAGTCCCGCTCCACCCGGTCGACGGCGTGCCCGGCGCGCTCGAGTGCTTCGCGACCGCCGTCGGTAAGGCTCAGGATGTACCGCCTGCGGTCGGAGGGGTTGCGGCGGCGCTCGACGTGGTCGGCGCCCTCCATCTCGTCGACCAGCGCCACCATCGTCGTCGGGTCCAGGTTGAGCAGTCGGCTCAAGTCCTGCTGGGACAGGCTGAGTCCGCTCTCCAGGGCGGCGAGGACGTAGAAGTAGCGCAGGCGCATGCCCTGTGCGGCGAGGGCCCGCTCCGCGTCCTCCATCAGCAGTACGCCGGCCTTGTGCAGCAGGTATCCGGTCCTGCGCACGAGGGGCAGATCGAGTCCGGCGGGTTCTGCCGGGCTGGGCGTCGCCTGTGTCATTCGGGCCGCTCCCCTTGTCGCTGAGGTGACCGTGCGCGGCAGGCGGGCGACCGTTGGCCGTGCTGAGCGTCTCCGGTGCCGATCGTCGGTTCTTCGAAGGGTACTGGCCGAGTCCGCCGGCCTCCAAGACCGGGCAGCCGCGCCCCCCGACGCGGCTGACCGGTGGCCGCGACCCGTGTCAGTACGTCTCGGCGGCCGGTTCCTGGCCTCCGAGGCCCGTGGCGGGTGCGGTGGAGGCGGCGGGTGCGGTGGATGTGGGGCGGCCGGCGCTCACCGGCGCTGCCCACTGCCCACCGTCACCCTTTTCCATGGGCCCCATCGGTTGCGCCGTCTCCATGCGCGCGCTCTCGTGAAGGTCCCTGGTGCGGACGAAGGCGAATCCGATGAACGCGCCCACGGCCGCGACGGCGGCGCAGACCAGCATGACGTCGGTCAGACCGTTCACGAAGGCGGTGCGTGCCGCCTGGTCGAGGGCGGGGACCAGCTGCCGGGGCGCGCGGCTGAGCGCCTCGCTGCCGCCGCCCGCCGCGACCGCCTCTCCGAACCCGTGGGCGGCCGGGCCCAGTTGACGCCCCGCGTCGGACCCGACGAAGAGGTCCGTGACGCGGCTGTGGAACACGGCGCCGAAACCGGCGATGCCGATGGCGACGCCCACCTGCTGGAAGGTCTCGCTGATGCCCGAGGCCATGCCCGCCTTGGACGGCTCCACGACGGCGATGGACAGCGAGGCGCGTGAGGGGTTGAACAGGCCCATGCCCACACCGATCCCGAACATGCTCGGCAGCAGCGCGGTCCAGGGGGTGTCGGGGCCGGTCAGCGCGACGAGGGCCAGTCCGGCCGCGATGAGCGCGAGCGAGACCCCCATGAGCAGCCGCTGCGGCACCCGGGTCGTCAGCGAGCCGGCGGCAGCGGCGGCCACGAACAGGGTCAGCGTCAGCGGAAGGAAGCGCAGACCCGTCTCCCAGGGAGAGAACGCCAGCACGTTCTGCACGTACGAGACGAGGAGGAAGATCGCGGACATGGTGGCGGCGGCGCACAGCAGTGTGACGGCCGAGACGCCGTTGAAGGTGACGTTCCTGAACAACGACAGCTGCAGCATGGCCCGTTCACCCCGCTGCCGCTCGACCACGGTGAACACCACGAGCAGGACGCCCGCGCCGGCGAACATGGCGATGATCGGCGCGCTGCCCCACCCCTCGGTCTCGCCGCGCAGGAGCCCCAGTACGAGCAGGCCGAGCGCGCCGGAGAAGAGGACGAGCCCCCACCAGTCGAGAGCGGCCGCCGGCTCCTGCCGCCGTTCGCGCATCCGCAGCAGGCTGATGACCAGGGCCACCAGGCCGACCGGGACGTTGACCAGGAAGATCCAGCGCCAGCCGAGCCCGTCGGTGAGCGCACCGCCGATCAGTGGTCCGAAGGCGATGGACAGGCCGACGACACCCCCGAAGACGCCGAACGCCTTGCCGCGGTCCCGGCCCTGGTACTCCTGGCCGATCAGCGCCGGGCCGACGGCGAACAGGACGGCGCCGCCCAGCCCTTGGATGCCGCGGGAGACGGAGAGGGTCAGCGCGTCGCCGGCGAGACCGCAGGCGAGCGAGGCCAGCAGGAAGACGACGAAGCCGACGTTGAACACACGCTTGCGGCCCAGCCGGTCGGCCAGCGACCCGGCCGTCAGGAGCACCGCGGCGAGCCCCAGCGCGTAGGCGTCCAGCACCCATTGCAGCGAGGTGAAGCTCGCGTCGAAGGCCTGCCGGATGTCCGGGAGCGCGACGTTCACCACGGTGAGGTCGAGCAGCAGCATGAACGTGGCCACGCAGACGACGGCCAGCGTCCATCCCCGTCCGCCGTCTGCCTCCGCGGTGGTGCCCGCCCCGGCGTCAGGAGCCTGCCGCGGCACCTGGGTCGTTCGTTCCTTCATCTTTCCCCCGAGCTTCGATGATCAAGTTTCTCAATCATCGGAATCACCGATGATTTGAAAAGCTATGAATCCGTCGGGTGGCCTGTCAACGCCTTCACCGCCTTTTGGCCGGTACCCGACGGCGTCGCTCCGAGCCTGTCCCTGGGAGTACTGGTACAGGCGGGATCTGGAACGCGCCGGCCCGGCTGCCGACCATGAGGGCATGGCACACGTACTCGTCACGGGCGGAACCGGGTTTCTCGGTTCCCACACCATCGCCCAGCTCCTGACCGCCGGACACACCGTCACCACCACCGTGCGCTCCCTCGCGCGGCGCCCCGACGTCGAGCGGATGCTCACCGTGGCCGGAGCCCCGCACACGGACGGTGTCTCCTACCTGGAGGCGGACCTGACCTCCGACCGCGGCTGGGACCGAGCCATGGCGGAAGCCGACTACGTCCTGCACATGGCCTCACCGTTCCCGGGCACACGGCCGGCACACGAGGACGAGGTGATCGTCCCCGCTCGTGAGGGCACCTTGCGAGTCCTGCGCGCGGCCCGGGACGCGGGCGTGAAGCGCACCGTGCTGACCTCCTCCTTCGCGGCGGTGGGGTACGGACACGAGCGGACCGGGCGGACGTTCGACGAGAGTGACTGGACGAGGACGGACGGGCCGGGCGTGTCCGCGTACATCAAGTCCAAGGCCGTGGCCGAGCGGGCCGCGTGGGACTTCGTCGCGAACGAGCGCGACGGGCTGGAGCTGACGGTCGTCAACCCCGTGGGAATCTTCGGCCCGGTCCTCGGGCCGGACTACTCCGCGTCCATCCGGATCATCCACGCGATGATGACCGGCGGCATGCGGGCCGCGCCACCCATCTGGACCAACACGGTCGACGTCCGCGACGCCGCGGACCTGCATCTGCGCGCCATGACGGCGCCCCAGGCGGCCGGCCAGCGGTACCTGGCGCTCGCGGGCGAGCCGATCTCCTTCCACCAGATCGCCACGGCCGTGCGCGCACGGGTGGGCGAGGCCGCCGCCAAGGCCCCCACCGGCTCGGCCCCGGCCTGGCTGCTGCGCCTGCTCGCCACGGTCAGCCCGGCGCTGCGCGAGACGGTCCCGCAGCTGGGCGTGGTGCGCCGCGCCTCCAACGCGAAGGCCCGCAAGGAACTGGACTGGTCCCCGCGCTCCAACGAGGACGCAGTCGTGGCGACCGCGGAGAGCCTGGTCCGCCTCGGGCTCCTCAATGGGTAGGGCCATGGCCGGAAGGTCTGCCGGGCGTCGCCCGCCGGTGAGCCTTTCCGGCCGGGGCGCTAGCGTCGCACCCATGGCGTACGAGAGTGCCGACACCCTGGGCGCGTTCCTGCGGACCCGGCGCGGGCAGATCAGTCCGCAGCAGGCCGGGCTGCCTCCCGGCGAGCGGCGCCGGGTCCCCGGACTGCGGCGCGAGGAGGTCGCCCAGCTGGCGGGCATCAGCCCCGAGTACTACCTGCGGCTGGAACAGGGCCGCAACCTCAACCCCTCCGACCAGATCCTGACCGCCCTGGCGGGCGCGCTCCAGCTCGACGAGGACGCCATCGCCTACCTGCACCGTCTCGCCCACCCCGCGCCGCCCGCCCGCAGGCCACGCGGCCGCGCCCGTACGAACCAGGGCGATCTCCAGCCACTCCTGGACAGCTGGCCGCACACCCCCGCCTACGCCCAGGTGCCCAGCGGACGCGTCGTCGCCGCGAACCGGTCGGCCGTGCTCCTGTGCCCCTTCTTCGCCGTGGGCCACAACCCGCTCAGGGCCGCCTTCCTCGAACCCGAGATGCGCGGCCTCTACCCGGAGTGGGACGACATGACCGCCAAGACCGTCTCCGGCCTGCGTGCCATGATCGACATCGACGACGCCGACCCGGAGTTGCTGGAGACCATCGGCGAACTCACCGTCGCCAGCGAGCGCTTCAGCACCCTGTGGACCCGCCGTGAGGTCCGCCGCCGCGACACCGGCCGGACCCGGCTCAACCATCCGCTCGTCGGCGAACTCGACCTGCACTACGAGAAATTGGTGCGCCCGCAGGCCCGCCAGCTGATCGTCGTCTACTACGCCGAGCAGGACTCCACCAGCGCGGAGCGCCTCGCCCTGCTCAGCAGCCTCTGACACCGTGCGGGGACGGCCACGGCTCGTCTACGCCGGTGCGGTGCGGGCCGGTGGCGCGGCGCCGGTGCATCGGAACGCGACCGGTGCACGGGCCCCCGCCCTCGTCACCGTACGTGCGCGCCACGTTGGTCAGGCGGACCTTGTTGCACTGCACCCGTTCCGCCGGGGTGCACGCGACGCGGTGCAGTTCGGCGGTGAGCTCCTCCTCGTACGCCAGGGGATACGGCGAGACGAAGTCGAGGATGTACCCGGGCTCGCCCAGGTACAGCGAGGCCGGCGGCGGCAGATCGCCGTCCCGCAGCGCGTCCCGGCAGTTGGGCTCTCGATCGGTGACGCCCGGGCGGTCGGCGTCAGGGTCGGCGACTTCGCCGGTCTGCTCCTGACGTGCCGCGCGCCGGGCGCGGCGGCCTCCTCGCGCGGTTCGCCTCCATCACCGGTGGGGGAGTGCGTTTGACGGCGCGGCTGACGACGGCCGTCTCGACGTGGGTGATGCCCAGGCCGGCCAGATCGCGGGAGAGGAAGTCGTACAGGGCCGAGAGATGGGGGAAGTACGCGGCGGCATGCAGGTTGGAGGGTCCGGATGTCGCGAACGCGCCGTGCACCGCGGGGTGCTGGGCCAGAGCCCGGCCGGCGGCGGCCAGATGGTCGGGGGGCACGTGCAGCAGCAGCTTGGCCTCGATGGACAGCCCCAGACGGCGTGGATCCACCAGGACCTGGGTGATCAGGCGGCCCTGGGAGGTCAGGCGGGCGAGGCGGCGGCGCACCGTGCTCTCCGGGTGCCCGGTGCGGGCGGCCAGGTCCGCCGCGGTCAGGCGCGCGTCGGGGGTGAGGGCGTCGATGAGCGACTGCTCCAGGGCGTCGGTGTCGACGCCGTACAGGCCCGCGGAGCCGGAAGCCGTCGCCGCGGCGACCGGTTCGGCAGGGCCCAGCGCCGTGCGTTCGGCCGCGGTCAGCACCTGGTGACGCCACTCGGAGGTGAGCCGGAAGACGTGCAGGATGGTGGCGCTCTCCAGGGACGTCACCGCCTGGGTGGAGGGCAGTTGGCGGAAGACCAGGGGGTCGCGCGAGCCCGGCTCGGTGCGTGCCACCGCGAAGATCTCGTCGCCCGAGGTGGTGACGTCGATGAACGGGATGTCCTCGCGCGCCGCGAGCGCGGCCACGATCGTGTCGAGCTTTCCCCGCAGGACCCGGATGCGCAGGAACAGGGCCCCGGCCGAACCCCCGCCGCGCGGGCGCGCCACCGGTGAGATCACCACGCGCACGGTGCCGTCGGCGCCGAGCGCGTGCAGGCGACGGCGCACCGTGGCGGGGTTGAGCCCCAGCACGTGGGCCGCCCGCTCCGCGGTGAGGCGGCCGTCGCACTGCAGCGCGGCCACCAGCCGCTGATCCAGGAGGCTCAGTACGGAATCCGCCGATGTGTGCGCCATGAAGGCGAGTTTCGCTCATTCGGCGCCGCTCGGCGCCCATCTCGGGGACCGCGCGCCAAGCATGGACGGCATCCGCTGCGGCCCGTCCCCGACGGAGTGCCGGAATCGGTGGACCGAGCCGCGCCCACGACCGTTCATCATGGAGGTCCCTGTGCCGACGTTCACGCAACGGGAGAAAGTCCGTTTCACCAGCGGTGACACCACATGTGCCGCATGGCACTACCCGGGGGTCAACGGCGGCTGCGTGATCATGGCCGGCGGCACCTCGGTGACCAAGGAGCCGGCCTCGGACCAGTTCGCCGCGCGATTCAACGACGCCGGCTTCACGGTCCTGGCCTTCGACCACCGACGGTTCGGGGAGAGCGGAGGCGTGCCGCGCCAGATCGTCCGCTTCGACGAGCAGATCGCCGACTGGCACGCCGCGATCGGTCACGCGGCCGGCCTGCCGGACGTCGACCCGGAAAGGATCTCGATCTGGGGCTTCTCGCTGGCGGGCGGCCACGTCTTCCGTGTCGCGGCCGACCATCCGCACCTGGCCTGCGCGATCGCGCAGACCCCACTGGTCGACGGCCGCGCCGTCGCACCCCACGCGCTGCGCTCCATGACACCCCTCGCCGTGCTGCGCCTGTTCGGCCGCGGCATCGCGGACGCACTCGGGGGCCTCGCCGGGCGGCAGCCGCTGCTGGTCCCGACCGCCGGGCCGCGCGGTGCCGTCGCCTCGCTCACCACGCCCGACGCCATGGACGGCGACCGGGCCCTGGACCCCGACCGCCGCCACACCAACTGGGAGCAGACCGTCGCCGCACGGCTCGTGCTGAAACTCGGCGGATACCGGCCCGGCCGCCACGCCTCCCGGATCCGGTGCCCCCTGCTGGTCGTCGTCTGCGACCAGGACCAGAGCGTGCTCCCCGCTCCTGCCGTGCGGGCCGCCCGGACCGCACCTCGATCCGAAGTGGTCCACCTGTCGGGCCGCCACTACGCCCCGTTCCTCGAGTCGCACGAACAGGCCGTCGCGGCGCAGATCGCCTTCCTGGAGAAGCATCTGAGCACCGCGATCACGGGTGAGGCCGGATCGTCCGCGCGGTCGACCTGACCGCAGGGGGTTCAGGGGCGTTCGTAGAACTGCAGGAAGCCGCCGACGCAGAAGCAGAGTGCGCCGGTGAGGGTGCCCCAGTTGGCGATGTGGGTGTTGACGAGGCTGCCGGTGGAGTGGCGGGTGTAGGCGGCGAGTGCCGAGACCATGAAGAGGACGGAACCGAGTTGGTTCACGGCGACGATCCACCAGCCGAGGCTGCGCCGGTGGACGCAGGGCCGGCCGTGGCAGACCTCGGCGAGCGCGAGGTGGCCGGAGACCAGGAAGAGGACGCAGCCCACGACGTCCGGAGTCCAGATCAGCCGGTTGACCTGCCGGACGCTCAGCCCCTGGAGGAAGGAGTCGAGCAGGTTGATGCCGAAGACGAGGGTGCCGGTGAACAGGACGAACGTGCTGAGCCAGTCGAGTCGCGTCGGTTCGTAGCTCCACCAGCGCCAGCCGCGGGTGACCAGTCGGGCTTCGCCGCCGGGGACGTGGCGGGGTGCGTTGATCACCTGGAGCAGTGAGGCGTAGCCGCCGGTGGTGAAGAAGATCCCGCCCGCGAAGTAGACCGAGGCACAGGTGACGGCGTCGCCGGAGCCGAACTCGGCGATGGCGGCTCCGGCCATGAAGAGGGCGCCGCCGATGACGAAGGCGGTGGAGGCGATGGAGTTGAGCCTGCGCAGTCGGGCCGTGCCGAGGTCGTCGGCGCTGGTGTGCCGGCTCTCGGTGGTTCCCGGTGGGTGGACGAGGAGCACACCAAGCCGTCGGGCCGGGCGGGACTCCCAGACGGCGCTGCCACCGTCGGGAAGGTGCCAGGCCAGCCGGGTGGTGAACGGTCCGGCGCCCTCGGCGCGCTGCTCGGGCTGCGTCACAGACCGAGGGTAGAGCCATGCCGGGGCCCGCGCAGAGTGCGACGCCGGCCGGGCGTGGGCCGTGCCGCGCACGGTGCCGGAGCCATGACGGGGCTGCCTCTCGTCGCCCTCACGCACGCCCCCGCACGTATCGGGTCGGGGCGCTCGCCGGGGCGAAGCGCACCGGCGGCGACCGCGACCCGCGCGTGAGCGCCCAGTGTTCCACCCGGGCGAAGCCGTCGGCGAGCCGCAGGCCGGGCACGGTGTCGAGCGGTGGGCCATGCCCGGGCGGCCCGGAACGCCGAGGCCGTGCTGAGGCCGTCATGGAGGACGGCGCACCGGTCGGCGGGTCCTCCCGGTCGATCGCCCCCTGCTGGGGCGATCTCCGGGGACGACGTCCCAGTATCACTGAACAGCTGGGCAAGGCCGCTCGTATCTCCCATTGAGGGCTCTCCCGGCAGACGCGGACAAGCCCGACGTCTCGTGGCGGGCCCCGAAGGGGATGAGCCGCATGGCAATCTCGGCACACACGAGCCGTACCGCACTTCGTACGACCGGGGTGGCCTTCTGCGCCGCACTCGTCCTGGCCGCCTGCTCCGGCGGGGGCGGTGGTCAGGCGAAGGGGCCGGCGAGTTCCGGCGCGGGCACGGCCGGCTCGGGAACCCGGGTGACGGTCACCGAGACCGAGTACGCGCTGAAGCTGTCCCAGTCGTCCTTCACGCCCGGCACGTACACCTTCGTCACCGACAACGCCGGCAAGATCACGCATGCGCTGTCGATCGTGGGCCCCGGTGTGCAGGACGCCAGGACCAAGAACATCCAGGGCGGCCGGCAGGCGACGCTGACGGTCACCCTGAAGAAGGGCGCGTACGACCTGTACTGCCCGATCCCCGGTCACAAGCAGCTCGGGATGGACCAGCCCATCCAGGTCCGCTGAGCGCGTGGCGGGAGGCCTTCCGGCGGCAGGTGGAACCGCTCGCGCACGTCCTTCTCACGGCGCCCACTTCGGAGCGGTCATCGACGAGTGGCCGTGGGCGGACGGACACCGGACGCGGCAGCCACGTCCCCGGCCTTCCGTGCGCGGCGATCCTCAGGCGGGGTCCGGCCTGTGCAGGAACACCTCGTCGACGTAGCACCAGGCCCAGTTCTCTCCCGGTTCCGCCGAACCCGCGAGGGGGTGCCCGCTGGCCTCGAAGTGAGCGGTCGCATGGGCGAGCGGCGCGCTGTCACTGCATCCGGCGTGCCCGCAGGTCAGACAGATCCGCAGACGCCTTTCCCGGTGTCCTCGGGCGGCGCACTGCGGGCACACGTCGCTCCGGGGCGCCGGCGTGGGACCCGCGTCTTCGAGGTGGACGCAGGTGCGGCCCTCCGGGCGGCCGCCGTCGGGCCGCAGCACCCACTCGGTCACGATGCCACCTCCGGCTGCCGCTGACGGGTGCCGCCGCGACGGCCCCCCTGCCGCGCTCGTCCTACCACGCCTGACCGGGCCGGTAGGTGCCGGCGCTCCATTCGTGGCCCTCCGGGTCCAGGACGCGGGCGCGGCGGCTGCCCCATGGCGTGTCCTCGGGCGGGATGACCTCACGCCCACCGGCGTCGACAGCGCGGCGATACCAGTCGTCGACGTCGGCCGCTCCGGCGAGCCAGAGATACAGCCCGCTGCCGCTGCTGACGCCGCGGAGGGGTGCGACGGTGTACTCGTTGTCGGCGCTGGCGAGCATCAGCGCGATCTCTCCCATGCGCACTTCCGCGTGCGCGACACGGCCGTCGGGGCCCTCCTGGCGTACGAGGACATCGAATCCGACGGCTTTCAGCCACTCCAGGGCCGACGGGGCGGAGGCGTAGCTGAGGTAGGCGTGAAGTCGGGCGGGCACGGCGTCGGACATGGTCTCTCCCGGTGGGTCGGCTCCTTCGGTTGATTCGCCTCGTGCCCGCTCGGAGGATGCGTCTCTCCCGGAGAATCCGGGAGTCAGGACGCTCCGCTCGTCGTCTGCGGCTGCTGCGTGGTGGAGCCCGGCGCGTTGGCCGGGGCCTGGGACCGCTGGTGGTCGCCGGACGAGTGCTCGACGGCGTCCGACGCCAGCGAGGAGACGCTGGGCAGGACGTGGGCGTAGCCGGCGCCGAGCAGCAGGGCCGCGGCTGTCGCGGCGCTGGCGGTCCTGCGGGTCGTGCTGCCCACCCGCAGGAGCCCGCGGTCGCGTCGCCGTACCGGGTCGGGCTCGTGCGTGGGTTCGTACATGGGCCGGGGCCTCCTTCAGATGAAGCCGGTGCCGCGAGGCGGACGCCCGGGCTCGCGGACGCCCTGTCCCCAGCTTGCGCCCGGCCGCGTCGGAAGGACGTCGGGGAAACGTTCAGAAGTGGCAAAGCCGGGCGACCGCGGCGCTGTCGCGGCAGCGTCCCCCGCATGCGTCCGGTTCTCGGGCCGATCCGGGGAGTCGCCCGCGTCGTCCTACGCTTGGTGCCGTGGAACAGGAAAGCGGCCCTCGGGCCGACCCCGACGGGTACTCCGTGCTCGTCGTCGAGGACGACCCCGGTCTCGCGGGGTCGCTGCTGCGCGGTCTGGTCCGGGCGGGGTACCGGGCGAGCAGTGCCGACACCGCACGGGGTGCGCTCACCCACGTACCGTCGCCCGACGTGGTCCTGCTCGACCTCGGGCTGCCGGACATGGACGGCATCGAGCTCTGCCGGCTGCTGCGGCGGCGGTCGGACGCGGCGATCATCGTGGTGACCGCGCGCGGCGAGGAGGGCGACCGGGTCGCGGCCCTCGACGAAGGCGCTGACGACTACCTCGTCAAGCCCTTCGGGCTGGCGGAGCTGCTGGCCCGGATCAGGGCCGTGCTGCGGCGCACCCGCCCGTCCGCGCCGGAACTGCTGACTCACGGCCCGCTCGTGGTCGACCCGCGCACCCGCAAGGTGACGGTCGGCGGGGTGGACGTCGCGCTGACGCCCAAGGAGTTCGACATCCTCCACTGCCTCGCCGCCGATCCCGGACGGGTCGTGACACGCCAGGAGATCCTGGAGCGTGCCTGGGACGCGCACTGGTACGGGCCCACCAAGGTGCTGGACGTCCACATGGCCGCGTTGCGCCGCAAGCTGGGCGTGCCCGGCCTGCTGGAGACGGTCTACGGTCGGGGCTTCCGTCTCGGCGAGGTGGGACCGGTGCGGTGACCCGCCGTATCGCACTCAGCGTTCTCGCCCTCATCACCGCGATTCTGGTGCTCGCGGTGGTGCCGCTCGGGCTGCTCATGACGGAGCGCGAGCAGACCTCGTTCCGGGACGAGGCGGCCGCGAGGGCGCGGGCGGTCGCCGCCGCCGCCGAGGAGCACCTGTCGGACCGGAAGTCCGACGCGTCGGCGCGGGCCCTCGTCGAGGAGGCCCACGAGAGGGGCGACTGCGCGACCGTCTACGACAGCGCCGGCCACGAGCTGCTGTCGACATCGTGCTCCGACGTGGCCGACGACGATTCCGCGGGGCTCGTCTCCTCGGTGCTCGCCCGTCCCGGCACCCGGGTGCTCCAGGACGACCAGTGGCTGACGACCGCCGTGCCGATCGGGGACGCCTCGGATCCCGTCGGGGTCGCCGTCCTGAGCCGGGCCGCCGATCCGCTGCACGACCGGATCCTGGCGATGTGGGGCTGGCTCACGTTGATCGCCGTCGGCGCGCTCGGCGCGGCCGTACTGATGTCCGTGCTGCTGGCCCGCTGGGTCGGCCGGCCGCTGCGGGTGCTGGACGACTCGGCGCAGCAGCTGGGGGAGGGGGCGCTGGACGTGCGGGCACCGGACGAGGAGGGACCTCAGGAGGTGCGCCGCCTCGCCGCGACGTTCAACACGATGGCCGCGCGCACCGAGGCCCTGGTGCACGGTCACCGTGCGGTGGTCGCCGACGTCTCGCACCAGCTGCGGACGCCGCTCGCGGCGCTCCGGCTGCGGCTCGACCTGCTCGCCGCCGACGCGGAGGGGGACACGGCCACGGAACTGGCCGACGCGCAGGGGGAGATCGCCCGGCTGTCCCGGCTGGTGGACGGCATGCTGGCGGTGGCGCGCGCCGAGCACGCGGTGCCCCGGCCGGTGCCGGTCCGGGTGGATCGGCTGGTGACCGAGAGGGTCGCCGCCTGGGAACCCGTCGCCGACGCGGGCCGGGTCCGGCTCGCTGCCGAGTGCCGGCCCGGACTCCTGGCGTTCCTCGGAGAGGGCGATCTGGAGCAGGTGCTGGACAACCTGGTCGCCAACGCCCTCGACGCGGTTCCGGAGGGCGGCCAGGTGCTGATCACCGGCAGACGGCAGGGCGGGGCGGTTCAGCTGCGGGTCGTCGACAACGGTCCCGGGATGACCCGCGCCGCGCGGGACAGCGCGTTCCGCAGATTCGGCAACCACGAGGCGACCGGTACCGGGCTGGGCCTGGCCATCGTCCACCGGCTGGTCACGGCCAACGGCGGCACCGCCGAACTGCTGGACACGCCCGGTGGCGGGCTGACCGTGGCCCTGTCCCTGCCCGAGCCCCGGCGCGGGCGTGAGCGCGGTGGCGGCCGGTCCCAGCGCGGCGGTCCGGCGGCGAACGGCACCTGACTCGTGCCCGTGGGCATGCCCTGACCTGCGTGTATGCGCATCTTTGCGGGTTCTGAAGGATTCCTGAACCGGTTCCCGACGTCCGACTGCGCAGGCTGGAGGACGGATACCCACAGGTGCCCCGCCGGGAGCGGAACGCTCGCCGACGGCGCACCGACGGCCGAGGAGGAACCATGCCCCACCCCGACCACCCCACGCCGTCCGGTGCCGTGCGGCGCCGGGAGCGCGGTCTGAGCCGGGTCGGAAGCACCACCCGCTGGGTGGCCGTCGCGGCAGCGGCCGGCTCCGTGGCGCTCGCCACCGGGTACGCCCAGGCACTGCCCGGACAGTCCTCGCCGCCGTCCGGGAACGCCTCCGGGACCGGGGCGCCCGCGCCCGCCTCCACCACACCCGGCCCCGCCTCCGGCGCGTCCGCCGCGTCGCGGCCCCCGGCGCACACCCCGGCCCCGTCCGGGACCCCCCGGCCCACCCTCACGACGCCGCACGCGACCGTGCCGCAGCGGACGACCCCCGTCGCCCCGCCGACGACGCGTTCGGCGGCGCCCGCACCCGCCACCAAGAGCCCCACACCGACCCCCCAGCCCTCCCACACCACGTCGGGTTCGTCATGACCGCCGCCACACAACCGGCGTCGGTCTCCTTCCGGGCGCTCGGCACCACCGCCTCGCTGCTGGTCACCGACCCGGGCGCGCTGGAGGCGGCACGGCACGTCCTCGACGCGGAACTGGCCGCCATCGACGTGGCGTGCAGTCGTTTCCGCCCCGACTCGGAGCTGTCGCGCGCCAACGCCGCGCCGGGCGCCGTCCACGAGGTCGGCGCGCTGTTTGCCGAGGCACTGGACGTCGCCCTGCGGGCGGCCGAGACGACCGAGGGCGTCGTGGACCCCACCGTCGGCAGCGCCGTACGGGCGCTGGGTTACGACGTCACGTTCGCCGCGCTGCGGCCGCAGGACGCGACCCCCGTCCGCGTGGCCGGACCGGCCGCGGGCTGGCGGGCGGTCGAATGGGACCGCGCCGCCCGGCGGCTGCGGCTGCCCCCGGGCATCGCGCTCGACCTCGGGGCGACCGCCAAGGCCCTCGCCGCGGACCGGGCTTCTCGCCGCGCGGCCGAGGCGACCGGCTGCGGTGTCCTGGTCAACCTGGGCGGAGACCTCTCCGTAGCGGGCGAGGCGCCGCCGGGCGGATGGCGGATCGCCCTCGCCGACGACCACGCGGCCCCCGACACCGAGGGACGGCCCACGGTGAGCGTCACCGGAGGCGGACTCGCCACCTCCGGCACCGCCGTGCGCACCTGGCGCCGCGGCGGACGGCGACTGCACCACATCGTCGACCCGTTCACCGGCGACATCCCCGCCCCGGTCTGGCGTACGGTCAGCGTCGCCGCCGCCGACTGCGTGGCGGCCAACACCGCCAGCACCGAGGCCGTGGTCCTCGGCGAACGGGCCCCGGCCCGTCTGCGCGCGGCGGGACTGCCCGCGCGTCTGGTCCGCGTGGACGGACGCGTCGAGCGGGTGTGCGGCTGGCCCGAGGACACCGCGGGAGGCACCCGGTGACCGCCCTCGTGACGCTGGCCGCCGCCGGCCCCAGCCCGCTGTGGTACGCGACCCGGGCGGGCGGCACCGTCGCCCTGGTCCTGCTCACCGCGACCGTCGCGCTCGGCATCGCCGTGGGCGGCCGGTACGAGCCGCAGCGGATCGCCCGCTTCGAGGTGAGCGCCCTGCATCGCAATCTGTCGGTGCTGACCCTGGTCTTCCTGGCCCTGCACATCGTCACCGCCCTTCTCGACACCTTCGTCCACCTGGGCTGGCTCGCGACGGTCGTGCCGTTCGTCTCCTCGTACCGGCCGCTGTGGCTGGGGCTCGGCACGGTCGCGTTCGACCTGCTGCTCGCGGTCGCGCTCACCAGCGCGGTACGGCTGCGCCTGGGGCAGCGGCGGTGGAAGGCCGTGCACTGGCTGGCCTACGCCGCCTGGCCGGTGGCGCTCTTCCACGCCGCCGGAACCGGCACCGACACCCGGCTCCCGCAGCAGCTCGCCCTGTACTTCGCCTGTCTCGCCGTCGTCGTGGGCGCCGTCTGGTGGCGCCTGTACCGGGCGGGTCCGGGCCGGGTCGCGGCACGGCTGTGGGCCGGTGTCACGGCGGCGGCCGTGCCCGTGGTGCTGGTCGCGTTCATGAACTCCGGTCCGTTGCAGCCCGGTTGGGCACACCGCGCGGGAGGAACCGCGCCGGTGGCGACGGTCGCCGGACAGCCGGCGCCCGTGCCGGCCGAGGATGGGGGAGGCTCCGAATGACCGACGCGATGACCGACGGACGTACCGCCCCGCGGGTCGGCGACGGCAGTGAGGGCATGCAGGGCCCGTACGGCTCCAGGCTGCTGCACGGCTGGTACGCCACCGGCGGCGCGGCCGATGTCGAGGAGCACCTGGGACGCTACGGTCCGCCGCCCTTTCCGCGTACCGCCGGCGCGGCCGACCGGCTGGTGCGCGCGGTGGAGGACGCCGGGCTGACCGGAAGGGGCGGCGCCGCCTTCCCCACCGGCCGCAAGATGCGGACCGTCGCCGCCGGCAAGGGCACCGCCGTACTCGTCGCCAACGGCATGGAGAGCGAGCCCGCCAGCAGCAAGGACGAGACCCTGCTGGACCTCGCCCCCCACCTGGTGCTGGACGGCATCGCCCTGGCCGCCGCCGGGGTGGGTGCGGACGAGGCGCACCTGGTCCTGCCGCGCACGCGGCAGGACCAGGCCCGCGCGCTGCGCGAAGCGGTCGAGGAGCGCCGGCGGCTGGGCCTCGACTGGGTGCCGGTCCTGGTGCACGAACTGCCCCACCACTACGTCTCCAGCGAGGAGACGTCCCTGGTGCGCTGGCTCAACGGCGGCGACGCCCGCCCGCTGGCCACTCCGCCGCGCCCCTTCGAGAAGGGAGTCGCCCGCCGCCCCACCCTGATCGACAACGTGGAGACCCTTGCCCACCTCGCCCTGATCGCCCGCTACGGCCCCGGCTGGTTCCGTGGTGCCGGACGCCCCGACGCCCCGGGCACCACCCTCGTCACGCTCTCCGGCGCGTTGCACACCCCGGGCGTCTACGAGGTGCCGATGGGCCTGCCGCTCGGCGAGATGCTGGACATCGCCGGCGGGGCCTCGCAACCGCTCGGGTCCGTACTGCTGGGCGGCTTCTTCGGCAGCTGGCTGCCGGCCGGGCAGGCGCTGCGCGTGCCCTTCACCAAGTCGGACCTGGCGGCGCTCGGCGCGGGACCCGGTGCCGGGGTGGTCGTGGCGCTGCCCGCCCACGTGTGCGGACTCGCCGAGGCGGCCCGGGTGCTCGGGCATCTCGCGGCGCAGAGCGCACGGCAGTGCGGGCCGTGCCGGCTCGGACTGCCGGCCGTCGCGACGGACTTCGCCGAACTCGCGCACGGCCGGTGCGGACCGGGCCAGTTGCAGCGGCTGGAGGGCCGGGTGGGACTGCTCGCCGGGCGGGGCGCCTGCCGGCACCCCGACGGCGCCTCACGCTTCGCCGCGACGGCCTTGCGGGTCTTCGCCGACGACGTGCACCACCACCTGAGGTACGGGCCCTGCGCGGCGGCCGGACACGAACCCGTCCTGCCGCTTCCGCACACACCCGCGCCCGGCGACCGGGACTGGAGGTGACCGCCATGACCGCCACGCCCTCTCCCGGATCGCACACCGTCGGGATCGACCGCATCGCCTGCGACGGCTACGGCCTGTGCTCCGAGCTCCTCCCGGAGCTGATCGAGTTGGACGAGTGGGGCTATCCGATCGTGGGATCGGCCCCGCTGACGGGCGAAGCCCTGGCGCACGCGCGGCGCGCGGTGGCCGCCTGCCCGGCACTGGCCCTGCGCCTGGACCGGGCGCCGAGGGGCTGATCGCGTCCCGCCGTGCCGCTGTCGGGCACGTCGTCGCCGGAACCTTCGCGCAAAGCCCCCACCCCGGCACGGGATTCAGAGGACATTCAGAGGTTGTCCACGGAACCGGCTCAAACCATACGCCAAAACGGACAACTCCATTCATTTTCAAGGGATTTGCCTTCCGGAAGGCCCCGATCCGCTGTCTGGATTCGTGTAGCGTCTGCGGCCGGCGGCGCGCCGCCTGTGCGGGAAACGGGGGCATTGGTGTCACCCCCGCGCGAATGCACTCCACGTGCGGCGGCTCCGACCGGCCGGCCCGCACCCTGCGTTCCGCGGGCACGTCGATGCGAGGAGCTCACAACATGCCGAGGGACAGGGTGCCCACCGGTTGCCGTCCTGCCGTCGTCCGAAGAGCCAGGTGGCTGGTCGTGGCCGTGACGGTGCTCGGCCTCAGTGCCTTCCTGGCGCCCGAGGCCGTCGCCGCGCCGCCGATACCGGGGTCACCGCTGGACGCGTATCGCGCACACGTTCCCTACGACGTGGGTGCGCACAAGATCGCCCGGCTGGCCGCGCTCATCGCCTACGTCCTGATGGTCTCGACCGTCGTCCTCGGTGTGATGCTCCGGCTTCGGTTCATGCAGCGCGCCGTCAACAGGGCCACGTTCTACGGGGCCCACATGACGCTGGCCCTCTCGGCGATGATCTTCGGTGGAATCCACGGTCTGACCTTCCTCTACCAGCCGATATGGCGGATCGGCTGGACACAGCTGGCCCTTCCCTTCTCGGGCGGCCTCCAGCGGATACCGGTGGGCCTGGGCATTCTCGGGACGGAACTGGCGATCGCCGTGGCCTGTTCGGTGTGGCTGCAGAACCGCCTGGGCTACCACCGTTGGCTGCGGGTGCACCAGTTCGCCTACGTCTCCTTCGCCATGATCTGGCTGCACGTCTTCCTGGTCCACCCCGAACCGCGGCATCTGAACCTGGTCGCGGTCAGCGTGGCGACCGGTGCCGGCACGGTCCTCGTGGCCTTCCTCATCCGTGTCTTTCCCTCGCGCTCCAGACTTCGCCGCCGGGCCTTCCCGACCGAGGCCGGAGCCGCCAGGTGACCCCTTCGCACGCCGGGCAGCCGCCGGAGCACCTCCCGCCCACGGCCCAGGAACACGGTCATGGGGTCGTACCCTTCATCCCCCAGCAGAGCCAGCAGGGGCTCGTGCGCCCCGCCGCGGTGCCGGGCCCACGGCAGGCCCCGGCCGAGGTCGCGGCCGTACCCGCGATCCCGGCCGAGTCGTTCGACCTGCCCCGGCCCGTACTGGTCCCGGAGGACGAGCCCGTCCGGATCAGCGTGGACAACAACCGCTGCCACATCTACGGGATCTGCCAGCAGGAGGCGCCCGAGGTCTTCCGGATCTCCGAAGGCGGCTCCCTGCACTACACCCGCGCCGTGCCGGCGCAGTTCGCGGCCAAGACGCGCCAGGCCGCGCGGTGCTGCCCCATGCAGGCGGTCAAGATCGAGGGAGGGCGCACCCGCACCTCCCGCAGCCCCGGCGAGCGGCCTCCCGGAAATCCGCTGCGCAGCGGGTCGTCGGCACGGGCGAGCCGCCGGCGCATCGTCGTCGCGGGCGCGGGGCTGGCCGGCCTCAGCGCCGCGAGCCGCCTCAGGGAACGGGGCTTCGACGGGGAGATCGTCATGGTGGGCGAGGAGTCGCACCGCCCCTACAGCCGCCCGCCCCTGTCCAAGCAGTTCCTTGCCGGGGAACTGGCGGCGGAGCAACTGGCGTTCAGGGCGGAGGAGGAGCTGGACGCCCACTGGCTGCTGGACACCGGCCTGGTCGGCCTGGACCTGTACGGATCGGCCGTGCATCTCCGGGGCGGCGAGCGGATTCCCTTCGAAGGGCTGGTGCTGGCCACCGGGGTGGACGCCAAGCGCCTTCCCGAGGCGCCGCTGTTCAGCGACCGTATCCGCACGATCCGCAGTCTGGGGGACGCGGTCGCCGTCCGGCGGGCGATGGAGGCCCAGCAGGCCCGCCACGTGGTGATCCTGGGTGGCGGATTCGTCGGCTGCGAACTGGCCTGCACGCTCCGCGACCACGGTCTGGAGGTCACCCTCGTCGTGCACAGCGCGCCGCTCCTGCGCAGGGTCCTCGGCGAGCGGGTCGGTGCCGTGGTCGCCGACATCCAGGGCCGGGCGGGCGTCGACGTACGGCTGGGCACCACGATCACCGACTGGCAGGACCACGGCGACGTCCTCAGGCTGCGCCTGGACGACGGCGAGCTGATCGACGCGGACTTCGTCGTCCTCGGTCTGGGCAGCGAACCGCGCACGGAATGGCTGCGCGACAGCGGACTGGACGTCTCCGACGGCGTGCTGTGCGCTGCCACCTGCCATGCGGTCGACCACTGGGGCCGGCCGACTCCGCACGTGGTCGCGGCGGGCGACGTGGCCCGCTGGCCCAACCTGCGCTTCGACGCCGAGCCGCGCCGTACCGAACATCTCATCCACGCCGTGGAGATGGGACAGCACGCCGCGGACGCGCTGCTGCGCGGTCCGGAGCGTGCCGCCCGCTTCGCACCGGTCCCGCGCTTCTGGTCCGAGCAGCACGGCACCCGCATCCAGGCCGTGGGCAACCCGTCCCTCGGAACGGATGTGGAGATCACCGAGGGATCGCTGCGTGCCGAGCGCTTCGTGGCCCGCTACACCCGCGAGACGCCGCACGGCCCGCAGATCGTGGCGGCCGTCGCCTTCGACATGCCCTTGGAACTGCTCGAATACCGCGATCAGATCGGCCGTTCCCGTCGGCGTTCGCGGGCCCTGAACAGAAGGAGCCGACGATGAGCCGAGCCGGACGTTCTCGTGGCCGCCGCGCGGGCAGCCCCCCATCCGGTGGCCCGCTGCGCTGGGTCCTGAGCCTGCCCGCCCGTCTGCACCTGCGCTGGCTGGTGATCCTCGTGGTGACCGCGGCGGTCATGGGCGCGTACGCCAGAGTCCTGGTCACCGCCGCGCCGATGCCGCCGAGCAAGCCGCCGGCCCCGCCCGCGTCCGGCGGCGAACACTCCGGCGCGGACGCCGCTGCGGACGCGACGGGGACGGGGCACGACCGCACGAGGCGCTGAGCCCGCTGCCCGGCCGTACGAAGCCGGCGGCCGGGCTTCCCCGGCCAAGCGGATCACTGCGCAGAAGTGCCCAGGCCGGGCCCGTCGGACTCCGCCGGCGGGCCCGGATGCCGCCCGCGCGGGCGTGTCCGTCACCGTGGTCCACGCGAGCCGGGCCGCGGGCCGGAGTTCGGCGAGGCCCAGGCGGTCGCGGAGAGCACCCTCTGGCTCTGGCATAAATCGGGCATCCTCCCTTACCGTGAGACGAGCCTCTGCCGGGCGTGCGGTACGGCCGCGTGCCGCAGCCATCGCCCGCACTGCATGCAGTCGGGCCGACCAGAGGTGCACCATGACCGGCTCGTTTCACGCATCCCCGGACCACCGCGACTGGCGTGACCGGGCAGCTTGCGTCGGGGAGGACCCGGAGGTCTTCTTCCCGCTCTCCGACTCCACCGTCTCCGAGGCCGACGCCCGCTATGCCCGGGCGGTGTGCCGGCGGTGCCCCGTGCTCGTCTCCTGCCGCACCTGGGCGATCGACCACGGCGAGGACGACGGCATCTGGGGGGCGACGACAGCCGGCCAGCGGCGCGCCATCCGAAGGGCCGTGACCGAGCCGGTCCGCGCCGTCCACGGATCAGCGGGGGAGGGCCGCTACGACGGCCCGGACAACGCCCCGGACCTCGAAGAATGACCGGTCCGGCCCGTTGCCGCCGCCCCTCAGGTCTCCGGAGCCTTCGGGGCGCCGGGGGCGCTCCCCGTGAGGTAGGCGAAGGTGCCGGTGATCTCCAGGAGACGGTCCAGGTGCGCGGGGCGGTCCTCGAGATGGAGCCGGACGTCCGCGGCCATGGTGCGGCGGCGGATCATCAGCAGGATGGACAGGCCCATGGAGTCGGTCACGCCGAGCCCGGCGCAGCGCAGGTGCAGGTGGCCGAGGTCCGGCCGTGCGGCGAGGTGCGCGGTGACCGTGTCCAGGAGCCGGTCGGCGGTGTCGTAGTCGAGGTCGCCGTCGATCTCGATCCGGAGCCTGTCTCCGGTGCCGGCCAGGGTCAGCTGCAGGTGAGTGGGCGGCAGCGTCGTCATGCCGGGCTTCCCGTCGCGCCGTGTGACGTGGCGAGGACCCGGGTGCCGTGTTCGAGGATGCGGCAGGCCCGCGGGAAGTCCTTGAGCTCCGTGGCCAGGAGACGCAGCGCCGGCGGCAGACTGTGCGCGGGCACGCCCCGCGCCACCAGCACGTCGGCGGTCCAGGCCAGGAAGTGGGCGAAGAGCTCCTGGTCGTCGAGGTAGAGGGCGACGGCGAGGAACTCCACGATGTGCGCGAGGTCCTCCGCCGTGCGCTCACGCTGCATTTCGCTGTAGGCGCGCATGGCGGGGACGGCATCTTCCAGGCCGGTGAAGACACTTCGCACCAGGGACGTGCTGTTGCGGGCGACCAGGGTGTACTCCTGATCGGCCAGATGCGGCAGATCGTCGACCTCCTGGTGGCCCGTGCGCGGGCGGGGCAGCGGTCCGCGGGCGAGGACGTCGGCGGCGGCACGGGCGTCGGGGGCCCATGCCTGCGCGCCGAGCCGTGCCGCGTGCCGGCCGTCGGACCCGAAGGCGGCGCCGCCGACCAGCACGGGTACGCCGACGGCCTGGCAGGCGGTGATCGTGGCGTGCGCGGTGGGCAGCCTGCTGGCGATCGAACCGGAGAGCGCGACCGCGTCCGCGCCGGTGTGGTGCAGATGGGAGATGAGGTGCGGGGCCGGTACCTGGGCGCCGAGGTAGTCGACCCGCCAGCCGCGCAGCTTCAGCACCTCGGCCAGCAGGCGGGCGGGCAGCGCGTGCCACTCACCGTCCACGCAGGCCACGGTGATCCGCCCCCGGGCGGGGGCGGTGCGCGCGGAGGGATGCAGGGCGAGGGCGGCCACGACCCGTTCGCTGATGGCGGTCGCGGCGTGTTCCCGGGCGACGCTGATGCGGTTGGCGGCCCACTCCTCGCCGATCCTGCCCTGCACGGCCGCGATCACGTCCAGCAGCATGCTCTCCGCGTCCAGCCCCTCGTCCAGGGCGCGCAGCACCAGTTGCGTCGCCGCGTACTCGTCGCCGGCCAGAACCGTTCTCCACAGGTGGCCGGTCAGTTCCTCGAGGGTGGTGCCGTCGGCGGGGCAGGGTGGTGAGGTGCTGGTGCTCATGTGGTGCGCCTGCCCCGGATACGGCCGTTCACCGTGCTGAGGTGGCCGGTGCGGGGTGCGGAGATGACGACGACGGCCATGTCGTCGTGGCGCCGGTCGCCGAGCCACTGCGCGGCGAGCATCTGGACGTGTGCCACGATTCCCTCCGCCGGCATGCCCGCGCACCCGGCGAGCGCGCGCCGCAGACGCTCCTCGCCGAACAGGGCGTCGCCCATCGGCCCGCCCCTGGCCTCGGTGATTCCGTCCGTGTAGAGGACGCAGGACTCTCCCGGCGCCAAGGTGACGGAAACGCTGTGGGCGGCGACATCCGGCATGGCCCCGACCAGAGTGCCCCGGGTGTCGGCCTCGGTGACGGTGCCGTTCGCGCGGATGATCAGCGGACGCGGATGGCCGGCGCTGGTCAGCCTGAGGTCCACCGTGCTGCCCGTGCGGACGGCGGAGGCCAGGATCAGGGTCGCGAACCGGGTGCTGTCGGAGTTCAGCAGCGCGGTGTTGAGCAGGCCGAGCATTCGCTGGTGGTCGTCGGCCAGGGGCAGCAACGCGTGCAGGGTGTTGCGGATCTTGCCGGTCAGTACGGCCGCCTCCACGCCCTTGCCGCACACGTCCCCCAGCGCGACGAGGGAGGCTTCGCCCTCCACGGTCGCGGGATGCACGTCGTAGAAGTCGCCGCCGATCCGCTCGTGGTCGGCCGACGGCCGGTAGCCGCCCGCGAAGTCCACCCCCGAGATCCGGTGCAGTTCCGGGGGGAGCAGTTCCCGCATGAGGACCTCGGTGATCGCATGCTGCTCCGCGTACAGGCGCGCGGCCGACATCGCCGCCCCGGACCGCGCGGCGAAGAGACGGGCGAAGGCCTCCTCCTCCTCGGTGAAGGTGGCCGTGTCCGAGCGGCGCAGCAGGACGAGCGCCCCGGCCGGGACGCCATGCCCGGGCAGTGCGGTGATCACTATCGAGCCGGCGGAGCCGAAGCCCTCGGGGATCAGCCACCCGGGGGCCGAGGACGGATCGATCCACCGCGAGGGCACCGGAGGGAAGCCGCGCAGCGCCTCGCCCAGGCCAGGAACGTCGTTCGGGTCCACCGGCTCCTGGGAGCGCGTGGGGATGCCGCCCTTCAGGCAGGTCACCACCGGCAGCCCGCGGCCACGGGCCGGCGCGATGACCAGGGCTGCGTCCGCGAGCCTCTCCGAGGCCAGCTGCGCGGTCACTTCCATGCAGCGCCGCAGATTGAGCGAGGACTGCAGGGCGCTCGACGCTTCGGAGAGGAACGCGGTCCGCTCCCGCTCCAGGCGCAGGGCTTCCCGCGCCTGCCGGCCGTCGGTGTCGTCGACCAGCCACCACACCACGGTGCCGTCCTCGTGCACGCCGGGGTGCGCCCGGAAGCGTCGCCCACCGATCACCCCCACGGGCGCGGGGTCCACGGCCGAGCCCGCGAACCGCCCGGGAAGAGGCAGCGCTTGGTGTGCCGCGGCCAGCCACGCCGGAGCCGTGTCGGCCAGGGACCTACCCGGACTGGCCATGGGCAGGCAATCACCGGCGACGCCGTTGCGGGCCAGCACCGTGCCCCCTGCGTCGGCGATCAGGACGGGATGGGGAGCACTGGCCCACAGGGCGTCCGACCTTGCGTCGGTACGGCTCTGTTCAGGGGGGTAACCCATACTCGAGGATCCGCTGGGCGAATCCCTCACCTCATCCGGTCGCAGAAAAAAGTTGCCTGAAGGCAACGATCGCTCACGTGCCCCTCCTGTGGCAACCATGCCTGTGCATCTGCGTCAACGTTCTGGATGCGGACCGGGTGACGGCCGCAGATCGCGTGTTGTTCCGGGACCGGGGTGACACCCGCCGTTCATGCCCGGCGGCAGGGAATGTTGGATTCCGCGAGGACGCTCCCCGGTGTGAGACGTATCGCAGGGATCGTCCTCGCGGTCCTGCTGATCGGTGGCGTGGTGGCCGCCGTCGTCGCAGGCCGGTACGACGAGGACAGGAGCACGGCAACGAAGACCGTGCGGATGGTGATCGGATCGGAGAAGGCCGAGTACTTCGCCGATCCGGACGTGGTGCGGGCCCTCGCCGCCAAGGGCTACACCGTACGGGCCGAGACCTCCGGGTCCTGGGCCATGGAGGGGCTCGACCTCAAGGGGTACGACCTCGCTTTCCCGTCCAGTCAGGCGCCCGCCGTCGAGCTGGCGAACCGGTACAAGGTGCGCGGGACGCTTCCCAGGCCGTTCTACTCGCCCCTCGTCGTGGTGGCTCACCGCGGCACTGCCCGGGTGCTCGCGGCGAACGGCCTCGCGACCCTGGACAGCGGGCACCGCGGCACCCTGAAGATGGCTGCCTATCTGGCCGCGGCCCGTGACGACCGCACCTGGCAGCAGCTCAGGGGGACGGGTGGACACGGAGAGTTGAGCGGGACGCTCCTCATCTCCAGCACCGATCCCGAGTCCTCCAACTCCGGTGCCCTCTACCTCGCCGCCGCGTCCTACGTGGCGAACGGCGGACGGGCGGTCGCCGGGAAGGCGGGCCTCGACCGCACCGAGCCGCTGCTCAGGAAGCTCGTCACCGTGCAGGGGGCCCAGCAGTCCAGTTCGGACGCCGTGTTCCGGGACTTCGTCAGCGGCGCCGGCAACCCGCTGGTCTGGGTCTACGAGTCACAGGTCGCCTCGCTTCTCACGCGCGGGCAGCAGCCCGGCGACCTGGTCGTGCTCTACCCGGACACCACGGTCAACAGCGACCACACCGTCGTGCCGATGACGGACAGGGGCCAGGCGCTCGCCGAACTCCTCTCCACCGATGAGGAGTTGCGGCGGCTCGCGGTCCGGCACGGTTTCCGGCCGCAGGGCGCCGCCACCGAGTTCGCCTCGGCCGGCACTTTTCTCAAGCACGAACTGACCGGCGTCCGGCAGGCGCCCGTGCCCACCTCCGCGGTGCTGCACGAGATGGCGCGCCGGGCGCGCGGATGAACGGGGGACCGGCATGACCAGCTTCAACACCAGCCAGAACAGCCATCAGAACGCCCATCAGAACACTCTGAGCGGGGACGACGTCTTCACGCTCACCCCGCCCGAGGCCGTCGCGGCCGTCCCGCGGGAGAAGGCGGGCGGGCTCGTGCCCGTCGACGACGGCGTCCGTACCGCCATGGCGGAGAAGGCCTCCGCGTACGTCGCCTCGCTCGCCGCCCTCGACGCCCGCTCGCCCGAGTTCGCCGGCAAGGTCGGGGAGGTCACCGCGCTGGGCGCCGGTGAGATGCGCAGCGCGAGCGCACAGTCCAACCGGATGCTGGAGCGGACGGTGCGGAGTCTGCCCGGCAAGGGCGGGGACGCCCAGTCGCTGGTGGCCGGCTCGCTGGTCGAACTGCGGCGCGTCGTCGAGGACTTGGACCCCCGGGACCTGCCGGCCGGCAAGGGGCGGAAGTTCCTCTCCCGGCTGCCCGGCGGGAACAGGCTGCGCGACCACGTCGCCAAGTACGCCTCCGCGCAGGGGACGTTGAACAAGATCGTCGGTTCGCTGCGCGGTGGCCAGGACGAACTGCGCCGCGACAACTCCGTGATGCAGACCGAGCGGGTGCGGCTGTGGGAGACCATGGGCACGCTGCAGGAGTACGTCGTGCTGACCGAGGCCCTGGACACGGCCGTCGAGCAGCACATCGCCGGCACCGCGGATCCCGAGGCGGCCGACTCGCTCCGCGCCGACGTGCTCTTCCCCGTCCGGCAGAAGCACCAGGACCTGCTCACCCAGCTGGCCGTGTGCGCCCAGGGCTACCTCGCCATGGACGTCGTACGCCGCAACAACGACGAGCTGATCAAGGGCGTCGACCGGGCGGCGACCACGACCGTCTCCGCCCTGCGCATCTCCGTGATGCTCGCCTCCGCGCTCGACAACCAGCAGCAGGTCGTCGAGCAGGTCAACGCCCTGCGCGGCACGACCGAGGACCTCGTCCGGGGCAACGCCGAGATGCTCGCGACGCAGAGCGGCGAGGTCCAGCGGATCGCCGCGGACCCGGCCGTGGGCGCCGAGACCCTGCGGTCCGCGTTCCAGCAGATCTACCGCACCCTCGACGCGATCGACACGTACAAGGTCCGGGCGGCCGAGGCGATGGCGACGACCGTGGACAACCTCACGGCCGAACTGCGCGGCGCGAGCGCCTACTTGGAACGCAGCCGGTCGCGGGACGCGCTGGAAGGGGGGTCAGCGTGAGACGAGCTCCGGCCGTGGCCGCCTTCGCGGCCGTCCTGCTGACCGCCTGCTCCACGAACCCGAAGCCCGCCCCCGACGCCCCCGATCCCGGCACCCTGCGCATCCTCGCCTCCAGCGAGCTGGCCGACATGGCACCGGTGCTCGACCAGGTCCGCAGGGACACCGGCCTCACGGCGTGGCCGGACCGTACTGGCCCGTCGTCGTGGCCGGGCTCTACGGCGCGGGCGCGCTGATCGCCCCACCGGAGCGGCCCTCGCCGCCGGAATTCCCGCAGCCGTCGGCCCGGCTGGACGCGCTGCGCGAGGACTTCGGGAAGCTGGGTGACTACCTGGCGGACGTCGACCTGCCGTCGGCCGCGGCGGACCGTCTCACCGAACTGACGGACCTGCTGGGCGCGTTGCTGGACCCGGGCTGGGTCGCCGAGGTGCTCGCCCAGGACCCGGAGGGTGTGCACACCCTCGCGCGGACCGTGCGCCAGGACCTCCCCGAAGCCGTCGACGGCTTCGTGCGCACCCGGTGGTGGACACGGATGACGCCGGGCACCGAGCCGCCGGAAGGGCACCTGGAGCGGCAGCTCGCCCTGCTGGGGAAGGAGGCGGAAGGGCTGGCCGCGGCGCTGCGGGAGACCGAGGCGCGGCGCCAGGAGTCACATACCCGGTATCTGGAGGACAGAGGGCGGGTGAACTGACATCACGTCGCCGACGTGTCCCCGCGGCCCGGTCCGACGGGCTCGGCGCCCCGTTCGGCGAGGTCGGCGTGGAGCAGGAGCAGACGGGCCAGGTCACGGGCCTCGCCGGCGGTGAGGGCCGCCCACACTCCCGGTTCGTCGCCCTGGTCGCGGCCCACGTCGAGGGCGATGCGGGTGAGGGCTCGCCCCGTCGGCGCGAGCCTCAGGCGCCGTACGGCGATGCTGCGTCCACAGGTGGTCACGAGCCGTTCCTCCCCGCCGCCAGGGGGGTGGTCACATCCTGTCGTCGCCATCGTCCTCACGCTCCTTCGCCAAGCGGTGACGTTCCGAGGGGCGTCGGCCGCTCCCCGCATACCCAATGGGGTATCAGGGACAGCGCTGCGCGAGGCCGGTTTGTTCCCTCGCCCGCGCTGCCCGCACTCCCGCACGAGGAACACCCCTGGAGGCGTTCTCTCAGGAGGTGACCCGCGGTTCGGCCGCAGGGCGGGCAGCGAGCCGTGCCCCTGGTGACGGGGCCCTGGGCAGCCGGAGCGTCATCCGCGTCCCGCCGCTCGGTCCGGAGGCCGCGGTGACCGTGCCGCCGTGGGCCGTGATGAGTTCCCTGACCACGGCGAGGCCGATGCCGCTGCCGCCTCCGGCCCGGGCGCGGGCGCCCCGCCACAGGCGGTCGAAGACGTGCGGCAGCTCGTCGGACGGGATGCCGGGGCCCGTGTCGGTCACCTCGACGAGTGCCTCGGACTCCGTGGCGAGGGTGGTGACGGTGACGGTGTCACCGGGGCGGCAGTGGCGGGCGGTGTTGCTGAGCAGGTTGCCGAGGGCCTGATGCAGCCGGTCGGCGTCCGCGCGGACCGGCAGCGGGGCAGGGCCCGGAACGGTGTGCACGGTCAGCCCCGCGGTGCGCAGTTCCGCCCCGCGCTCGGCCACGGCGGCGGCGGTCAGCACGGACAGATCCACCTCGGTCAGGTGCAGCGACAGGCGGGCCGACTCGGCGTCCGCCAGCTCTCCCAGATCGCCGACGACGCGCCCGAGCCGCAGCGCCTGGTCGTGCAGGCCGGCCAGGCGCTCGGCGGACGGCTCGGCGTAGCCGTCGCGCAGTTCCTCGAGCCCCGCCTGCAACGAGGCCAGAGGTGTGCGCAGTTCGTGGGCGACATCGGCCGCGAGCCGGTGACGGGCCCGCTCCGCCCGGCCGACGTCGTCGGCCATGGCGTCGAAAGCACGGGTGAGGTCGCCCAGTTCCCCGGGTGCGTCGATCCGGGCGCGCGCGGTGCGGTCGCCGGCCGCCAGGGCACGGGCGGTGGCCGCGACCCGGACCACGGGAGCGGTCAGCCGCCGGGTCACGAACCAGCTCACGGCCAGCGCCAGCATCAGCGCCCCCGCGGCGGCCGCGGCGACCCAGCCCCACGCCACGGACAGACCCGCCGCACCGGAGCCGGCCGGGAAGACCAGGTGCACCGAGCCGACCGTGTCGGCGCCGACCACCACGGGCGCGTTCGCGCCGGGTCCCGTACCGGTCATCCGCCCGTGCTGCCCGTGACCCGCGCCGGGCATCCCGTGGTCGCCCTCCGGCCCGGAGCCGGACGCCGAACCGCCGGCGATGGCCTCACCGTCGGCGTTCCGTACGGTGAGCTCCGCGCCCGCGCCGGCGGCGAGCGACCGTGCCGCCGTCAGGTCCGCCGACGACCAGCCGTCCGCGGCCCGGTAGGCTCCGGCGGCGGCCGCGGCCACCCGGGACGCGGCGCGCTGCCGGTCGGCCTGGTGGGCGCTGCTCAGCCCGGCGCCGGCTCCGGCGAGCGCGGCGGCCGTCAACAGGGCCACCGACGCCAGCGCGACCACGGCGAACGCCGCGAAGAGCCGTCGCCCGAGGGGACCGAGCCCGCCGGACCGCCACCCGCCGGGGCGCACCGGACCACGGTCAGGAGTCACGGGCCCACCCCAGCCGGTAGCCCACTCCCAGCACCGTCTCGACCAGCTCGGAGCCGGAGTCTCCGAGCTTGTGCCGCAGGTTCTTCACATGCGAGTCGATCGTCCGGTCGTAGCCCGCGAACTCGTAGCCGCGCACCCGGTTGACCAGCTCGTAGCGCGAGTACACCCGGCCGGGCACCGACGCGAGCGTGGTCAACAGGCCCCACTCGGTGGGTGTCAGCTCCAGCGGTGTCCCGTCCAGCATCGCCTCGTGCCGGGTCTCGTCGATCCGCAGCCGGTCGCGGCCGTACGACTGGACCGACGCCGCGCGTGTCGCCGTTCTCCCGGCCCGCTGCAGGACCGCGCCCACCCTGAGGACCACCTCGGTGGGACTGAAGGGCTTGTTCACATAGTCGTCGGCGCCCAGCCGCAGCCCGTGAATACGATCCTCCACGGTCGTACGCGCCGTCAGCACCACCACCGGGACCCGCCCGCGCTCGCGGGCCTCCCGCAGCACCTCTTCGCCCTCCACGTCCGGCAGTCCGAGGTCGAGCAGCGTCAGATCGACGTCGCCCTCGCCCAGCAGCCGCAGCGCCTCGGCGCCCGAGCCGGTCGTGAGCACGCCGTATCCGGCGCGCTCCAGGTAGCGGCGCAGCAGCTCGCGGATCTCCTTCTCGTCCTCGACGACGAGCACGGTGGAGGCCATGTCCCACATCTACGCGCCCCGCCCGCTTCCCCGGGAGGGCCGAACAGCCCCGAAACGCCCGTCGGTTGTCTCCATCCCGTCTCCACACGCAGCGCACCGCGACTGCAGGGCCCGGCGCGACGGTGACGGTGCGGGAACGCAGGGGCGCTCTCGTGGACCCGAGGAGGTTCGCCATGAAGCGCAACACCAAGATCGCGACGGCGGTCGGCGCCGCCGCCCTCGCCGTCGGCGGTCTGCTGGCCTTCGGCCCGGTGGCGGCGAGCGGCGACACCGGCCCGCCGACGGGCCCGGCCGTGCGGCAGCACATGATGACGGATCGTCAGGGATACGGCGAGCGGTATGGCGAGTGGCACGGCAACGGCGTGGGCGACACCCGCCGCGACGGCGGCTGCACCGGCTCCGGCGCACCGGCCCCGCAGGGCACCCTGACCGCGGCCCAGAAGACCACGCTCGCCCGCATGGCCGAGGAGGAGAAACTGGCCCACGACCTCTACACGGCGTTCGCCGACCGTTACGACGTGCGGATCTTCGAGCGGATCGCGTCGGCCGAGACCAGCCGTCTGACAGCCGTACGCAGCCTGCTGGACCGCTACGACGTCACCGACCCGACCGCGGGCAAGGCGACCGGAGCCTTCACCGACCCGGCCGTCCGGGCCACCTACGACCGGTACCTGAAGCAGGGCGACGGCAGCCTGAACGCGGCCCTGAACACCGGCCGCGCGGTGGAGGCCGACGACATCGCCGCCCTGCACCACGCCCTCACCGGGCTCACCGCCCCCGACGCGCGGCAGATCTACGGCAACCTGCTCGCGGCCTCGGAGCGGCATCAGGAGGCGTTCGAGCATGCGGTCCCGAACGCGTAGGCCGAGACGAACCCGGCCTGCGGCCCGGGACCGTGCCCGGCGGGCCCGCCGGGCACGGAACCACGCCGGCTCCACGGTCGGGGGCCGTCGGCCGGCCTCGCGTGGGGCGCGCG
The DNA here is from genome assembly GCF_044767585.1 of Streptomyces sp. NPDC101225. Taxonomy (NCBI): domain Bacteria; kingdom Bacillati; phylum Actinomycetota; class Actinomycetes; order Kitasatosporales; family Streptomycetaceae; genus Streptomyces; species Streptomyces sp. NPDC101225. Next base: position 53,772 of record NZ_JBIWOE010000014.1, read on the forward strand.
GGGCCGGCCGACGGGACGATGGGACCCGCCGCAGGGCCGACCGGCCCTCGCGCGGGCCGTGCCACCCCGGATATGCAGAGAGGAGAAAGACAGGCTCCACGGGGCGAGGCCCGTCGCGCGGAGCGCCGGACGCCGGTGCGGACAGGCCCGATCGAGCGGATCGTCGGCCACCGCGCCCGTGCGTACGACCACCGGTGCGCGGCCCGTCCATCCCCGCGCACCGGTCTCCTGCCGCCGGCACGGAGACCTGCCGCACCAGGTCCGCTCCCGGTGACCAGGGAGGACACGATGTCCAAGCAGCGATCAAGCCGACGGCGAGCGGGCGTGCGCCTGCTCCCCTTCCTGGTGGCCCCCGCCGTGCTCGCCCTCTACGCACGGCGATTCCGGCCGCGTCTGCTGACCTGGGGCGCGACGCAGGACGAGGCCGCCCGTGCCTACCCCGGCGACGAACTCGTCCCCGACGCCGACGGCACCTCGACGATGGCCACCACCCTGCCCGCGCCACCCGAGCGCGTCTGGCCCTGGCTGGTGCAGATGGGAGGCGACCGCGGCGGCTGGTACAGCTGGGACCTGCTGGACCACTTCGGCATACCGAGCGCGGACCGGATCACGCCCGAGTGGCAGAGGCTGGAGGAAGGGCAACGGCTGCCGGCGACGCGTGACGGCCAGTCCTGGTTCACCGTGGCGCGCGTCGAGCCGAACCGGACCCTGGTGCTGCGGTCGGACCTCAGGCTGCCCTCCGGCCACTCCTTCGACCCGGAGTGGGACGCCTTCCCGGTGGCACGCATGGACGGAGTGTGGGGCTTCCACCTGAGCCCGACCGCCGACGGGAGAACCCGCCTGGTGGTCCGCACCCGCGGACAGGGCCGCCCGCGTCGCCTCACCCGGCCCTTCGACCTGCTGCTGGGCGAACCCGCCCACTTCGTCATGCAGACCCGCCAGTTCCACAACCTGCGCACCCGGGTCGCCGCGGCGGCCTGACCCGTCCTTGACCACACCGGCCGGGCCGGCGACCGAGGCCAGGGGGTGTCCCCACCGCCATCCGCCATCCGTCCCGGAGACTCTCGTCCTGGCATCGGCCACCACTGCGGCCTACTGTGGTGATGATGCCCCGGACCTCGGCACCCACGATCGTCGACGGCAGCCCGGGGTGCGCGCCTTGCACCGCGCCCCTGATCTGCACCTCTCCGGTGTGCGGAGGGCGAGGGGATGGTCTCATGGGGCGCGATGTCCGGCTCTTCAGCCTTCCGCGTGTCTACGGCGCGGAGGTCTCCTCACAGCGCGCGCACGTGTCCTCGGCCATGGAGGTCCGGCGGGAGGCCGACGCCGCCAGCACCGCCGAGGCGGCACAGGGCATGCTGATCGGGATCGGCGTGCCGAAACCGACGGCCTCGCGCGTGGCGGACACCGTCAGGGTGGGCTGTCACTACATGCGCGGACACAGCACGCAGGCCCGCTTCTGGGTTCTGCTGGGGACCGACGACGTCGGCGTCACCGTCATCGTCACCGACCGGGACGAGCTGCCCCTCGGAGAGAATCCCGAATGGCCCCCCGAAACGGAGGATCCGGCGGCGATCGACTTCGGGCGCCTCGGCGTGCGCACGAGCGCCCAAGGCCGTCTTCGGGTCGGCTGCCGGATTCAGTGGTCCTGGCTGCAGCACGGCCGGGCGAACACCGTCACTCGCTCGTCCTCCCCGAGCGGAGAAGGGCTGCGCCACTGAGAGCGGCGCTCCGCCCGCGCCGACGGGCGAGAGGCGCTGCGGGCAGCGGTGCACGCACGCGCCGGCGCACGTGCCCCGGCTTCCTGGTGGCCGGCGGTGGTCAACGCGTGGATCCGACGTCTCCGGCCGGTGCGCGGGTCTCCTTCTTCTTCGTACGGCTGCCGCTGCCCGCGGGGAGACGGGGGGTGACGAGGAAGGTGGCCAGCGTCACGCCGCCGGTGGCGAAGATCGCGGCCTTGAGACCGTCGAGCTGTGCCGAGGCGTAGGAGTCCGTGACGGCCTGCACCTCCGACGGCGGAAGCCCGGCCTTCTCGGCCGCCGACCGCACCTGGTCGGTGGTCACGAAGGAGATCCCGGACTCCAGCGCGATGCCGGTCTGCGTACGGGCCTCCTCGGACAGCTGCGGGTTGTCCGCGACCTGCGCCGTGAAGGTGTGGGCCAGCGCCCCCAGCAGGATCGACCCGATGAGGGCCGTGCCGAGCGCGGAGCCCAGATTCTGGGCCGTGAACTGCAGCCCCCCGACTTCGCTGCGCTCCTCCTCGCCCACGCTGGACTGGACGACGTTGCCCAACTGCGAGGCGAGCAGACCGGTGCCCACGCCGACCAGGGCCATGGCTCCGGCGAACTGCGCGTCGTCGATGACCGGGTCGATGGTGGCCAGCAGCCACACGACGGCCGCCGCCATGACGAGCAGGGCGAGCCGGACCACTCGCCGCGGTCCCGCCTTGCGGCCGACGGCCGAGGCGAGGACGGACGCCACGAGCATGGTGACGGAGACGGGAAGCAGCCGAAGCCCCGTCTGGAACGCGTCGAAGCCCTGCACCACCTGCAGATACAGCGGGATGACGAAGAACAGTCCCAGCAGGATGAGGTTCTGGCCCAGCAGCGCCATCAGGCCGGAGCGCAGGGCCGGCCTGCGGAGCAGCTGCAGATGGACCAGCGGGTCGCTGCCCTGCTCCTCGCGGCGGCGCTCCCAGTGGACGAAGAGGGCGAGCACGCCGATCCCGGCCCCGACGACGAACAGGGTGGGGGAGAAGCCGAGGACCGTGAAGGGCGGGTTGCGGGGCGACACCCAGCCCCACGTGCTGCTCTGCAGCACGCCGAGCACGCCCAGCGCCAGCCCGGCCGCCGAGAGCGCCGCGCCGACCCCGTCGAGGCGGGGATGCGATCCGGTCCGCCCCGCCTCGGTGATCATCCGGCGGCACGACAGGACGGCCAGCACGACCACGACCTCGCCCGCGAACACCAGCCGCCAGGTGAGGTACGTCGTCACCCAGCCGCCCAGCAGCGGGCCGACCGCGATACCGGCGCCGGCGAGTCCGCCGATCACGCCGTAGGCCACGGCACGGTCCCGCCCCCGGTACGACTCCGCGACCAGGGCGGCCATGGCGGGCAGCACCATGGCGGCGCCGAGCCCTTCGACCACCGACCAGCCCAGGGCCAGGACCCACACGGTGGGGGCCAGCGCCGTCACGGCGGAGCCGGTGCCGTACACGATCAGACCGGCGAAGAAGAGGCGGCGGCGCCCCAGGATGTCGCCCAGCCTGCCGCCGATGATCATGAAGGCGGCCATGACGAGCGCGTAGAGCGTGATGACGGCCTGGATGGTGGTGACCTCGGTGTCGAAGTCGTCGACGAGCTGACTGATCGACACGTTCATGACGGACGTGTCCAGCACCATGAGGAACTGGGCCGTACCGAGAACGATCAGAGCACGCCAGCGTCTCACGGTGCCCACCTCGCGCAGTCGGGCCGGAGGGCGCTCGATGCGCCCTCCTCCATGGCAACGGAACGCCGCGCCGGGCGCTTCACCCGTCCCGGGCGAGGCACACGCCGCAGGGACGATCCGGGCACGCGTCGAGCCCGCCCACCCCCGCGAGGACGCGGCCACCGGCGGCGCCCGCGGCGCCGTCGCCCCGTCCGTCCGGCGTGCGACGGCCGGGACGGACCGCCCTGAAGTGACATCGCCAGGGGGCTGTGCCGCAACCGCTGTGGCTGAAAAGGTGTCTCTCTACGCATGGTCCGGCCGCTTGGGAGCCGGCCGCGTACGGCGGCACGCCGACCGGGGGATGATGTGAGCACATGGGTGGTACCCGGATACACCGAGTCGCTTGAGCTCGGGTCGGGAGCGAGCGGGCGCGTCGTGTCGGCCGTGCACGGCGAGACCGGCGTTCCGGTCGCGGTGAAGTACCTCAGCGATTCCCTGCGCACGCGGCCGGGCTTCGTGCACGACTTCCGGGCCGAGGCCCGCCTGCTGGGCGGACTGCGGAGCCTGTACGTGGCCGACCTGTACGAGTACGTGGAGAGTCCGCACGGCGCCGCCATCGTGATGGAACTGGTGGACGGCGTCTCGCTGCGGACGCTGCTGACCCGGCAGGGCCCACTCGAACCCGAGGCCGCGCTCGCCGTGCTCAAGGGATCGCTGCTGGGTCTGGCCGACGCGCACGGCGTCGGCGTCGTCCACCGCGACTACAAGCCCGAGAACGTCCTGGTGGGCACGGACGGATCGTCCAAGCTCGTCGACTTCGGCATCGCGGTGGACGCCGGGACCAGCGCCGGCGTCGCCGGGACCCCGTCCTACATGGCCCCCGAGCAGTGGACCGGGGCACCGGCCTCCTCCGCCGCGGACGTGTACGCGGCCACGGCCACCTTCTTCGAGTGCCTGACGGGACACAAGCCGTACTCGGGCGACAACCTCGCCGAACTCGCGCTGCGGCACGTCGACGCCCCCGTTCCCGCAGACGAGGTCCCGGCGGCGGTGCGGGAACTGGTCCGCCGCGGACTGGCCAAGGAACCGCGGGAGCGGCCGGCGCAGGCCGAGGCCTTCGTGCGGGAACTGGAGGCGGTCGCGGGCGCCGCCTACGGGCCCGAATGGGAGGTTCGCGGCCGCGCCCGGCTCGCCGCCCTGGTGGCCCTGCTGGCGCTGCTCCTGCCCTCGGCCCGCAGCCCCCGCACCACCACGGACACCGCGCGTACGGTCCTGAGCCGGCAGCCGCGGCACGACGGGATGCGGTCATGGCTGCCCGGCCGGCCCGGGATGCTCGTGTCGGCCGCCGCCGCGCTCCTCGGCATCCTTCTCACCTACGGCATCCAGCACGCCTCCGGAGCCGCCGCGCAGCAGGCGGCGGAGGCCCTGGCCACCACCAGCGCCGGGTCCGACGCCGGGCCGCCCTCGCCCACCACCTCGCCGACGGCATCTCCGGCCGACGGCGCACCCTCACCGTCCCCCTCGCTCTCCCCCTCCGCCCCGGCGAGCACCGGCAGCGCTGACCCCGGACCCGCTGCCACCGTGTCTCCCGCCCAGGAGACGACGCCCGGCGCGGCGACCACCGCCGCGACACCGACGACCACCCCCACCACCCCGTCACCCGCTCCCGCCGTCAAGGACGTCACCGTGTCGGCCTTCCGCCAGTCAGGTCCCACGACCGGCACGGCCACCATCGACGTCACCACGGACGGCACCGGGCCGGTCTCCCTCACCGTCTCCTGGTTCACGAGCAACCTCGGCGTGCAGCTCGGCTCCCAGGACGGCCCGTCCCAGACCTTCGCGCGCAGCGGAGCCACCCGGTACACCATCACCGTCGACCACACCTTCCAGAACGACGGCTGCTACTGGGCGGTCCAGGCCACCACCTCCCCGGCGTCCGCCAACGGCGGTGCCACGCAGCAGATCCTGACCAGACAGTGTGAGCTCCGATGACCGCTGAGAAAGACGCCACGCCCCCGCCCGCGGAGGAGGGAGGGCCGACCCTGGCGTTCGCTCCCACCGGCGCACACGACCCCACCCGGCGTCTGGGCCCGGCCGGCGGCGGCGCCGCGGACGACGAACCCGCCCCTCCGGACGCCGAGTACAGCGCCACCGTGCTGGGCAGTCACTGGATCCAGCGGCCCGAACCGGACGACACCCTCGTCGAACCGCCCGCGGCGGAGGTTCCGGAGACGGTGCCCGACCACGTCGAAGGCACCCTGTTGCGGTTCGGGCCGGGCGTGACCGCCGCCGTCGCGCACCGCACCCTGCGGACACTGCCCGCCCTGCCCGCGCCTGCCGTGCCCCTCAGGCGGAGGATGCGCAGGCATGCGCTGCCGGCACTGGTGGTGCTCGCCGTCCTCGTCCTGCTGGCCTGGCAGCACTCCGGGCGGGCCCTGGCGGTCGACGAGGTCGCGGTCACGGCCCGGCCGACGGCTCTGGGCTGCGACGACACCGCGGACGTCGTCGGCCTCGTGACCACGAACGGCCGCGCGGGCACGCTCACCTACCGATGGATCCGAAGCGACGGCACGACGTCCGGTGTCCTGCGTGAAGTGCTGGTCAAAGGGCAGAAGCAGGCGCGTCTTCACCTGCGGTGGACCTACCGGGGCAAGGGACACAGCACGGCACGGGCCCAGCTGAGCATCCTCACCCCGGGCCACCGCACGGCCGCCACCCACTTCACGTACGACTGCCCCTGACCGCGGCGCGGCCCGGGAGGGACGCGGCACGGCGGCATCCGCGACCGGTGCGGTCACCGCCTGCCGACGGGGGATCAGGTCAGGCCGTGGGCTCCTCCTCGGGGGCCAGCAGGAGCGCCGTCCGGCTCGCGTGCGCCACGGCGTCACTGACGCGCGGGTTGAAGAGCGCCTCGACGAATCCCCGGTGGTGAGGGCTCAGGACGATGAGGTCCGCCGCGAAGTCCTCGGCCGACTCCGAGATCGCCGTCGCTATCTGCGCGGTCAGACCTCGGGCCAGGACCCCTTCGGTCTTGAGGCCCTTGTCGCGCAGGATCGTCACGGCCTCGTCGAGCAGGGCCTTGGCCTCGGTGTCGTCCTCGAGCGGCAGGACCGTGGCCACCGAGGCGGCGGACGCGACGACATGGAGGACGCGGACCTCCGCGCCCGACAACGCGGCCATCTCCCCGGCGAGACGTACGGCGGAGTACCGGGCGGGGCTGGGATCGACGGCAACCAAAATACGCTGGAACATGAGCTTTTGATGCCTTTCTGGAGACGCGGAGGATCTCCGGGTGGTCAACGGCGCCGGACAGCGCGTCATGGAGATCAACATCCGGCGCGCTCCCCAGCTTCCCGGGCGGCGCGTCTTTCTTTGTCCAGCTCTTCGGCCCCTGGTGGCTCAGCCGCCGCAGGCGGCGCGGATCTTGTAGAACGTACTGAGGTATTTCGAGTGGTAGGACGCGCTGGTGATCCGTACGACCGCCTCGTCGGCCGAGCGCAGTGACGAGCCGGTCATGTTCGCGCTGCCGGTGTAGACCCGGGGTGTGATGTCGCCGTCGAAGGCGCCGTCGATCAGCATCTCCTTGTTGTGCGGACGCACGTCGATGCCCGGTCCGTTGGGGATGCTGCATCTGCGGTGCTGGATGCCGGCGGCATCCAGCCTGCTGGCGATCGCCGCGTCGGTCTCGGCGTAGATGATGTCGATCCAGCAGCCGCGGCCGCGCAGTTGGGCCAGCTTGTCGGCGACCTGGCGGCGGGAGCCGAAGAAGTTGTGGGTCACGATGCGGACGTCGGTCTGGTGCTTCTTGCCGTCGGAGCCGGTGTAGGAGCAACTGAGCTGGTTCAGTGCGCCGACCATCGTGTCGGTGGCCGGGTTGTAGTACGACGCGTCGCCGCGCGGGAAGAAGAAGGCGCGATAGGTCGAGCCGGTGGGGGTGGAGAAGTAGGCGTGATTGTCGCCGCCCGCGAGGTGGCGTCCGGTGCGGAGCATCTCGTGGTACCTGGCGTAGCCGTTGTAGACCGCGCTGTCGGCGAACGTGACCGAGTCGTTGAAGGACTCGACCTTGTACCAGTCGCCGAGGTTCGAGGAGGTCTGGAAGACGACCTTCGCGTAGCTGGTGCCGTCGTCGAAGGGGCCGATCTTCGAGAAGATGAAGAACTTGTTGTGGGCGTAGGCCGGTTCGGGCGGAGCGACGCTCAGGCAACCGCGGCGGACGTCGTCCACGCCGTCCGGGTCCTCGAACCTGTCGTCGCAGACGACGACCCAGGAACGCGCGGAGTCATCGGACCCGAGCCCGGACTTCAGGGCCTGATAGGCGGGGTTGGCGTATTCGGCTCCGTGGGCATCCACATACGTGGAGTCGTCGACGACGAGCTTGACGGCGACGCCCCGAGCGTGGGCGGCCAGCAGGGCGTTCGCCACCGCCAGGTCGTTGAACTCGTACATCGAGCCACGGATCTGCTCGCCCGCGGGCGTGGCGTCGATCAGCCGGATGAGCTGGGTGAAGATCGCCTCCTGTTGCTCCGCCGTGCCGAGCGGGTCGTTGAACACCGGCCCGTTGACGACCGGTTTCACGGGCGCGGCGGCCGCCGGTGTCGCCTGGCCGACGAGAAGGGTGCACACGAGCGACAGCACGGCTGCCACGGCCAAGGGCACGGTACGAAGACGCCAGGACAGGCGAGGCCCCACGGGCGTACGGATCATCATCGACGCTTTCCTGAGTGCGGTGGGGGCGAGCGGGTCCACGGGTCGCCGTCGTGAGATCACTGTGCCCGGTAGGTCTGAAATATCATCATGGGTTAGCCGCATCGGGGTATTCCGTGCGCTGTGCGAGTGACGGTCCGGCTCCCGGACTGGTGCGTGCCGAGCGAGGTCGCCGCCGGTCCGCGGCGGCGGGCGGCGAAGGCGCCGACCCGAAGGCGCGAAGCCGCGAAGGCCCGCCGTCGGGTCTAGTGTCTGTGAGGTGAGCGCAGACGACGCGAACCGGCGGTGGACACGGTCCATGCCCGAGGCCTACGAGCAGCACCTGGTGCCGGCCCTCTTCCGCCCCTTCGCCGCCGACCTGGCCGCGAGGGCGGCGGCGCTGCGGCCGCTCACCGTCCTGGAGCTCGCCGCCGGGACCGGGGCGCTGACCTCGGCGCTGCTCACCGAGGTGCCGACGGCATCGGTGGTGGCGACCGACCTCAACGAATCGATGGTCACCGCCGGATCGGTACGCGAACCGCGCGCCGACTGGCGGCAGGCGGACGCCCAGGACCTCCCCTTCGAGGATGCCGGCTTCGACCTCGTCGTGTGCCAGTTCGGGGTGATGTTCTTCCCCGACAGGCCCGCCGCCTACGCCGAGGTGCGCAGGGTTCTGGCCCCTGGAGGACGGTTCCTGTTCAGCAGTTGGGGCCCGCTGGCCTCGCACGGGTTCGGGGCCGCCTTCCAGGCCGCCCTGGAGAAGGCCCTGCCCGACGGGGCGCCGACGTTCCTGAGGGACGTGCCCCACGGCTACGCCGACCCGGCCGTGGTCGCCGCCGACCTCACGGCCGCCGGACTGACCCTGGGCACCGTCGAGGAGGTCACGCTGGAAGGCGTCGCCCCGTCGGCCGCCTCCGTCGCCATGGGATTCCTCACCGGCACACCGGTGAACGCCGCCCTGGAGGCACGGGCGGATGCCCAGGCCCTCCGGGCCGCCGTCACGCGGACGATGACGGAAGGCCTCGGTGCCGGGCCGGTGGCGGCACCCATGACCGCGACCGTCTACACGGCGCACGACCAGGCGTGACAGCCCGCGGACGCCGGGCGGCCGGCGGCCGCCGTGAACGCCCACCCGCCGAGGCGCAAGGGAATCCGCGAACGGCGGACGGCGGCACCTCCGGGCGAAAGGATGGACGGCATGACATTGCCCGCCCTGCCCGAGGAGTCCTTCCGGCGCGTGCTCTGCGTCGTCGCGCACCCGGACGACATGGAGTACGGCACGTCCGCGGCCGTCGCGCGCTGGACCGCGCGCGGTATCGACGTCGGCTATCTGCTGCTCACCCGCGGCGAGGCCGGCATGCCGAACCCTCCCGAGGAGACGGCACGCCTGCGGCTCGCCGAGCAGCGGGCCGCCTGCGCCGTCGTCGGCGTCAAGCACCTGACCGTCCTCGATCACCCGGACGGCGTACTCGTCCACGGCCTCGACCTGCGCCGGGACATCTGCCGGGAGATCCGCCGGTTCAAGCCCGACGTCGTCCTCGGGTCCGGTTACGAGATCGAGACGCCCTACGGCTTCGAGCACGCCGACCACCGTGCGGCCGGACTCGCGACGCTCGACGCGGTACGCGACGCCGGCAACCGATGGGTCTTCCCGGAGCAGATCGACGACGAGGACCTGGAACCGCACTCCGCGCGCTGGTACGTCGTCCCCCAGACCGCCGGCCCCCGTGCGACCCACGGCGTGGAGATCACGGGTGAGCCGCTGCGCCGCGGCGTCGCCTCGCTCGAAGCGCACGCCGCGTACCTGGCCGCGCTTGCGGACCACCCCGCTCCCGCGGACCTCATCCCGAAGTTCACCGCGATGAGCGGCAAGGCCATGGGCGTCGAGCACGCGGTCCTGTTCCGCGCCCACGACCTTCAGGCACCACCGGAGTTCGTGACCGAGGAGCCGCAGGACTGACGGGACCGCCTCGACCTGGCCCTGCACGCGGCCGACGTCACCCTCGGGCCGGACGTCCTCGACCGCATCGACGAGATCGTGGCTCCCGGAGCGACCGTCAACCCCGCCGACAACAGCTACGGCGACTTCGACCTGCGGGCCGGTCAACGCCGCCGCTGACCGGCGGGGCCGACGTGCGAGGCCGCTTCGTCACCTCGCGATGCCGCGTCAGCTCGCCGTGGCCGCCCCGGCGAGGGAGGCGAGGGCGGCGTCGAGGCGGTGGGTGGCTTCGTCGGCGACGGGGCGCAGGGTGTCGAGTCCGGTGAGGGCCACCATCGTGCCCGGGTCGAGGGCCTGTACGGCGGTGCGGTCGCCGTCGCGGCGGACGACGACGTTGCAGGGCAGCAGCAGGCCGATGGAGCGATCGGTGTCCAGGGCGCGCCGGGCGAGGGGCGGGTTGCAGGCGCCGAGGATGACGTAGTCCTCCATGGCGTGGTCGAGCCTGGCCTTGAGGGTGGCGGTGACGTCGATCTCGGTGAGGATGCCGAAGCCCTGCTCGGCGAGGGCGTCGCGGGTGCGGGCGACGGCGGTGGCGAAGTCCGTGTCGAGGTGGACGGTGCGGTCGTAGGGCATGACGGCGGCCTTTCTCGTCGGTGTTGCCGGGGCCGGGATAGGTGTCCGGCCGGGGCGAGGTGCCCGGGAGACGTCTGCGGGTCTTTTCCCGCTTCTCGGTGCTGGCGGCGGCTCGCAGGCCCGCCGGGGCCGGTGGCTGTGTCCGGCCCGCGGGCGCGCGACGCGCCGGGCACCGGCCTGCCGGTCATCGCCGTCGGCGCCGCGGTCCCCGGGCCCGGGACGGCGAGCGGCCGTCCACCGACGTGATCACGCCAGGGACAGGAACAGCTTCTCCAGCCGGGCGCGCATCGCCTCCGGGTCCTCGCCGTCCTTGCGGCCGGACTCCATGTCGATCACGCACTGCTGCAGACCGGTGGCGATGATCGCGAAACCGGCCCGGTCCAGCGCGCGTGACGCGGCGGCGAGCTGTGTGACCACGTCCTCGCAGTCGCGCCCCTCCTCGATCATCCGGATCACCCCGGAGATCTGACCCTGCGCCCGGCGCAGCCGGTTCAGTACGGCTTTCAGGTCCGCACCCTCGAGCTCCAGTTCCACGACCACTCCTCGCAAAAATACCCCTAGGGGTACTGTACGTCCCGGTTCGGGCGGCGTCGACCATCAACGTTCACGGTCGTCATGGCCGACATGGCCGTTCCCGCCGCGGTGTGGGTCAGTCGGACCCCGTCGTGCCCGCCGTGGCCTGCCGGCCCACCTGGTCCATGTCGACCTCGCCGATCTTGGTGATGAGCTCCTCCAGCGCCTGCGGCGGCAGGGCACCCGCCTGGGCGTAGAGCACGGTGCGGTCGCGGACGGCCACCAGGGTGGGGATGGACGAGATCTGGAAGGCCGCGGCAAGTTCGGGCTGCGCCTCGGTGTCGACCTTGCCGAAGACGATGTCCGGGTGGCGCTCGGCCGCCTTCTCGTAGACGGGGGCGAACATCCGGCACGGCCCGCACCAGGCCGCCCAGAAGTCGATCAGCACGATGCCGGAGCCGGTGACGGTCTCCTTGAAGTTGTCCTTGGTCAGTTCCACGGTCGGCATGGGGTTCCCTCCGCTCTCCGATACCCGGTGGGGTATTTTCTCCGCTCGGTTCAACCGGCGGTCGCCGCGGTTTGTTCCACACAGACCGGAGGCAGCGGGAACCAGCGCATCTGCTCGAAATCGACGGGCAGTCCGGTGGGACCGTCGTCGAGCCGGTCGGGGCCGGCCGTCAGTACCGCGCGGGCGCGGTCGAGCTGACCGGGCAGCGTCTCCTCGCCCATCGCGCGGTGGCGGTGTGCCGGGGCGGTGATCCGGCCGTCGCTGCCGAAGCGCACGTCCGTCAGCCGCAGCGGGGGGTCTGCGGGGCCGCCGCGATGGCGCCACTGCCCGGTGTGCGGGTCGAAGCGGTACTCGGGCAGGAGCCGGTGTCCGTGCGCGGCGATCAGATCGACCGCGCCGATGAGGTAGTCGCGGACGGCGTCGCTGATGAAGTAGTTGAAGTTGACGCGGGTCCAGCCGGGTTTGATGCCGTCGCAGCCGAGCACGACCTCGTCGAGCAGGGCGTGGGAGGTGGCGGCGTCGATGGCGAGCAGGCGGTGGCCGTAGGGGCCCGCGCAGGAGCAGCCGCCGCGGGCCTGGATGCCGAAGAGGTCGTTGAGCAGTGCCACGACGTAGTTGTGATGCAGGTAGGCGTGGTCGCCGTGGCGGACGCGGAAGGAGACGATGGACAGGCGGCGGGCGTGATGATCGCCGAGGATCTCGATGCCGGGGTTGCGGTCCCAGGCGGCGAGCGCACGACGCCAGTGGCGTTCCTCGGCGGCCTGGATGGTGGCGGTGCCGACGGTCTGCTTGAGGGCGAAGACGAGGCCGGCGCGGATGGACTCGACGATGGCCGGGGTGCCGCCCTCCTCGCGGGCCACCGGGTCGTCGAGATAGCGGTGGCCGCGCGGGTCGACGAAGGCGACCGTGCCGCCGCCGGGTGCGGTGGGCACCGGGTCGCGGACCAGTTCGCGGCGCACGACGAGCACACCGGGCGTCTGCGGCCCGCCGACGAACTTGTGCGGGGAGAGGAACAGGGCGTCCTTGTGGTCTCCGGCGCCCGGAGCGCTCTCGGCCACCCGGATCGGGATGTACGGGGCGGCGGCCGCGTAGTCCCAGAACGACAGGGCGCCGTACGCGTGCAGCAGACGGGCGACGCGGTCGGTGTCGGTGAGGATGCCGGTGACGTTGGACGCGGCCGAGAAGCTGCCGATCAGCAGCGGCCGGCCGGTGTGGCGCCGCAGCCCCGCTTCGAGCCGGGCGAGATCGATGTGGCCGTCCGGGTCCTCGTCGATCACCACGACGTCGGCGATCGACTCGCGCCAGGGCAGCTCGTTGGAGTGGTGCTCGTAGGGGCCCACGAACACCACCGGCCGCTCGTCCGGCGGCGGCGGGTCCGGGCGGCGCAGCCGGAGAATGCCGACCAGCTTGTTGACCGCGGCGGTGGCTCCGGAACCGCAGAAGATGACCAGATCGTCCTCGGTGCCGCCGACCGCGTCGCGGACGATGCGGCGCGCGTCCTCACGCAGCCGGGTGGTCTGCAGGCCGGTGCTGGAGCTCTCCGTGTGGGTGTTGCCGTAGCGCGGCAGCACCTGCTCGCGGACGAAATCCTCGATGAAGCCGAGGGAGCGTCCGGAGGCGGTGTAGTCCGCGTAGACGATCCGCTTCGGGCCGTAGGGGCCCTCCAGCACTTCGTCGTCGCCGATGAGTGCGGCCCGGATGCGGGCGGGCCAGTCCGGCCCGGCCGATGCCGCCGGCGTGCTCACGGCTCCGCCTCGAAGCCGGTCTCGGGACGGCCCGGTGGCGGTACGACCGGGGCCCGTACGGCGAGCCGGGCCGGTCGGCCGGTGGCCGGGGCGAACCCCGGACGGACGGGCAGAGCGGCACGGGGCGGACCGTGCCGGTGGGGAGGGCGGCCCGCGGGGAAGGCGAACCGGTCGCACGGCGCGGACCGTTCGGTGGGGGTGCGGCCGTGGGACTCGCGTTGTGGCCGACCCGCCCGCCGGGACCGGCGGCGCGGACACCCGTCCACCGTGCTGACGTCCTGGTCGGCGCGGGCGCCCCCGCGACCGTGCCCGTCCGCGCCGTGCGACCGGTTCGCCTTCGGGGCCTGCGGTGTGCTGCCGGACATGACCTCGCCCTTTCGGTGGTGTCGCTGCTCCGCGTTCCAGTCGACAGCGTGACGTTCCTCGGATCGAGGGGCCGACGGGGTGCGGACGGGGCCGTTCGGCTCTCGTGCGCGGGCGCCACGGCGAGATACCCTGATGGGTATTTTTCCCGGGATCTCGGCCGTCGTGGGCGTATGACCCGGACAGTGGTGCGGCCGGACGGCGCGGACCACGACGCTCAGCACCGGGCCAGCGCGGTTCGTGCCAGCCCGCGCAGCCAGGCGTGGGCCTGATCGGTGTCGTAGCGCTGATGCCACGACAGGTATATCCGTGCCGACGGGAGTTCGAGCGGGAAGGGGAGCACGACCATGCCGAGGTCGGCGACGGCTGAGCGCGTGGTGGCTTCGGGGACGCTGATCAGGAGATCGGAGTCGCGCGCGAACTCCAGTGCGGCCGCCTCCGTGGGCGCGGAGGCCACCACACGGCGGGTGAGGCCGAGCCGCGCGAGGGCGTCGTCCACGGCATTGCCGAGGTTCCCGCGCCGGGAGACGGTGACGTGTTCGGCGGCGGCGTACCGCTCCGCGGTCACGGTCCTGACGCGGGTGAGGGGGTGCCCCTGCCGCACGACGACGACGAGGTGGGTCTCGCCCGCGCTCTCGGCGCGCACGTCCGGTGCGCTCGGGCGGTTGGCGTTCGCCTCCAGGTCGACCTCGCCCCGCCGCAGCTCGGGGGTGTCGATGCTGGATTCCGCGACGAAACGCAGTCGCACGCCCGGCGCCTGTTCGCGCACGGCCGCGAGCAGCGCGGGGCCGCTCAGGGCGACCAGGGAATCGTGCCAGCGGAGTGTGAAAGTGCGCTCCAACGTCGCCAGATCGAGTGCACGGCTCGGTGCCAGCACCCCCTGGACCTGGTGCAGCAGCTCGTGCACCTGTTCCCGGACGGCGATCGCGTACGGCGTCGGGGTCATCGTGCGGCCGGTGCGCACCAGGATCTGATCCCCTGTCGTGCGCCGGATTCGGCCCAGGCTCCGGCTCATCGCGGGAGCGGTGACGTGCAGGCGTGCGGCCGCCCCGGCCACGCTTCCCTCCTCCAGCAGTGCGTCGAGCGCGGCGAGCAGGTTCAAATCCAATTGCATGGCAGTCATCCTAGCCGTGCTTGACATGCATTTGATGTTAATCAACGGGCTCTATACCGTCGAGACGAGAGCGCAAGACGGAACACACCGCTCGGCCGGACCCGCCTCATCACCCTTCCTCACCCGGGAGTACCACCATGTCCGAAACGCTTCGGTCCACCGACCTCGCCACCTCCGATGCCGACCTGCTCGGCCAGACCGCCGTCGCCGTCCGGGCAGCCGGTTCGGTGCTGCGCGAGCGCTTCGGTGAGGTGGTCCACCACCAGTCCCGCGAGGAGCTGATGCGCGCGCTGGCCGCCAACGACGACACGGCCCTCGCCATCCTGCGCCCTCGCCTGACGCGCCTGCGCCCGGAGGCCGGCTGGGTGGAGGACGAACTGGACGCCGGGGCGCTGCCGCCCGGCGAATGGTGGGTCGTGGATCCGGCCGAAGGCAACGTCAACCACCTGCACGCCCTGCCGGAGTGGGCGGTGACCGCCACCCTCGTGCGCGACAACCAGCCCGTGCTCACCGTGGTCCACCTGCCGTTGACCGGCGAGACCTACACCGCGCTCACCGGCGCGGGCGCCCACCTCGACGGCCGGCCGCTGCACGTCTCCCCTACGGCGGACCTCGGCCTGAGCATCGTGGCCACCAGCCAGGCCCGGCCGGACGAGGACGAGAAGGTCGTGCGGCGGGTCGGCTCCTCGATCACCGCGATGCTCTTCGACGCGCTCGTCGTCCGTACCGCCGTGCCCGCGACCCTGCACCTGGTGAACGTGGCCGCCGGCCGGATCGACGCCTTCTGGCAGTTCGCCGGCGCCCGCGCGGACCTGCTGCCCGGCGCGCTGCTCGTCACCGAGGCCGGCGGACGGATCTCCGACGCCGAGGGCCGCCCCTGGACCCCCCGGAGCGAGAGCTTCCTGGCCGCCGCGCCCGCTGTCCACGCCGAAGCCGTCGCCACCCTCTCCCGCTGACCGCGCACCACGCCCCCCCACGTACGGAAGGACCACATCGCCATGACCACGATCGCCGTTCTCGGAAACGGCCGCGTCGGCGGCAGCCTGGCCACAGCCCTCACCCGGGCCGGACACGAAGTGACCGTCGCGGACCGCACGCCGGGCGCCGCCGCCGACGCCGCCCGCACCGCCCGGATCGTCATCAACGCCACCCCGGGCGACGGCTCCCTGGAACGGCTCGCCGCCCTGCGCGACGAACTCCGCGGCAAGATCCTCGTCGACGTCTCCAACGCCACCACCGACGGACCGGACGGACTGCCCGCCGACCTGATCCACCCGGGCTCGAGCCTCGCCGAGCAACTCCAGGAAGCGCTCCCCGAAACGCGCGTCGTCAAGACGCTCAACACCATGCTCTTCCCCGTGATGACCGCACCGGCCACGCTCACCCAGGCGCCCGACGCCTTCCTCTCCGGCGAGGACCCGCAGGCCAAGCAGACCGTCCGCGAACTGCTCGTCGACCTCGGCTGGCGCAAGGAGTGGATCACCGATCTCGGCGGGATCCGGACCGCCCGCGCCACGGAGGCCGCGGTACTGTTCGTGCCGCACGTGATCCGGTCCGGCGGATTCGCCCCCTTCGCGATCTCGATCGCCCGCTGATCCACGGGCACGGCATCGCGGTGGACCGCGAGGCGCGGAGCCGCGCACCGCCTCACCTGAGCGAGCCGGGACCCGTGAAGGGGCCGAAGGTATACCCGGGTGGGTACCCGGCCAGGGACCAGCGGCCCATGTCTCGCTCCCACCCCGCGCACGACAGTGGGGGCATGGGCAAACACATCGTGATCCTCGGCGGCGGAACCGCCGGCACCATGACGGCGAACCGCCTGTGCCGCACGTACGACGAACGCGAGTACCGCGTCACGGTGGTCGATCAGGACGACGACCACCTGTACCAGCCGGGGCTGCTGTTCGTGCCGTTCGGGCTCGCTGAGCCGCGGCACCTCGTGCGTCCGCGCCCCCGGCAGCTGGACCCGGCCGTCGACTACAAGAGCGTACGGATCGAGCGGGTCGACCTGGACGGGAGGACGGTGCATCTCGCCGGCGGCATCCGGCTGGGCTACGACGTGCTCGTGGTCGCCACCGGGGCGACGCTGCTGCCGGAGGAGACCGAGGGGCTCACCGGCCCCGGCTGGGGCGAGAACGTCCTCACCTTCTACGACCTGCGCGGTGCGACCGCCCTGCACGACGCGATGGAGCGGTTCGACGGCGGCCGTATCGTCATCGACGTGGCGGACCTGCCGGTCAAGTGCCCCGTGGCGCCGCTGGAGTTCGCCTTCCTCGCCGACTGGTACTTCCAGCGGCGCGGCATCCGCGACCGGGTCGAGCTGACCTACGCCACCCCGCTGGACGCGGCCTTCACCAAGCCGGTCGCGGCCCAGGCGCTCGGCGGACTGCTCAAGCAGAAGGGCGTCGACCTGGTCACCGAGTTCGCGCTCGGCGAGGTCGACGGCGCCGGCGGCCGGCTGGTGTCGTACGACGGGCGCGAGGTGCCCTTCGATCTGGCGGTGGTCGTGCCGTTGCACGGCGGCGCCGCGTACGTGGGCCGCTCCGCGGGCCTGGGTGACGAGCTGGGCTTCGTCCCGGTCGACCCGCACAGCCTCCAACACCCCGACCACCCCGAGGTGTTCGCCATCGGCGACGCGGCCGGTCTGTCGGCGTCGAAGGCGGGTTCGGTGGCCCACTTCGAGGGCGAGGTGCTGGTGCACAACATCGGCCGCTTCCTCGCCGGGCAGCCGTTGGACGCCTCCTTCGACGGGCACACCAGCTGCTTCGTGGAGACCGGCTTCCACAAGGCCCTGCTCATCGACTTCAACTACGACACCGAGCCGCTGCCCGGTCACTACCCGGGCCCCGTCGGCCTGCCGCTGCTCAAGGAGTCGCACGCCGGCCACCTCGGCAAGCTCGCCTTCGAGTGGCTGTACTGGCACAGCCTGCTGCCCGGCCGGGACATGCCCGGCATCGGCTCGGCGATGCCCGAGCGCGGCAAGAACCACCGCCCCGTCTGATGCGTCCGTCCGACGCGTCCCCGCGAGAGAACAGGATTCCCGTCATGGCCACCGCCACCGCCACCTACGCCGGCACCCCAGTCCCCGTCGACGACGAAGGCTTCTTCACCGACCCGGCCCGGTGGACCGAGCCGATGGCCGAGCAGATCGCCCGCGAGAGCGGCATCGAGGCGCTGACCGACCGGCACTGGACGGTCATCCGCTTCATGCGCGCCCAGTACGCGGCCAAGGGCACCGGCCCCACCGTCCGCGTGCTCGGCAAGACGTCCGGGGTGAGCGTCAAGGAGCTCTACCAGCTCTTCCCCAAGGGACCGGCGAAGACCGCCGCGAAGATCGCCGGTATCCCCAAGCCCCGCGGCTGCATCTGAGGAGAAAGAGCCGTCATGGCCGACACCGCCACGATCGAGAAGGTCTCGATCATCGTCTCCAAGGGCTCCCTGGAAGGGATCTACCCCGCTCTGATCATGGCCAACGGCGCCCGCGCCGAAGGCATCGAGGCCGACCTGTTCTTCACCTTCTTCGGCCTCGACGCCATCTCGAAGAAGCGCTGGGAACACATCAAGCTGGCCACCGTCGGCAACCCCGGCCTGCACCTGCCCACCCTGCTGGGCGGCCTGCCCGGCGTCCCGGACATGGTCACCCACGCCATGGAACGCAAGATGGACAAGCTCGACATCCCGCCCATCCCCGAGTTCATCGAGATGATCGCCGACACCGGCGCCGGCATCTACGCCTGCAAGGCGTCCGTCGACCTCTTCGAACTCGACAAGGACGACCTCGTCGACCAGGTCCAGGACATCATCACGGTCGGCGAGTTCTACGACCGTGCGGCCGGCAGCCAGATCATCTACACCTGAGATGGCCGCCACCGGATCCGGCCTGCCGGACGGAGTAACGCGCGTGCTGGCGGTGGTCGCCCATCCCGACGACGAGTCGTTCGGGCTGGGCGGCCTCCTGGCCCTGCTGTCCGACTCCGGTGTGCCCGCGGCGGTGCTCTGCCTCACCCACGGCGAGGCGTCCACCCTGCACGGCAGGCCCGGCGACCTCCACGCGGTACGCGCGGACGAACTCGCCCGCGCCGCACGGGAACTGGGCGTCACACGGGTGGAACTGGCCGGTCACCCGGACGGCGGCCTCACCGGCATCCCGCCGCACCGGCTCGCCGCGGAGGTGACCCGTCTGCTCGACGAGCAGCGCCCCAGCCACCTGCTCGTGTTCGACGAAGGAGGAGTCACCGGGCACCGGGACCACCAACAGGCCACGAGGGCCGCGCTGTCCGCCGCCCGCCGGGCCGACGTCGCGGTCCTGGGCTGGACCCTGCCGCAGGACGTGGCGGACCGGTTGAACGAGGAGTTCGGCACGTCCTTCAGCGGCCGGGACCCGGCCGCGTGCCGAGTCGTGGAGCCGGTGCCACGAGGGCGGCAGCACCGGGCCATCGCCTGCCACGCCAGTCAGGCGTCCGGCAACCCGGTGCTCTGGCGCCGTCTGGAACTCCTCGGCGACCGCGAATACCTGCGGATTCTCCCCTGACCCGGAGATCAGGTGGCAGACGAAGCGCGCCGTGACGCCCTCGTACCGGTCAGGTCCGTACGGCGTGGACGAGCGCGTCGAGGGCGGTGCGGCCGGCGCCCTCGGCGTCGGTCACCGGCCGGTCGACCGTCTCCGCGCGCAGGATGTCGGCGTGCGGCCGCCACAGGTCCGCGACCTGCTGGGCGGTGTACAGCACACGCGGATCCTGCGGGCCGCCGTGACCGTGCCGCGGATTGGCCGCGTCATGCCCGACGAGCAGGAGGGAGCCGCCCGCGCGCACGGCGGAGACGGCCCGGGTCAGTACCCGTGCCATGTCCGGCCACGGCAGGTGCAGATAGGCGACCAGTGCCAGACCGTACGTCGCCTCCGGTGGCTCCCAGGCCATGAGATCGGCGTGGACGGTCCGCAGCCGCACACCCCGTTCCGCGGCCATCTGCCCGGCCTTCTCCAGCGCTACGGCGGAGAAGTCGACGGCGTCCACCTCCCAGCCCCGTTCCGCGAGCCAGACCGCGTTGCGTCCCTCACCGGCGGCGAGGTCCACTGCCCGCCCGGCCGGTTCCAGACCGCCCAGCACCTCCTCGACGAAGCGGTTGGGCGCCGACTTCCACACCAGTTCGCTGCTCCGGTAGCGCTCGTCCCAGCCGGCTGCGTCCATCGTGTGCACCTCATCCCTCCGCGTGAGCGGACTCGTTCCTCGCGGCGGTGTCCGCCTCTTGCCGTGCCGTTTCCCCACTCTGTATGCCGAAGCGCCCGGCCGGCCGGGGCGACGCGCGTGTGACGGCCACACGGAGAACGTAGTGCGCGGGCGCCGCGGCCGGAGGGCGGGTTCCCGCGGCCGTGTTCCCCGCGGGCGGGGACGTCCGGCCATCTGTCGAGCGGCAGCCGGGCGGCAACGCGCGACGCGGAGGAGCGGGAGGGCGCGCGTCATGATCATGACGGCCGTGTGCAGGGGCGTGGTCGGCACGGCCTCCGCGGCATGGGGCGCGGCGCGAACGGCTCTCCGGCTGCTCAGCCGGGCGTGCTCAGCCGGGCGTGCTCAGGCGGGCGTGCTCAGGCGGGCGTGCTCAGGCGGAGGCGGCCAGACCCGGCCTGAACGCGACAGCAAGATCGCGGTGGAGGTCGCCGCGGGTGCCCTCGCCCGCTACGGCCTGCCGGCCGCAGGTCGGGAGGCGGGCACCGGAGGCAGCATCAGGCCGAGCGCCACGGCGGCGGCACCCACCTGGCCCACGGCGACGGGAGCCGTACGGGCTGCATCGCCGTCGCGCCGCAGGGCTCGAGACCGGGACGCGCTCGTGGAGCGGCGTCAGTGAGATTCCGCGGGCTGGTCCTTGGCCCACCACAAGAAGGCGGCGGAGTGCTGCTGGTTGGCGAAGCCTTCGCCGACGAGGGCGTGCAGGAGGTCGTTGCTCCACAGGATGAGCCGCCCCAGGGTCCAGTTCACCGACTCGGGTGCCGGCAGCTCCAGCCCGTAGACCGCCCGTGCGATCTCGCGCTTGCCACCCGCCTCCGTCGTGTACTTGAGGATGGACAGGAACCGCTCGGGGTGCACCACGCAGAGAACCCTGGTCAGGAGGGCTTCCTTGAACCCGGTCATCGCGAAGGGCCTGGTGCCCGACAGCAGTTCCTGCAGCCTGTCTTCGAGCGGCACGTCGGCAGGCCCGTACAGGAGGTGCTCGATCGTCCTGCGGGTCGCCTCCCCGGCCGCGGCGTCACCCAACTCGTTCCACGCGGAGTTGAAAGTGGCCTGGTTGCCCGGGTGGGCTCCGACGTCGGAGTTGGCGAAGTCCTTCAGGACCCTCGGATCGCATGTGCGCAACCCGTCGGCGGAGAAGATGTTCTGGTACTTCTTCCAGTACGCCGCCACCTCGGGGTCGAAGGCCGGCTTGGTGGCGAGATACTGCGCCTTGAGCCGGGCCGCTCGCTCCAGCCGTCCGGGTTCGACGTCTTCGGGCTTCGGGAAACGGGCCTGGAGGTCGAGGAAGGAGTAGGACGGCTTCTTCTTCGGGTCGACCGGCTCCTTGTGTTCCCACGTGTAGCCGCAGCGGTGCTTGACCATCCGGCGGCCGCCCTCAAGAGCGCGCACCACTTCGATGTCCTCGTCGTCGCTGCACAGCGGGCACATGGCCAACCTCATGGCTACCCCCACTCCCACGGCGCGGGTGGCCACCGTGCCCCCGCCCTGTCCGCCCAAGGGCCGCATTCTCGCACGCGTGCCGGTGGGACAGAGTGCGGGGGGCGGTGCCCGGGTGCTCCCGGGGCCGCCCTCGTCGGCGCGTACCTCCGATGAACTTCAGCAGCGGGGCGGCGACTTGCTGCCGAGGGGCGGCCTTCGCCGGGCCGGGACCCGGTGCCGGACGGCGGTCTGCGCCGGGCCGCACCCGCGGGTCGTTCGGACGGCGCAACCGGCGAGGCGAACTGGAGATCCGAAACTAACTCTTTGTGGCGAATGGGCATTTCGTGCTTGTCTGGCCGCTATCGGTGTCGACAGGATGAGTCTGGGCTGGTGCCGCCTCGTCGGATGCCGACGCGCGGCGTGCTCTCTCATCGTTCTGTAGTTTCAAGCAGGGGACTCGTCACCTTGAACAGCTTTGTCTCGCTCCCGTCCGTGACCGCGCGCGGTTGGGCCGTCTTGCTCGCCCTGGGAGCCTTCGCCGCCGGGCCGGCCGCACTGGGGACCGCGGCGTCCGCCCATCCCGGAGACGTGAAAAGGGGCAGCGCCGACGCGGCTGTCCTGCGTGTCGGCCTGGATGTCTCACGCCTCGGCGGACTCGGCCCCGTGCCCTTGCACACCTCGCTCAACGAGGTCCACGCTCCCGCGACGGCCGAGAAGAAGACGCTCGACATCAAGCTCGACGCGGTCGAGGGCGGTCGGCCCGTGAGCGTGCTACAGGCGGATGTCGCCACGGCCAAGGCGCAGGTCACGCACGACGCGGCCAAGGCGAGCACCCACCTCGTCCACGCGCGGGTACATGTCCCGGGGGTGCCGCTGCTCGCCCTGGTGGAGGTCGAGCAGGTGACCTCCACCGCGGTCTGCAAGGCCGGAGAAAAGCCCTTCGCCACCTCGGCGATCCCGGGCCCGGTCACCGTCCTCGGCCGACGGATCCCGCTCACCGTCAGCGGCACGCAGACGGTGGAGGCGCCCGGCGTCGGCACGGTGCGGCTCGACTTGTCGCGCACGGCGACGACCAGCCGTACCGCTGCGGCGACCGCGCTTCGACTGCACGTCTCCGTCGATCCGCTGAAGCTGAACGTCGCCAGCGTGGAAGGAACCGTCACCCTGGCGGAGGCGAGCTGTACCTCCGTGGCGGCGGGAGCCGCACCTGCGGAGGAACCGTCCACTGCGGCGACCCCGGCTCGTGACGACGCCCGTCCCCAGTCCGCCGGTGAGCACAGCGAGGAGAATCTCGCCGAGACCGGCACCACTCCGCTGACGCCCTACGTCGCCGGAGCGGGCGCCGTCCTCATCGTGGCCGGAGGCGGCGGCTTCGCCCTGGCCCGCGCCCGCAGCCACCGGCGCCGCTGAGCGGCGGTGCTGGGGAACCTCCAGCGTGGTGAGGCCGCCGGCCCGGGACCTCTGAACCGGCCGGAACGCGCGCTTGGACCACCGCCAGAGTGATACCTCCGGCACGGGACGAAGGTGGCCTGGACCTCACACGGTCCAGGCCACCGGGCACCTGATCAACGGCGCATGCCCGACTCACCTGGCACGCCCGGCCCCGACCGAACGGGCCGGGCGCACCGGACGGCGGTCGGGTCCGGTCAGCACCAGCCTCCGCCGAGGTTGGCGAACGCCTTCCACGCGGCCCTGGTCTTCGTTCCGGCGACGCCGTCGATGCCGCCGGTGTCGTAGCCGATGGCGACGAGGAAGCGCTGGAGCCCGCGGATGGTGTTGGGACCGACGACGCCGTCCACGGTGCCGGCGTTGTAGCCGCGGTCGTTGAGGAAACGCTGCCACGCCTTCCAGCTGTTGGTGCCGAGCTGGCCGTCGATGGTGCCGGGGTTGTACTTGCCGACAGGTACGGCGTCACGGACGTAGCACTGCACGCTCTTCCCCTCGGCGGTGTTCAGGCCGAGGTTGTTGACCGCCTGGATGCTGACGGTACGGGCGGGAGCCTGCTGGGCGGGCGCCGCGGTGGCCGCGGTCGCACCGGCGAGCGTGCCGACGCCCAGTGTGGCCGCGGTGACGGTTCCGATGACTGCTTTCGTGAGCCTGGTCAGGGCCATGGGTGAGTGTTCCCCCTGATACATGAGTGTTGTGAGTGGGCCGCGACGGCGGTGACCACGCGTCGAGGGTGCGGCCGGCCACCCCATCCACCGCCTCCTTACACGTTTGAATCTGGTGGTGGAGGGAGTGACTCAGTAGTCGCTTTCAGGTCAAACAGAACACTCGACTGACACGGGTGATGGCCTTTGGGCGCGTCGGTCCCGCGTGCGGTGAGGTCTTGGGGGAAAAGGCCGCCGCCGTCGGCACTCGATGAGTGTCCGACGGCGGCAGCTTCCCGGTTCAGGCCGGTTCAGGCCGGGTCACCGGGTGGGGTGGGGTGTCCGTTCAGGCGGACGGGGTGGAGCGGCGCTTGCGGAGGAAGAAGACCAGGCCGCCGCCGAGGATCAGCAGGGCCGCCGCGACGCCGGCGATGACCGGGGTGGCGCTGCTGCCACCGGTCTGGGCCAGGTCGCCGCCCGAGGTGTTGTCGTTCGTGGTGGTCGGGGCGTTCGGCGACGGGCTGGCGGAGGAACCGTTGCCGCCACCGCCGTTGTCGGAGGTCTTGCAGTCCAGGACGCCCTCGGTCTTCCAGGGGCCGAAGCCTGCCGGGCCCTCGACCTTGATGGAGTAGGCCTGGTCCTCGCCGACCTTCACCAGGACCTTCTCGGACTTGCCGGGCTGGACGGTGTGGCTCTCGCCGTTCAGCGTGAAGGTGAAGTCCTGGTCACCGCTGTTGGTGGCGGTCACCTGGACGCCGCCCGCGGTGCAGTCCTTGTCGAAGGTGACGGCCGGGATCGGGCCCTTGTGCTCCTTCGGCGCCCAGGCGCCGGTCGCGGTCGCGGAGACCGGCACGTCGGTGCTGCCCGCCAGGATCAGGGTCTGGCTCTTCTTGTCCACGGGGGAGAAGACCCGGCCGACCTCGATGCGGGTGGTGGTCGAGGCGTTGAGGGTGCCCTCGCCCTTGGCGGCGTCGTCCGGCACCTTGAAGAAGAGCTTGTCGCCGTTGGAGGCGGTGGTGGCGGGGTTGCCGTCGCCGTCGACGACGGTCACGCCGTCGGCCTTCGACTTGTCGTCGAGGCCGATGGAGACCTTGTCGGCGCTGGTGTTGACGGTGACCGGGCCGACCTTGTCACCGCTGGTGCCGGACACGCTGTTCGGGGTGAGCTGCAGCGACGGCAGCGGCTCCTCGGCGGAGCCCTGCTGCTCGGCCTGGCCCTCCAGCCACTTGGTGACCTTGTCGGCGGCGCCGTTCTTCGGGTGCGCGTTCACGCCGTCGGAGAAGTGCCAGATGGCGGCCTGGGTCGCGGCGGCCGCGGTGTCCTCGTCGAGCCGCTTGACACCAGCCTTCGAGGCCAGCTCGGCCGGCTGCACCACGGGGTAGGCGTGCTGCAGGATCCAGCGGATCTTGCCGAGGCGCTCCTTCTTGTCGGACAGGACCGAGTGGTCCCAGTCGCTCTCGGTGTACTTGGTGCCCTTCGACGTCGGGTTGTGGATGTCGATGCAGTAGGTCTCGAGGGCGCCGTCCTGCAGCGTCAGCCGGATCGTGCCGCCGGTCAGCCGTTCCTCGACCTTGCCCGACTCGTCGAGGATGTTGACGCGGCCACCATGGACGATGTTGCCCAGAACGGCGACGTTGGCGTCTCCGCCGTCGTCGGCCGAGGCCGTTCCGGCAAAGGCCAGACTTCCGGCGCACAGCAGGCCCGAGGCGAGCACGGCGACGGGGACGGACGGTACGGACCGCCCTCGAACACGGAACATGGATAGATCTCCTCCCGGCGGCCTCACACATGGGCACACCGCCGACATGCCACGCCCCCAGATATGCGCGGCTCGTGTTGGTCGGCGCCCATCCTAGGGAAGCCTGTGACGTGACGAACTACCGGGGCAGAAAAGACTAGTTGGGAATGCTTGGCCCTGAGAGCCGCAAGGGTCCGCTATTGCCGCGAGTTGTCTTCCTGTGGCGGACGAAGGGCGGCCGGGCGTGATCGTCAGGTGAGCCAGGTGCGGGCCGCGAGGGTCAGGGTCTGGATGCCGGTGGTCCGTGTGGGCTCGACGACCGGAGCGAAGTGGGGCGAGTGGTTGCTCGGCAGTGAGTCGACGTTCCCGGACGCGAAGTCGGCCAGCGCGGTTTCCCTGTCGCGTCCGCCCCAGAACCAGAAGACGGCGGGCACGTCGGCGGCTTCGCCGAAGATACCCACGTCCTCGCTCGCGGCGACCAGCGGCATCGGCAGGGTCCGCTGCGGCCCGAGGGCCACCTCTCGCGGGTCCGGGCCGGCAGCGTGGCCGCGCCCACCAGACAGACGGCGTGCATGACCGGGACTTCGCGTCCCTCGGCGTCGGTGGCTCGCACCGTGCTCGCGTAGGGCAGGCCGGTCTCCTCCTCGACGGGCAGGGCGTCGAAGTCGGCGCGCAGCATGACCACCGGTCCGCTGCCGTTCCGCAGGCCCGCCGGTCGCGCGCATCGAACTCTTCCTCAGTACAGGTGTGTTGCACCACAACCATCCGGCGGTCCCGGTGGTCCGACCTGATGACCGAAACACGTGGACAGCGTTCTTCGTGATGTTCTCCATCTCTTGACGGCGCTCTGCCCTGAGATGTCGCTGCCCGCGCCGGCTTCACCGTCCTGCGAGTCACACACCAAGAAGTGGGGGAACTTCCACATGCGTGCTCGATCCGTCCTGGTCGTGGCGGCGGCTTCCGCCTGCGTCCTGCTGCCGGCGGCCTCCGCGGTCGCCGGCACCGGTCCGGCTCCGTCGCCCAACAAGCACAGTCTGACCGCCCGTTCGACCACCCCGTCCGAGACCGGCAACCCGCTCAGCGCCAAGGCGCAGGCGGCAGGCGTCTGTTCGGACGCCTATCAGATCGGAGCCACCGCCTACATCAACCGCGGTGGCGCGCACGTCGCCTCCGTGAAGCAGTTCTACTCGCCCAGGTGCAAGGCGAACTACGGCTACGTCTGGGTGTGGCAGAGCTTCCGCAGCAAGATCAAGGACTACGACGTCAGCACCGGGGTGTACAGCTACGCCCGTGACGAGGTCGTGGGCCAGGACTGGTGGAACGCCACCAACAGCCAGGAGTTCTGGTCCCTGCCCGCCGACACGGTGGCGGAGTGCACCGCGGCGATCGGCACGCTGCGTGCCCCGGGCGACCCCGTGCCGGGCCAGGCCACCACGGCCAAGCGCTGCTGACGCAGGGCGTGTTCCGGTGGTCCCGCCTGTGCTGCCGGCGGACGGCGCCGCTGTCGGAACGCGCCTGGCTCCCGCCCTCCGAGCCCCGGCCGACGCGCGACGGCCGAGGCCCGGAGGGCTCCTGCCGTGACGCGGCTCCTGCCGTGACCCGGTTCCTGCCGTGACCCGGCTCCCGAGGTGACCCCGGGCGCCGGCTGCTCGGGTGGGCCGCGGACGCCCGGGTGCCCGGGCTCCGCGCACGACGGCACCGCCGGGCCGGCGTTTCACCCGGCGGCACGGTGGGGGCCCGCCGGACCACCGGGCCCCGCTGACCTGAGGTCCGTCGTCCCCGCGTCGCCGCCGGCACCGTATGGACGCAGCGACCACGGTCGCAGCGGCGGCGACGCGGGCCGCCCGCCGAAGGGCCCGCGCGCGGGAGCCCTCCTGTCGTCAACTCCTCCGGCCCCCGCCGGGCGTGTGGTGCCCAGGGGCCAAGGGCGGCAGCCGGACGGTGAAGCAGGCCCCGCCCTCGGGTCCGTGGCCCCGTACGGCGATGGCGCCGCCGAGGCGGGTGGTCAGGCGGTGGGCGATGGCCAGGCCCAGGCCGCTGCCGACGGGGCGGACACCGCGGTAGCGCTCGCTGAGAGCTCCGCGTTCGAAGGCGACCGCCACGTCGTCCTCGGTGAGACCGGGGCCGCCGTCTCGCACCTCCAGCAGAGCGTCGGGACCCTCCGCGCGCAGGGCGATGACGAGAGGCTTTCCGGCCGGGGTGACGCGCAGGGCGTTCTCGGCCAGTCCGTCGAGAAGCTGGCGTACGCGGATGCCGTCGGTGGTGAGAGCGGGCGGAGGGTCCGGTCGCTCGACGCGGAGGTCGACGTCGTGCTGGGCGCAGCGGGCTGACCAGGCGGTTACGGTCTCCCCGACCAGGTCGCCGAGGTCGACCTCGGCGATGTCGAGGCGGAAGTCGTCGGCTTCGAGGCGGGCCAGGGCCAGCAGGTCGCCGACGAAGTGTTCGAGTCGGTCGATCTCGGTGCGCAGGATGCGTCCGGCCGCGGGCACCTCGTCACCCGTGATGACCGCGTCGGCGAGGGCCTCGGCGTATCCGCGCGCGGTGGTCAGCGGGGTGCGGATTTCGTGGGAGACGGAGAGCAGGAAGTCGCGTTGCCTGCTCTCACTGTGGGCCAGCGCCGCGTCCAGGGTGTTCAACGCACCGGCCAGTTCCGCCACTTCGGCCGGTCCCGCGGCCGGGACCGTCAGCCCGCGCTCACCCGCCGACAGCCGGTGCGCGGTCCGCGCTGCCAGGACCACCGGGCGGGCCAGGCGCCGACCCAGGAGCGCGCCTCCGAGGACCGCGCCGGTCAGACCCAGCAACAGGGGCAGTGCGAGCGCGCCGCGCATCCGGCCGGTGGCCTGGTCGACGGCGCTCATGGGCTGGGCGAGGACCAGCCCGCCGCCGGTGGCCGTGGGCACCCCCTCCACCACGACCTGGTGGCCGTCGAGCCGGGCCGTCGCGGACACGGCGTGGCCCGAGAGCAGCGCCGTGCGGCGTCCGGCGTCGAGGACGGACGCGGCGGGCCCGTCCACCCCGCCGGAGGGCCGGACGAGGGCGAGGCTGATGTCGTCGGGTCCGGCAATGCGCTGCTGCCGGTCCAGCATCCACGAGGCCAGGGGAGGGGTACGGGCCAGCACCCGCGCCTGGCGGGACAACTGGTCGCGTTCCTGGGCCTCGGTGTTCGTGCCGATGATCCGCCAGGCGAACAGGCCGGTCACCAGCACGGCCACGGCGGCCACCGCGGTGGTGAGCAGGACGATGCTGCGGGCCAGGGAGCCGTGCGGGCGTGCGATGCTCACCGGCCGCCGTCACTGACGCTGTAGCCCACTCCGCGCACCGTGCGCAGGGGACTGGCGTTGCCGAGTTTGGCGCGCAGCTGGGAGACGTAGACGTCCATCACACGGGTGTCCCGGTAGCCGGCGTAGCCCCACACCTGCGCGAGCAGCTGTTCGCGTGTGAACACCTGACCGGGGTGCTGCATCAGGAAGGCGAGCAGGTTGAACTCGGTCGTCGTCAGCTCCACCGGCCGGTCGTCGACGTGCAGGGTGCGACGGCCGGTGTCGAGCACCAGGTGCCCGACCCGGCGCACCGGGTCCCGGTCCGGGCCGGCGGCGCGCCGCAGCAGACTCCTGACGCGGGCGACGAGCTCCTGCGGCGAGAAGGGCTTGGTGAGGTAGTCGTCGCCCCCCAGTTCCAGGCCCAGGATGCGGTCGGTGACCTCGTCCCGGGCGGTCACGAACAGCACGGGCGTCCAGTCGCCCTCCTCGCGCAGCCGGCGGCAGATCTCCATGCCGTCCATGCCGGGCAGCGCGATGTCCAGCACGATCGCCGCCGGGCGCAGCCGGCGGGCCGCGGCCAGCCCGGCATGGCCCTCGGTCTCGACATGGACGCCGAAGCCTTCCCGGCTCAGATAGCGCCGCTGCAGGTCGGCGATGTTCCGCTCGTCCTCGACCACCAGGACGAGCCCTTTGCTCTCCGGCATGTGCCTCTCTCTTCCGGCCCGGCCTCCGATGCTAACCAGCCGGGCGGGGCGCGGGCCCGCTCACGACCAGCCCTTACACGCCCCGAACATGCGCCGAACGTTCCGCTCGCATGCCCCGGCCAGGCTGAGGCCGCCGTCGAGCAAGGGGAGAACACCGTGATCCGCGTCCGTACCGTCCTGGCAGGACGGAGGCATGTCGTCGCACCCGCCGTCGCCACCGCCGCCGTGACCGCGCTCGTCTGGACGGCGTCGTCGTTCAGACCTGCCGGCACGGCCGAGGTGAGCGGCTCGGCGGGCCCGGCCGGTGTCCGCAGCGTCTGTCTCGCCACCACCGGCGCCCGGGACCTGCCCGGTCCTTGGTCTCTGCCCGGTCCTTGGTGCCCGCCCGGCGCCCGGTACCTGCCCGGCCGCCTGCCGACGGCCCTCCGCGCCGACCTGGGCGAGCTGGTCGCCCTGCGGCCGACGCAGCGGCAGAGGGCGGCGGCGCGGATCCGGCAGGACGCGCTGAAGGGTGCCTACGGCGCACGGATACGCCTCGCGGCCGGGAACTCACCATGCCGCTTCACGGCTCCACCCGCTCAACACACCTACGACATCAGGACGTTGGGTGTCCTGAACGGGTACGACCGGGTCGTCCGGCGGGCGGCTATCCGGGCCGAGGCGCTCTCCGGCGGACACGGACGGCAGGTCCGGCGCCGGGCCCGGGCGCACGGCGCCGCGCCCTGACGCCGCGATCCACCCTCACCCGCGCTCCGCACCACGACGCCGTGGGGCACCACCCCAGGTCGGCCCCCGGCACACCGCCCCGCCCAGCAAGGATCCGCACAGGGTCCGGCAAGGGCCTGACCAGGAACGATGCATGCCCCACGCCTCCGCAACGCCCCGAAACCCCGACCACCCCGACCACCCCGACCACGCCACAGTCTCCGCAGGCGTCGGCCGCCTGCACCGGCTCGGCCGCTGGTGCGCACGACGGCCGTGGTGGGTGATCGCCGGCTGGCTGATGCTGCTGCTCGCCGTGCTGGCCGCCGACCGCACCTGGGGCGGCACCTACGACGACGACTTCTCGCTGCCGGGCACCTCCGTGCAGGCCGGTGCCGACCTGCTGGACTCGCACGGATCCACCGACGTACGCGGCACCGCCTCCCAGATCGTGCTGCACACCGGCAGCGGCGCGCTCACCGCCCATCGGGACGCCGTCGCCACCGCGGTGCGCGAGCTGAGGAAGCTGCCCGGGGTGATCGCCGTGGCCGACCCGCTGCAGACGCCCGGCGCGGTCTCCGCCGATGGCGCCACCGGCATCATGACGGCCCGCTTCACCGAGAACCCCGCGCGCTTGGGGGCCGCCTACCTCGACGGAGTCGACGAGGCGGTGCACGGCCTGCGCGCCGACCACGTGGAGGTCGAATACGGCGGTCCCCTGGGGCAGTCGGCGCGCCCGAAGGCCGCGGACCGGCTGTCCGAGGTGATCGGCCTCGCCACCGCCGTGGTCGTGTTGCTGGCCGGCTTCGGCAGTCTGGCCGCCGCCGCCTTTCCGCTGCTCACCGCCGTGGTCGGACTGCTCGCCGGTATCTCCCTGCTCGGCCTGCTGGCCGCGGTGTTCACGTTCGGCAACGCCGCACCCACGCTGGCCACCATGATGGGCCTGGGGGTGGGCATCGACTACGCACTGTTCCTGAGCACGCGGCACCGCCGTCTCCTGCACACCCTCGACGACCCCGCCGAGGCGGCGGGCCGGGCCGTGGCCACCAGCGGCCGCGCCGTCATCGTCGCCGCGGCCACCGTCGCCCTCGCCCTGGGGGGCCTGTACGCCTCGGGGGTGACCTTCATCGGCACCCTGGGTCTCGCGGCCGGCCTGACCGTCCTGGCCGCCGCCGTCGCCGCCCTCACGCTCACCCCCGCCTTCCTCGGTGTCGCCGGCCGTGGCATCGACCGCTGGCGGGTGCGCACCCCGGTCGACGAACCGAGCGGTACCGCCGACACCTGGCACCGCTGGGCCGCGGTCGTGGGCCGCCGTCCCTGGGTGTTCCTCGCGGTCGGCACCCTCGTCTTGGCCGTACTGGCCGTCCCCGCCGCCTCCATGCGCCTCGGACACGTCGACAACGGCGCCGACCCCACCGACTACACCGACCGACGCGCCTACGACCTCGTCGCGGACGGATTCGGAGCGGGCGCCAACGGTCAGTTCACGATCGTCGCCGACCTGCGCGACACGCACGGCGACACCACCGCGCTGTCCGGGACGTTGCACGACGCGCTGGCCGCGACACCCGGCGTCGCCCAGGTGACCACACCCGTGACCAGCGGCGACCACGCCCTGCTGATCACCACCGTCACCCCGGACACCGGTCCTCAGGAGCAGGCCACCTCCGACCTGATGCACCGCCTGCAGGACGACACTCTTCCCGGCGCCCTCGCGGACGGGGGCGCACACGGCTACGTCACCGGCGTCACCGCCGCCCAGCTCACCTTCCGTGACGTCGTCGTCGACCGTCTGCCGCTGATCGTCGCGGTGGTGGTCGCGGCGGCCTTCCTCCTCCTGCTCACCGTCTTCCGCAGCCTGCTGGTCGCCTTCAAGGCGGCCCTGCTGAACCTGCTGTCGATCGGCGCCGCCTACGGCGTCGTCGTCGCGGTCTTCCAATGGGGCTGGGGCAGCGCCCTGTTGGGCGTCGGCGAACCCGTACCGGTGGAGTCGTACGTGCCGATGATGATGTTCGCCATCGTCTTCGGGCTGTCCATGGACTACGAGGTCTTCCTCCTCTCGCGCATCCGCGAGGCATGGCTGCACACCCGGGACAACCATCTCAGCGTCGCGACCGGACTGGCCGGCACCGCCCGCGTCATCACCTGCGCCGCGCTCATCATGACCAGCGTCTTCCTGGCCTTCCTGCTCTCCACCAACGTCGTGATCAAGATGTTGGCGCTGGGCCTCGGCGTCAGCGTCATCATCGACGCCACCCTCGTCCGGCTGATCCTCGTGCCCTCCACCATGTACCTGCTCGGGAAGGCCAACTGGTGGCTGCCGCGCACGCTGGACCGTCTCCTGCCGCACCTGGATCCCGAAGGCCCGCCGCCGGAAGGGGGAGTTGAGGCCCCGGAAGGGAAGACAGCCGCCGCGGTCCCGGCCACCCGGGGAGAGTCGCGATGATTCCCTCCGCGCTCCGGCGGCACCGGGCCGCGTCCGTGACCGCCGTCGCCCTCGCCGTCGTGCTGCTCGCCGCCGGCGTCACGGAGCTCGCCGCCCGCACGCTGCTGCACAGCCGCCTGGCCGCGGCGGCCGACCGGGCCCTGGGCAAGGGCAGCGAGGTGGACGTCGACGGCGGGTCGGCCGTGGTCGAGCTGCTCCACCGGCATCTCGACTCGGTGGCCATCGGCAACGACCACGCCACCCTGGGGCGTATCCCTGACGTCTCCGTCCATGCCCGCCTGACCGACGTTCGCCTGGCGGGCGAACGCTCGGCAACGGTCGCCCGCACCCACGCCGACGTCGAGATCCCCGCCACCTCGCTGCAGTCCATGACCAGCGACCGGGACAGCCGGCTCCCGGTCACGGCCGTCCGCTTCGACGACGAGGCCGACACCATCACCCTCGAACTCGGCGAGGGCGGGCTCGGGCGGGTGACCGTGCAACCCCGGCTCCAGGACGGGCGCGTGGCCCTGCACCTGGACAGTGCGGAGATCCTCGGCAGGGCCGCGCCCGCCCGGCTCGTCGACCGCATCCAGGCCGGGCTGACACAACGGACCGACGCCGCCTACCCCTTGGGCCTGAAGGCCACGACGGTCGACGTCACCGCCACCAACCTGTCCGTCGGCCTGGACGGAGGCCCCACCTCCCTGCCGGGCAAGGAGAAGCGCTGACGGCCCGCGCCCGGCGCCGCCGCGCCGACACCGGGCCACTTGCTCCGGCCTCGTCCTCAAATGGCCCTGCGCGTAGGCCCGTTGGTGGTCGTGTCCCCCGGTGAAAGAGCACTCCGGCGCTGGTTCGCGGTGTAGCTTCTACCCGTCAGTAGGGGTTTGATCAAGGGGGGACCTGTGGCTGCCTCTGCGCGTACCGAGAAATTCGCCGCCCACCTTCGCATGCTGAAGGACCGCAGCGGCCGGGGTTACGACCGCCTCGGCAAGGAGACCGGTGTCAGTGGTTCCAGCCTGCATCGGTACTGCTCCGGTCGCAGCGTTCCGGGGGACTACCGGGTGGTGCACGCCTTCGCCAAGGTGTGCGGCGCCAGTTCGGACGAGCTGCGCGAACTGCACCGGCTGTGGGCGCTGGCCGACAGCGACCGGGACGCAACGGCCGTGCCGGACGAGGAGACCCCGCGGCCACGGCCGGTGCGCGAGGTACCCGTTGCGCAGGGCGCACCTGCCGCGCCCGTGCAGCCGGCCCCGGGACCGCGGGACGACACCCTGCCGGAGCCGGCGTCCGGCCGCGGCCCGGTGCCGTTACGGTCCCGGCTCCCGGGACGGCTCTCCTCGCGGTTGGCGGTCCTGGCAGCCGTGGTCGCGGTGCTGCTGGTGGCCGGCTTCGTGTGGCTGCCCCCCGGGCACCCGGCAGATGCCTCTGCGGCGGCCGGCGAGAAGGTGCTGGACTCCCCGGCGTGCGCGACGGTGAGCATGGGACAGCACGACGCGTGCGTGCGCGAGGTCCAGAGCCTGCTGGTGCGCGCGAAGGGCAGGTTGGCCGTGGACGGGGACTTCGGGCCGGAGACGCTGCGCAGAGTGACCGCGTTCCAGGTGCTGGCGGGTGTGACGGCCCGGGGCGTGGTCGACGAGGCCACCCGGAAGGCGCTCTACGCGAGGAAGGTGAGCATGGCGACCTGGTCGCCGGCGAAGGTGGCGCGGCGGATCCGCGAGGTGTTCGTCGAGGACCCCGGTACCGCCGTGGCGATCGCCCGCTGTGCGTCGTTCCTCGACCCGCTGTGGGTGCTGCCCAACACCAACGGCAGCCGCAACTGGGGTGTGTTCCAGATCTCCGACGCCCGCCTGCTGGATCTCCACGGAACACCGCTGCGGGCGTTCGACCCGGAGTGGAACATCCAGGCGGCGCACCGGCTGTGGAGCGTCCGGCACGACTTCCACGACTGGCCCTCGTGCGAGGCGGCGCTGAAGAACACGCCGAAAGGCTGAGAAGCCGGGAGCCTCGGGTACCGTCACGACGGCACCCGAGGCTGCGGACGTCCCGGCCGGTGTCAGACCGTGCCGTTCTCCCACCACCAGGCACGCCCGAGGTCGGCCCTGCTGTCGACGTGCTGGTGGTCGGTGTTGTACGTCTCCAGTCCGGAGAACCCGGAGGTTTCTGCCTTCTGGTAGACGGTCTTGTTGGACACGCCGGGTACGTCGAGGTCGGCCGCGGTGCCGTACAGGTGCATGCTGTCGCTGGCGCCGCCGATGTCGGCGTTGTGCGCGATGCTGCGGAAGCCGGAGTTGACCGTGATCGGCTTGTCGCCCAGTTTCTTGCGCACGGCCTCCAGCTTGTACATGCAGCGGCGTACGTTCTCCTTCACCTGCGACGCGCTCAGCTTGCCGCCGCTGAAGGTGCCGCTCACCCGGTCCTCGAACTCGCTCCAGTTGAAGTGGAGCGTGGAACCGTCCGACTGCTCCAGGGAGTTGAGCTTGGCCTGGGTGTTGGGTCCGACGACGGCGTCGACACTGAGGCCGTACGCCGCCTGGAACCGGCGGACGGCCGCCGCCGTGCCGGGGCCGAAGTCGCCGTCGATGCTGACGCGGCTGTGGGAGGGGCTGTCCGCGGCCCAGCCGGCGACTCTGATCTGCAGCTCGGTCACGTCGGCTCCGTTTGCGCCCTGCTGCAGGGTGCGCGACCACGCGTAGGCCTGTGCGGTGCCGGAGAACAGCAGCTGGCCGAAGGCGACGCCGGCGCCGGCGGCCAGCGTGCCGCGGAGCATGGCGCGGCGGTTGAGGGGACGGAAGGAGGAAGCCATGGTCGTCCTTTCGGGAACGGTGCTGGGGGGCGCGTCAGTAGGCGATCTGGAAGGTGACGTTCTGTGCGTCGGTGTCGTAGGCGTGCACGCGCACGACGAAGTGGGTGCCGTCCTTGACGTTGGTGGCGATGGTTCCCCACTCCGTGCCGTGCGTGGTGTACGCGTCGCCGTTGTTGCACTTGGTGGTGTGGTCGACGAACACCACGCAGGCGTCCAGGTACACACCCGGCTCGTCCGTGATCAGCCGCAGGTTGATGTCGTTGCACCGTGAGGACGTGGTGTACGTGCCGTACTCCACGGCGGCCGGGGAGTAGTGGTACGTCAGCTGCCTGGCGCCGCCGTAGCAGCTGACGGCCGCGGCCGAGGACTGGGCCGAAGCGGGTGCGACGCCCGCTCCGAGCAGTGCGGCCGCGGTGAACAGGGCCGCTGCGAACGTTCTGTGCCGGATCATGGGGGTCTCCGTTGATTCTGCGTCGGATCGTGCGTGGGTGAGGGATCAGAAGGCGATCTGCAGGACGGCGTCGTCGCCCTCCAGGGGTACGCCGGCGGGCACCGTGAACTTGCTGCCGTCCAGGACGTCGGTGGCGATGGTCGTCCAGCTGCGGCCGACCTTGGTCCAGCGGTTGCAGGTGCCGTACTTCGCGAACTTCACACAGGCGTTGACGTAGGCGGCGGTTCCGCCGATGACGCGCATGTTGATGTCGGCACAGCGGGCCGTGGTCCAGTAGGGGCCGAACTCGAGCGCGTCTCCGTAGTGCACGGTGACCGCACCGCCGTAGCAGGTGGTCGCCGCGGAGGCGGTGGCGGCCGAGGCGGAGGCGGCCGTCGGAACGGTGAGGCCCAGGGCGATGAGCAGTGCGACGGGCAACGCCCGAGCGAACCGGGTGGTCATGCGGGTTCTCCTCTTCCGGCCGGGATCAGCGGTTGGCGAGCCGGTCCAGATCGGCCTGGGTGCCGTTGAACACGTCCGCGGTCGCCGGCGCCTGGATGCCCGGGAACAGCGCGGCGTCGGTGTACTGCCACATGGCCCAGGTCGTCGAGCCGGCGGGCACGGGCGGCTGGGTGATCGACCGGCGGTAGTCGGCGAGTTGCAACGGATACCGGGCGAAGGCCGTGGTCGACCCCATGCAGTCGTCGAGGAAGGACTTCTGGGTGTAGATGACGGGCGTGCGGCCGAAGGCCGCCTCCACCCGGTCGAGCCACGCCTTGGCGTCGCCCACCGTGCCGTAGGTGGGGCAGCGTCCGCTGCCGTCGTCCATGCGTTCCAGGTCGAAGACCGGCGGCAGGTCGCCCGCACGCCGGCCGGTGTAGCCGGTGGCGCGCACGGCGGCGATGAACCGGTCGGCCTGTGCGGCCCCCGTGTCGGGCGAACTGCCGGTGTAGAAGTGGTAGGGCGCGACGGCCAGTCCCGCGGCCCTGGCCCCCTGGAGGTCGGAGGTGAGGTACGGGTCGGTGACGTTCGTGCCCCGGGTCGCCTTGACCGTCGCGAACTCGACCCCCGACGCCCGTACGGCCTTCCAGTCGATCGGCGCCCCGCCGGGGTGCTGGTACTTGGCCGTGTCCAGGCCGTCGATCGGGTAGCCGGCGGGTCGCCGCGGCGTGCAGTAGGTGTCACGGCCGGACCAGTCCGTCAATGCGGCCCAGGTGTTGGGGCCCACCACGCCGTCGGCACTGAGGCCGGCGCAGTGCTGGAGCTCGATGACCCGCGACTGAGTCCCGCCGCCGAAGTTGCCGTCGATGGCCAGCGGCGGGTAGTGGAACGGCTCCATGGCCAGGTTGAGACGGCACTGAGCCTCCATGACCTCGGCCCCTGTCGCTCCCTGACGCAGCGTCGGGCGCGTGTCCGCGTGACCGCACACGGACGACTGCGCCGTACTCGACGTGCCCTGGGTGGCGCAGGTGTGAGGTTGTCCGGCCCAGGAGTTCAGCGCCGCCCAGGTCTTCGGTCCGAGCACACCGTCCACGGCCAGCCCGGCGCACCGCTGGAACTCCTCGACCCGGGTCTCCGTCCCGGGCCCGAAGGAGCCGTCGGCCGCGATGGGCGTGTAACGGCTCGGCTTGGTCGCCAGGTTGAGCTCGCACTGCGCCTCGATCGCCGCGTCCCCCGTGGATCCCCGTTGCAGGGTCGGCTGTGCGCTCGTGTGCCCGCAGACCGCGACCGCGGTGGCCGCGGACTCCGCCGCCTGCCCCACCGCGGGCCCGCACAGGGGCAGGACCGCCGCCACGGCGAGGGTCAGACCCCGCAGAAGCGTCCTCTGTCCCATCTGGTGTTCCCCTCTTGTGAGTTGGCCGGGAGATCCCGGCGCGGGCCATGCTGGCAGGGGGCGTGCCGCCCTGGACACCCTCGCTCCCCGATTGGGACGACGGGATGGAGGACCACCCGTGACCTGCGACGACTGACCGCTGCTGGGACGGACTTGGGACACCCGAGGGGCGCCGGGCGCGGTGTGTCCGCGAGGGGGCCGATGTGCGCGCGTGGGGTTCGACGCACGCGCCGGTGGGGGGTGCCGAGGCACGGCACCCCCCACCGGTCGCGCGGTTCTACTTGCAGTCGGCCCAGGCGCGGGCCAGGTCGGAGGGGATCTGCGGGATGGCGGCGCAGCCGCGCGGGTCACGCGGGAATCCGTCCGTGGCCACGTAGGTCCACTGGCCGTCCGGGGCCTTGGTGAAGTACTTCTCCTGGCCGCCCTCGTCCTGGAGCTGGACCTGTTCGCCCAGCACGGCGCCCGCGGTGGGGTCGAACCGGCTGGCCGCGTACGCGGTGTCGCCGCAGGTGCCGTAGTAGAAGCTGCCCTTGGCCGGGGTGATGTGCTGCAGACCCTGCTGCGAACGGCGGTAGGCCTGCGTCACGGCGTCCTTCACCGACTGCGGCACCACGAGGGACCGGCAAGAGGCGGCAGCCGTACTCGGGGGAGTGGTGGCCGGCGCGCTCGGCGGGACCTGGGTGGCGCCTCGCGTCGGGCCGGGAGTCCGCGACGGGGCCGCCGTCGTGGCGTCCGTGGTGGCCGAGGCAGGCGGGGCGGTGCCGCGGGAGGGCCCCACGACGGTGAGCACACCGCCTCCGACCGCGGCCACCACGGCCACGGCCGCCGCGACGGTGGCGATCCGGCGGCGGCGCAGCAGCCGGTCGCCGCGGGCACGGACCGCCTCGGCGCTGCGGGGTGTGATCCGCGCGGCGAACTCGGCGTCACCGGCCTTGAGGACGGTGTCGAATTCCTCAGTCACGGTGGGGCACCTCCTTGTCGGTCGAGCCGAAAGCGCCGTTGCGGACGGCGGCCGTGTGCCGGCCCGCGACCGGCAGTGCGGGATTCGCGCCGCCGGACGTCCCGGGTTCGGCCGCACCGGCGCGACCGGTGTCCCCGCCCGTCTCGGTCAGGTACGGGGCCATGGCGCGCCGGCCGCGTGAGAGCCAGGCCTTGACGGTGCCGGGCCGGGCCCCCGTCTCGTGCGCGATCTCGTCGACGGTCAGGCCGACGAGATGGTGCAGGACGATCGCCCGGCGTTGCGCGGCGGGGATGCGGCGTAGCGCGGACATGATGGCCACGTAGTCGACGCCGACGGCCGGGACGTCCTCGTCCGGGCCGCGGCGCCGGTGGGCGGCGAGC
The DNA here is from genome assembly GCF_044767585.1 of Streptomyces sp. NPDC101225. Classification (NCBI taxonomy): domain Bacteria; kingdom Bacillati; phylum Actinomycetota; class Actinomycetes; order Kitasatosporales; family Streptomycetaceae; genus Streptomyces; species Streptomyces sp. NPDC101225. The sequence goes on from NZ_JBIWOE010000014.1 coordinate 92,673, forward strand.
CGGTTGACCGCCTTGCGCCACACGCTCACGCGCAGGCGGTGGGCCACGGTGCGCACCCACGCCTCGGGGTCGTCGTATCCGGACACCTTTCCCCAGTTCTGCCAGGCACGGGCGAAGGCCTCCTGGACGAGGTCCTCCGCTTCGCTGCGGCTCCCGGTCATGGCGTACATCTGGCCGGTCAGCCGCCGCACGCTGCCGGTGTAGAAGGCGTCGAAGTCGTCTGGGTCGCGCACGAGCCCCCCTTCGGTGCTCTCGGGCGAGGGCTTTGCCTGTGCCCTCTCACCCGTTGCTCACGCCCGGGCCCGCGGACGGGTTGCACCCGATTCCGCATCGGTTGCGCCGGGCCGAGCTCTCGGTTGCCGCCGCCCGCCAGTGTGAGGGTTCGGCGAGGTCCGGTGGTTGCGGGGTGCCGGTCGAGGAGGCGCGCTCGTGCGAGCCGCGGGGCCCGGCATGCGGCGGGGCAAGCGCCGTGCCGTCGGCCCGCGGGCTGAGGGCCTGCGGCCGACGGGACGCCGCGCACTCGGCCGCCGGCGTAAGACGAAGGGCCCAGACGCCGCCAACACACCAATGGCGGCCGTCACCCGCGATCCGCACCGGCAAGCTCGCGTGCACGGCCGTCCGGACACAGGGAGGCAGCGACCAGTGATTCCGACTCCGACACCGGCGGGACGCGCGGCCGACGGCGGCCACGAGAGCCCGGCCCAGCGACGAACCCGGTTCGAGCGCGAGGCCATGGCGCACCGATCCTCCCTTCTCGCCACCGCCCGCGGCCTGACCCGCAACCCGGCCGACGCGGAAGACCTCGTCCAGGAGACACTCGCGCGGGCGTACGTGTCGTTCGACCATTTCCGACCCGGCACGAGTTTCGGCGCATGGACCCGGCGGATACTCCGCAACCACTACATCGACGCCTACCGCAGGGGGAAGGGCCGGCCACAGCAGTGCCCGATGGAGGACGTCGGTGAGCAACTGGCACTGCAGGGCGAGCACGGCCACCCGTCGCTGCGCTCCCCGGAGGCCGCCGTCATCGACCGCCTGACCGTCCAGGAGCTGATGACAGCGCTGCGGGAGGTGCCCCCGCCCCAGCGTGCGGCCGTCTATCTCGCGGACGTCGAAGGTCTCAGCTACCGGGAGGTCGCGGACCGCATGGCCACGCCGATCGGCACGGTCATGTCCCGGATCCACCGGGGCCGCAAGCGGCTCCGCTCCCTGCTCGCCGCGTACGCGCCCGAAGGCAGCGCCCTCCTCGCCGCCGAGCGCCGGCCCCGGGGTGAACCGCCCGTCGCCGACGCCCCGCGCCGGGCACTCGCGTCCCGCGCCGCCTGACGCGCCCCGTCCGGTCCACCCGTCGCACGGGGGCGGCCTGTCGCGCCGGTCCGGCTGCCATCCCGTCCGGCTCCCATCCCGTCCGGCTGTCCCCCGTTTGACTGCCCCCCGGTCCGGCTGCCTCCCCGGTCCGGCTGCCGCAGCGGACCGCCGGTCGCGACGACCGTGCACCTGCCGCCACCCGTCCCGTCCGGGAGCCGTGGGGCTGCTTCGGACCGCGGCGCTCAGCGCGAGCTCCGCAGACGCCCGCGGCGGCGGTCCCGCGCCACGTCGGCCCGCTCGCGTGCCGCGCGCACGGCCGCCGTCAGGCTCGCGATGTCGTAGGAGCCGTGATGGCGGCGGCCGTTGATGAAGAACGTGGGCGTTCCCGCGACGCCGCTGAGGTCGGCGCTCTCCACGTCCTCGGCGACGTGCCCGGCACCGGTCATGGCCCGCACGTCCGCCCGGAAGCGGTCCACGTCCAGCCCGATCGCCGCGGCGTGGGCGGACACGTCGGCGAGTGTGAGGCTGCCTTGGTGGGTGAGGAGCAGGTCGTGCATCTCCCAGTAGCGTCCCTGGCGCGCGGCGGCCTCCGCCGCCTCGGCGGCGAGCCGCGCGTGCGGGTGGATGTCGGCGAGGGGGAGGTGGCGCCACACGTAGCGGATGTCGTCGGGGCCGCTGAGCAGCTTCCGGATCACCGGCTCGGCCAGGCCGCAGTAGTGGCACTCGTAGTCGCCGTACTCGACGACGGTCACGGCCGCCGACGCGGAGCCCCGTACGTGGTCGCGTGCCGGGTCGACCGGCACGGCCAGGTCCACGATGGCCTCGGCCCTGCCGATGCGCGCGCGAAGCCGCGCCTGGTGCGGCAGCAGGTCGACGCCCGCGTTGATGATCCAGCTCAGGGCGAACGAGACGACGACCGCGGCCAGCACCCCGGCCTTGGCCTCGTCGAGTTCCGCGCCGCCGAAGGCGCGTGAGGCGATGAGCAGCGAGACGGTGAAGCCGACACCGGCCAGAGCGGCGCCGGAGGCGACCGCCCCCCAGCCGGCCGGCGGCCGGACGCTCCCGCGGCTCAGGCCCGTCGTCGCGGCCGACGCACCCAGGATGCCGAGGGGCTTGCCGATCACGTAGGCGAAGAAGATGCCGAGGGTGACCGGGGACGTGACCGCCCGGGACAGCAGGCCGGAGTCGACGACGATTCCCGCGTTCGCCAGGGAGAACAAGGGCACCACCACGTAACTGGCCCAGGGGTGGAAGAGCCGCTGCATGCGCTCGTTGGGCGAGAGGGCCGAGGCGAGCCCTTCGCGCACCACGCGCGCGGCCTCGGGCGTGGGCTGCTCGCGGAAGAGGCGGAAGAGCCCGCTGGTGCGCTCCAGGTCCCCGCGCGAGGCGGGGCCCGCGTAGGTGAGCAGGCCCATCGCGAGCCCGATGATGACCGGGTCCACCCCCGAGCGGGCCAGTGCGACCCATGCGGCGAGGGCGAGCAGTGCGTACACCGCCCCCCGCCGTACCCCGAGGGCGCGTGCGAGCAGGACCGCGCCGAACAGGCCTACCGCCGACAGCAGCGGCGCGGCCCTGACGTCGCTGCTGTAGGCGCTCGCGATGACGGCCAGGGCCAGCAGGTCGTCGACGACCGCGATGGTCAGGATGAAGACCCGCAGGCCGGCCGGCATGCGGGCGCCGAACGTCGCGAGCATGCCGAGGGCGAAGGCGGTGTCCGTGGACATCGCCGCCCCCCAGCCGTGCGCCGACGGGTGCCCGGCGTTGAGGGCGAGGTAGATCGTGATCGGTACGAGCATTCCGCTCACCCCGGCGGCGAGCGGGAGGGCGAGGCGTTTGCGCTCCCGCAGCTCGCCCATGTCGAACTCGCGGCGGGCCTCCAGGCCGACGACGAAGAAGAACACCGTCATGAGGCCGTTGTTGACGAGCTCGTGCAGCGACAGCGAGGCGCGGTGCGAGCCGGCCTCGACGGCGATGGGTGCGCTCCAGAACGAGGCGTAGGACGCGGGGGCGGCGTTCGCCCAGGCCAGGGCGGCGACAGCGGCCGCCAGGAGGACGACGGCACTGGCTGCCTCGGTGTGCAGGAAGGCGCGCAGCGGGGAGCGAGCGGCGTCGTCGCATTTCGACTGGCCGGACAGCGCGGGGACATTGGGCGGAAGGTTCATGACACCGTCTGGGGGAGCTGGGGAGCTGGGGCGCCGGGGCGCTGGGGAAGTTGGTGGAGCTGGGCGAGCTGGGGAAGCAGGAGTAGGAGGCAGGAGGCAGGAGGGCGGGGGAGGCGTGCCCGGCTCACCGGGCCGACTGCGGGGTGTCGGCGCGCGCGTCGCCGCCGGGCCGCTCCCCTGAGCGCGCGGGTGAGGAGAGCGCGGTCCACAACAGGGCCGCTGCGTACGTGCGGTAGGGGGCCCAGGGAAGCGCACGGAGCCGAGTCTCCTCGATCCCGGGGACGGAGTCGAGCTGCCAGGCGTGCTGGATCGCCCGGCGGATGCCGATGTCGCCCGCGGGCAGGATGTCCGGACGCTTGAGCTGATGGACGAGGAACATCTGCGCGGACCACAGGCCGATGCCCCGCACGGCGGTGAGGGCGGCGAGCGCGGTGGCGTCGTCGGTGCCGTCCATGTGCTCCAGGTCGATGACACCCTCCGCCTGCCGCCGGGCGAGGTCCTGGAGGGAGGACGCCTTGGCCCGGGACAGCCCGCAGGCGCGCAGCCGGTCCTCGGGGAGGGCGAGCAGTCCGGCCGGGGTGAGGTCGCCGCCCATCGCCGCCGAGATCCGCCCGAAGATCGTGAGCGCGGCTGCGGTGGAGATCTGCTGGCCGACGATGTGGAGGGCCATCGCGGCGAAGTTCGACGACGTGGGGTACCCGTGCTCCCGCCAGGTGAACGGGTCGGGCCGGCCGACGCTTCCCACCAGCTGCTTCAGGACGGGGTCCGCTGCGGCCAGGTGTCTGTAGGCGGTGACGAGGATCATGGCTGCTCCATGCGGTGTCGTGGTGCGAGGAGGCGGGCTCCCCTTCGGCCGGGCCGCGCCGTTCCTCCTGCGTACCGGACGGACGCCTCGCGCCCATCTACGCCGCGTCTACGAGGCCGTCGCCCGCGCAGGGCGGGGACAGGCCGTCTGCGAGGGCCGTCCGACCGCCCGGCCCGCCACACAGGATCGAGACCCGAAAATAGGACCTTGAGGTCCACTCTAGGTCCTGCTAGTCTGCGCGACGGTAATCTGGCCGACGTGGCGGAAGAAGCGCGCGAGGAGAACGGGGCCCGGCTGACGGAGCGCGGACGGGCGACCCGTGAGCGCATCCTGCGGGCGGCCGCCGACATGATGCACGTCAGGGGTGTCGCCGTGACCACCCTGGACGATGTCAGGGCGGCCAGCGGGACGAGCAAGTCGCAGCTGTATCGCCACTACCCGGACAAGGAAGCGCTGGTGCGTGACGTCGTCGCGATGCAGGCGGCCGAGCTGCTCGAACGGCAGCAACGGCACCTGCAGCGTCTCAGCTCCCTGCGTGGCCTGGAGCGCTGGCGGGACGCCCTCGTCGAGCGCAATGCCCTGCACAACGGTGCCTACGGGTGCCCGCTGGGCTCCCTCGCGAGCGAGCTGGCCGACCGTGACGAGGATGCCCGCGAGGCCCTCGCCCTGCATTTCAGCGCCTGGGAGAGTCTGCTCGCGGACGGTCTGCTCAGGATGCGGGACACGGGCGTGCTGCGGCAGGACGCGGACCCTGAGGCGCTCGCCACGGGCCTCATGGCCGCGCTCCAGGGCGGGTACCTGCTGGCCCAGACGGCCAAGGACGTACAGCCGATGAGGATCGCGCTCGACATGGCGATCACGCACGTCAGGGCGTACGCGACCGGCTCCGAGGGTCCCGCCGCGGACGCGGAGGACGACGTCCGCTGAGTCGGATTCGGACCCCCGCGTCCCGATCGGCGCGCTAGCGGCCGTCCGGCGGCCATCGTCGAGGTGCTGAAGGCCCGGGACGGTGCGACACGGTGTGCTCCGGATGGGTGACTCCGCGCGTGGTTCGATACCGACTAAAGGACCATGTAGTCCATAAAAATCTTCGCCTGCAGGGGAGGGCGAGCGCAATGAGCCGTTCCCTTGGAGCTCTTCACGGTCGATAGACGGCCCATAGATGCCGCGGTGCTTGATTGGCCCGCGCGGCGCAGCGTGGCACAGGGCGGCGCGGCACAGCTCAGCACAGCACAGGGTGGCGCGGCCGGTACACGGCCGAGGCCGCTCGATCGGACCCACGGAGGCGACGGTGGCGGAAGTGCAGGTGGCCGACCCGGCCACAGGGCGCCCGGGGGCGGCGGGCGCCGGCAGCGCGGTGGTGGAGTGGTTGACCACTACCGACCACAAGAAGATCGGAACCCTCTACCTGGCGACGTCGTTCGTGTTCTTCCTCGTCGGCGGCGCCTTCGCCCTCGTCATGCGCGCCGAACTCGCCCGTCCGGGACTGCAGTTCCTCTCCAACGAACAGTTCAACCAGGCTTTCACCGCGCACGGCACCATCATGCTCCTGGTCTTCGCCACCCCTTTGTTCGCGGGATTCGCCAACTGGATCATGCCGTTGCAGATCGGCGCACCGGACGTGGCCTTCCCCCGGCTGAACATGTTCGCGTACTGGCTCTATCTCCTGGGGTCCCTCATCGTCCTGTCGGGATTCCTCACGCCGTCCGGCTCCGCCCACTGGGGATGGACCGGTTACGCACCCCTGTCCAGCGCGCTGCGGTCGCCCGGCGTGGGCGGCGACCTGTGGATCATGGGCCTGGCCCTGTCGGGCTTCGGGACCATCCTCGGCTCGGTCAACTTCATCACGACCATCATCTGCATGCGCGCCCCGGGCATGACGATGTTCCGCATGCCGATCTTCACGTGGAACGTCCTGCTCACCGCGGTCCTGGTCCTCATCGCCTTCCCGACGCTGGCGGCGGCGCTCCTGGCCCTGGAGGCGGACCGGAAGTTCGGCGCGCACATCTACGACCCCGCCAACGGGGGACCGCTTCTGTGGCAGCACCTCTTCTGGTTCTTCGGTCACCCCGAGGTGTACATCATCGCTCTGCCGTTCTTCGGCATCATCACCGAGATCCTGCCCGTCTTCAGCAGGAAACCGGTCTTCGGCTTCATGGGCCTCGTCGGGGCCACGATCGCGATCGCCGGGCTCTCGGTGACCGTCTGGGCGCACCACATGTACGTCACCGGCGGAGTCCTCCTGCCCTTCTTCTCGTTCATGTCGTTCCTGATCGCCGTCCCCACGGGCGTGAAGTTCTTCAACTGGATCGGAACGATGTGGAAGGGGTCCCTGTCCTTCGAGACGCCCATGCTGTGGGCCATGGGCTTCCTCGTCACCTTCCTCTTCGGCGGGCTGACGGGCGTCCTGCTCGCGGCCCCGCCCCTGGACTTCCACGTCTCCGACTCGTACTTCGTCGTGGCGCACTTCCACTACACCGTCTTCGGCACCGTGGTGTTCGCCATGTTCGCCGGCTTCTACTTCTGGTGGCCGAAGTTCACGGGCAGGATGCTCGACGAGCGCATCGGGAAGGTCCATTTCTGGACCCTCTTCGCCGGGTTCCACATCACGTTCCTCGTCCAGCACTGGCTGGGCGTCGAGGGAATGCCGCGACGCTATGCCGACTATCTGGCTGCCGACGGATTCACCGCCCTGAACACCGTCTCGACGATCGGCTCCTTCCTGCTCGGCGCCTCCATGCTTCCCTTCCTCTACAACGTGTGGAAGACCGCGCACTACGCCCCGCGCGTGACGGACGACGACCCGTGGGGATTCGGCCGCTCCCTTGAGTGGGCCACCTCCTGCCCGCCTCCGCGGCACAACTTCCGGTCCCTGCCCCGGATCCGCTCGGAGTCACCGGCGTTCGACCTGCGCCATCCCGAGGTCCAGGCCCAGGCCAAGGTCCATGTCCAGGCCCAGGCCCAGGCGCTGGAGCGTGGCGGTCGCTGAGGGCCGACGGTGCTCGCCCGACGCCACCGTCGCTGGCCGGCCGCCGCCCTCCCGGCACACGCACACGCACACGCACACGCACGCGCACACCGGAGCGGCGCGTAGACGCGCGATAGAGCCTTCGTAGAGACCGCGATGGAAGTCTGAGACGCACGAGCACACCCCTGTCAGTGGAGCGTGATGTGCATGGCCATGGAGTTCGAAGGCAGAAAGCTGGTCGTGATCGGCGGGGCCAGCGGGATGGGGCTGAGTACCGCCGAGTCGGTCATCGAGCAGGGCGGCAGCGTCGTGATCGTCGGCCGCCCGGGGAGGAAGCTCGACGACGCGGTGGCCTCCCTGTCGCGGACGGGCCAGGCGTGGTCGGTCGGCGCCGACCTGTCCGACAGAGACCAAGTCGTCGAGGCACAGAAGCAGTTGGCGGAGGACCACGTCGACGCCACCCTTCTCGTCAACGCGGCGGGGTTCTACCTGCCGAAGCCGTTCCTCGACCACAGTGAAGAGGACTACGACTCCTATCACGACATCAACAGGGCGACCTTCTTCCTGACCCAGACCGTGGTGCGTGCCATGGTGGCCGGCGGTCAGGGCGGGGCCATCGTCAACGTGGGCAGCATGTGGGCCCACCAGGCCATCGCGGCGACACCGTCGTCGGCCTACTCGATGGCCAAGGCGGGGCTGCACGCCCTGACGCACAACCTCGCCATCGAGCTGGCCGGCGAGGACATCCGTGTCAACGCCGTCGCCCCCGCGGTGACCCGGACGCCGCTGTTCGACAAGGTCTTCCCCTCCGACCAGCTGGACGGCGCGATGGAGCAGCTCAGCGGCCTGCACCCGCTGGGCAGGGTGGGCACGCCGGACGAAGTGGCGGCCGCCATCGTGTTCCTGCTGTCGCCCGCCTCGAGCTGGACCACCGGCGCCGTACTCAACGTCGACGGCGGAGTCATGGCCGGCCGGAACTGACGTCTGCCGCGCGGGTCCCGGCTGCCCGGCGACACGCGCCACGCACGCTCGCCGCACCCGCGCGGACCCGGGCGGTCCTTCGGGCACGGCGGACCAGCCGGTCCTTCCGGTACGGCGGACCCAAGGCCGGAACGTCCGCAACAGACCCCAGGTGCACGGCACCTCCCCACTCCGCCCGGGCCCGTCGCCCGCTGCCCTGGGCGGAGCCTGACGACGCATCCGCACGAGCGGGGCGGGACAAAGGAGAACAGCATGGCCGGCGCCCTCACAAGGGTCACCGACGACACGTTCGCCGAACGGGTCCTCAAGAGCGAGAAGACCGTGCTCGTGGATTTCTGGGCCGCCTGGTGCGCCCCGTGCCGCGCCGTCGCGCCCGTCCTGGAGGCCCTGGCCGCCGATTACGGTGACACGCTCGAGATCGTCCAGCTGAACGTCGACGACAACCCGCGCACCGCCGAGACGTACGCGGTCACCGCGATCCCGACACTCGACGTGTTCCAGCGGGGACGGCTCGTCAAGACGGTCATCGGGGCCAGGCCGAGGGCGGCTCTGGAGAGCGAACTGGCGGAGTTCCTGAGGTGACCGCCGGCGGGCACGCGGGCAGGACGCGGGTCAGGCCCGCGCCCTGGGCGGTGGCCACTCGGGCCTGACGCAGCGGGACGTGTCGCCGGTGGGACGACCACCCTCCGGGGCCGCCGCCCCGAGGCGCCGGCGTCGGCGGTCGCATCCACCCGGTCGACCCCGTTCACCCCGTCACCGGCGTGAAGGGCGGACCGTCGCCCGGACGGGACGCCCGCGCCGGGGTCCGACGACGTCACGTGGACGCGGTGTTCATCCGCGGGCGCTTGGATGAGCGGAGCCGGGCCCGCCCACGGCGGGACGGTCCGGAAGAGAACGAGAAGGTAGGGGAGACCCTGATGACGGCAGCAGAAGGCGCCTCGGCAGCGAGCGACCCGGCGGACTTCAACCCCTTGCTCCCCGAAGAGGAGTACGACGAGGACGAGCTCGGCGAGGACATCCTCGACGAGGGGTACTCGCCTCCCGAAAGGCCCCTCGGCGTGTCCGAGTGGGGACTGACCGCCAGAGAGGCCGCCTCCCACGAGGACCTGGCCCACCGTCTGAGGCGGGAGGTGCCCGAGGTGAGCGCGCGGGACGAAGGAGACGGACTGGGCGACACCGCCGACACCGACGGGGAGCTCCTCGACGACCAGGTCGGCGACGAGCGGGCAGGCCGCTTGGTCGGCTGGGACACGGACGACGACGCGGGCCTCGACGACGACTACGCGGCGCAGGACGTGGGAATCGACGGCGGCGCCGCCTCGGCGGAAGAGGCGGCCGTCCACATCGTCCCCGACCGATACGGCGAGTGACAGCGGACCCGGGACGATCCGCGCGAGAGGCGGCCGGGGGCGGTGGCGGAGTTCCCACGACACCGCTGCCCCCGGGCGCTCTCGGGCCGTGGACGACAGCGCACCGGCGAGGACGTCGAGCCCGTACAGGCGTCGAGCCCGTACAGGCTTCGAGCCCGTCCGGGCGCCGGGTCGGTCGGGACGGCGCGTGGACGAGGCCGTGTTCGGCCGATCGACAGGGCGCGAACCGAACCTGGGGACGGGCGGCCCTGCACACGACCGGGACCCGAAGGCCGCGCGACGCGGCTCCGAACGGCGTACCGGAGAGCCGGGGCGACCCCCCGGACGGCACGTCGCCCGCCGACACGGGCCCCGGTCCGCCGCGGCCCCACCCGCACGAGACGGCGGGTAAGACCGCCGCATCCCGTGACGCCAATCCCTGACAACTCGCACGCCCCCTGCCGAACCGCGAAGGACGACAAGAAATGACCATCATCTCGCGCGGCTTCCACGGGCGCAGACCCGCCCCTGGCACAAAGCTGCCGCCGGGCCAGTACGAGACCACCGGCTTCCCCGTGCTGTCGGCCGGCCCCACGCCCCGCGTGGCCCGGGACACCTGGGAGCTGTCCGTGACCACGGAAGCCGGCACGCGCCACGCCTGGGACTGGTCCGCTCTGACGGCACTGCCGTCGGACACCCCGACCGTGGACCTCCACTGCGTCACCAAGTGGTCCAAGTTCGCGACCCACTGGCAAGGCGTGTCCCTGGACGTCCTGCTCGCCGACGTCGAGACCGCGGCCGAACACGCCCTCGTCTCCTCCTACGGCGGATACACGACGAACCTGCCCCTCGAGGACCTCCTCGACGGCAAGGCGTGGATCGTGTACGGGTACGACGGCCAGGACCTCGCCCCCGAGCACGGGGGCCCGGCCCGGCTGCTGGTCCCGCACCTGTACCTGTGGAAGTCCGCCAAGTGGGTCCGCGGCATCGAACTGCGCGACGACGACACCCCGGGGTTCTGGGAGAGCGCCGGCTATCACAACTACGGAGACCCATGGCGCGAGCAGAGGTATGGGGGAGACTAGGCGACCGGCTGCGCTGGAGGGCGGCCGAGGTGACAGGCCGGCGCGTGGAATCGGCGACGGCGGTCACCATCGTCCTGGACGTGCCGGGGTGGCCCGGCCACCTCGCGGGGCAGCACGTGGACGTCCGCCTGACCGCCGAGGACGGCTACAGCACGCAGCGCAGCTACTCCATCGCGTCGGCCCAGGACGGCACGCGCGTGGAGCTGACGGTGCAGCGGATCGCCGACGGCGAGGTCTCGCCCTACCTGGTCGACGAGCTGGTCCCCGGCGACCGGCTCGAACTCAGGGGCCCGGTCGGCGGATGGTTCGTCTGGCGGCCGGAGCAGCAGGAGCCGGTCCTCCTGGTGGCGGGCGGTTCCGGGCTGGTCCCGCTGATGTGCATGGTCCGGTCCCGGCGCGCCGCCGGCAGCCGGGTCCCCTTCCGGCTGCTCCACTCGCTGCGCTCACCGCAGGAGCAGCTCTACGGCCCCGAGCTGCAGCGGGGCGCGCCCGGGCTGGACGTGACACGCCTCTTCACCAGGCAGGCCCCGCACGGTGCGCCGCGGCCCCCGGGTCGCATCACCCCGGAGGACCTGGCGCGCCACGGATGGCCGCCGGACTTCGCACCACACTGCTACGTCTGCGGCCCCACGGCCTTCGTGGAGAAGGTGGCCGCCTATCTGGTCCTGCTCGGGCACGACCCCGAGCGTGTGCGTACCGAGCGCTTCGGCGGCTGAGGAGGCCGAGATGACATCGCAGGACGAGACACCACCGAGCGCCGGCCACGCCTACGTGGACGGCAACGCCCTGGCCGGGCCTCTCGCAGAGGTCTTCGCCGTGGACCTGACCGCGGCGACGAGCCGGTGCGACCACTGCGGCCGCAGCGGGCCCGTCGCCGGCCTGCACGTGTACGCGCAGGCCCCGGGGCTGGTCGCCCGCTGCCAGGACTGCGGCGAGGTGATGATCCGCCTGGTGAGCACGGCGGGCACGAGCCGGCTCGACCTGCGCGGCATCACCGTACTGTCGATCCCCACGGGCGGCTGACCCCCACCCCCGCTCCTCGGCGGCGGCCGGGCGGCGGGCCTACTGTTGACGCCGTGCCGGGATGTTTCCCGTCCCACGGCACGACACGCTTCACCACCGCCGCACCCTGCGGCACCGAGGAGCCCCGCCGCCTGCGGCGGGGCGGAGGAGGACGCGTCCCGATTGAGTTCGCCCGAGACGTACCCGGACGAGGTGTACGTGGCGCAGCTGCTGGTGTCGCCGGTGCACCGCTTCTCCGGGAGGCCCGCGCAAGGACCGTCGCCGGACCCGGGCGGCGGTCTGGTGCGGGAGATCCACGTCCGCCGGCGGCTCGGGATCGTGGGCGACCGGTACTTCGCCCAGCCGGCCCACCGGGACGCGTCCGTGACGATCATGGCCGAGGAGAACCTGCCCACCGGCATCGACCCGGCCGTGGACCTCCGGCAGACCCGGCGGAACATCCTGCTTCGCGGGGTCGACATCGATGCCTGCATCGGCTGGACCGTCCACTTCGCCACCTGGTGCAGGGGGGAAGCGGTGCGCTGGGGCGGCGACACGGTGATGCCCTATGCCTTCGGGGAAGCCGTCGAGATCTCCGGCGTCTGCGTGAGCCCGGGCGACTACGTCTACATGGACAGCGCCGGCGGCGTGGTCATCCCCCCGTCGAGTCTGCACCAGGTCTTCGCCGTCGCTGAGGACATCTACGCCGAGGAAGCCGATGCCGCCACCGGCATCAGGAGCGAGCGGACCGACACCGCCAGGTGACGGCGTCTCCCACACGGCGCTCCGCACCCCCTGGCCGTGCCGTGCCCGGCAGCCCGCGTTCGCCGGGGACCGTCCGGTCTTCGCGGGGCACCGGGCCGTAGGCAGCGTCGGCCTGCGGGAGAGCTCATCCCCCCGTCGTCCCGGCCGGCGGGCGCGAGCCGTCACGGGGTGCGCCGGCCTCGATCCAGTTCTTGACGCAGCGCAGGCGGGCGTCCCAGACCCGTGTGCCCTGACGCGCCAGCAACGGGCCGAGCATCCGCAGCGGGCGCGGCAGCGCCATCCGGGTGCGCGCGGTGACGCGGGTGCCGGGTCCGTCGGCGGCCAGCTCGAACCGTGAGTCGGCTCGCAGCCTGCCGATGCGGATGTCCATGACGATCAGCTCGCCGGACACGACTTCGGTGTAGGTCGCGGTGGAGCGGCCGACGCGGCCGAACGGCGGGAGCGGCTCCTGGAACTCGAATCCGGTGCCCACTCCGACGGGGCCGGACGTGGTGCGCCGTACCGACCTGACCTGCGGGTCGAAGTACCGCGCGTTCTCCAGGTCCACCAGCAGGTCGAACACCTCCCGGACCGGCCGCGCGATGGTGATGGCGGACTGGATCTCGTTCATCGGGCACCTCCAGGCTCCAGAAGGGCTGTGTCACCGCGCGCCGGGGAACCGTCCTGCACGGTGTCCCGCACGTCACACCCTGCGGCCGTGCGGGACCGGCGGCCAGTGCACCGTCTGTACCGGCGTGACCGCCGGCTGACCGACGCCGACAGGGCCAGCACCGTCGTACGTTCGGGGAGCGGACGCAGTTCCTCGCCGGCGTCGGTCAGCCGGTACACCGGCCTGCTGGCCGAGCGGCTCGGCGGCTTCACAACCGGACAGAGCTGTCCATAGCCGCTCATCGTGCCCGCACCGTCCCTCACCGTGCTCGCGTCCGTGCCGCGGTTCAGACTCCTTACTAGCACTCGGTACGGGCGCGAGCGCGCCGCTCGGCGGGGCTTGCCCGACCAGACGCGTCTGCCCCGGGCCGTAGGCGGGTCGGGGCTCGGGCCGATGGACAGGGATTCCGCATAGACTGCGGACAAAGGCGTCCCAGGGACGGAGGTGGCGTCGTGCCCGCCATCCTCTTCGTCCGGATCACATCCGGACTCGATGCGCAGGAGCTCGAACGGCGTCTGCTGGAGCGTCGTCCGCGTTTCCACGACGTACCCGGTCTGCTGCAGAAGGTCTACGGCCGGGACGGCGAAACCGGCGACGTGTGCGGCATCTACTTCTTCGAGAGCCAGGAGGCGCTCGACGCGTTCCGCGTCACCGAGCTGGCTCGCACCATCCCTGCCGCGTACGAGGCGGTCGAGGTGCGCCGCGAGGTGTACGACGTGCTCTATTCGCTGCGAACCGACCGGGGCCCCTTCGCCGAGTCGGGCCACCCGGCGGACACGGCGGTGTGACCCGCCGCGACCGCCTGCGCGGCGCACCACCGCACCGGACAGAGCCAGGTCGGGAACCCGCCGGGGACGGCGGACGGACCGCCGTGATGCCCCACCGGGGGAGGCGGACCGGCTCGGCGGTCGAGGCGGACTATCCCTCGTTCGAGGGCGATGGCGACAGCGGCGGTACGGCCGTCGTGTCGTCGGCGCGTATCGTCCAGGCATGGACACCGATGTCCCGCCCCGCGTCCTCGTCATCGGGCTCGATCCGTACCGCGTCCCCGGGCCGTGGGATCCCGAGCCGGTGGCCAAGGCGATCGAGGCCGGACTGCAGAAGTTCGCCGAACATGGCGTGGGCGTGCAGACCTGCCTGATCGGCCTCGACGGACGTGACGACGTTGACGTGGTCATCGCCGCCGCGCTGCGAGCCCGTCGGTGGGAGTGCGTCACCGTCGGCGGTGGCCTGCGGCACTCGGACGATCAGGTTGAACTCCTGGAGCAGGTGGTCAACCTGGTTCGGCGCCACGCACCCGATGCCGCCATCGCGTTCAACAGCACCCCGGCCACCACCTACGAGGCCGCTGCCCGGTGGATCGAATGACGACGACGAGCCACGCGGCCTGAGCGAGAGGTGCCGACGCGTCGCGAGGTCGGCGCGGCCGGACCGTCGAACGCATCCGTGCGCGACGCGTGCCCCGCTTGATGTGCCTCGGGCACGGTCTCACGGCCGCTGAGGAGAAAATCGTGGCTCAAATCGCCCACAGCACTTTTGAACGGGGCGGGGATGGGCATCCGAGGGGTTCCGTCCAGTGAGGAGTGAGGGCCATGATGCCGCAGCAGCAGGAGACGAGCGGGGCCTTCACGGCGGACGTCACCCTCCTGTCCCTGGGCTTCATGGCCGTGCTGGCCCTGATGGTCGTGTGGGTGATACACCGACGGAACGTGTCGGGCAGGCCGGCCTCGTCGGTCCGCTCGCATCCGGTCCTGGAAGTGTGCTGCCTCGCGCTCGCGATGTGTCTGGCGATCGGTCTCGCGGTCGGTATCGTCCGGGCGGACCGCGCCACGGGACACGACCAGGGGCCGGTCTCGGTGACGGCGCCGGGTACGCGCACGCAGCCTGAGCCGTGAGGTGGGGGCGCAGGACCACCGGACTGTTGCGTCTCGACGTCCGGACCCGCTCACGGCGGACGCGCGGGGCAGGTCGGGCACCTGCCCGCGTGATCCGCGCCCCTGTCGGGAACGGATGAGCACACCCTCCGGCAACACGGCCAGGGGTCCGGTGCCACCCGGCGTACCCGCCGGCACCCGGCGTGCCGGCTCGACGGTCGGCTTCCGCCGGGCCGCGTGCCGCGCGGGCGGCGGGGTCAGTCCGTCTCGGTGCCGGGCCGCCACTCCGTCGTCGGCTGGAGGACCGCCTCCGCCAGTGCGCGCGTGCGCAGGGCGGTGACCTTCTGGTACTCGGGGTCGGCCACCATCCGGCTGAACGCCTCGCGACTGGGGTAGCGCACGAGGATCACCGCGTCCCAGTCCTGGCCCGGCTCGGCCACCAGCGCCCCCGCGCCTGTTCCGGCGTAGAGGA
Source organism: Streptomyces sp. NPDC101225 (assembly GCF_044767585.1). Taxonomy (NCBI): domain Bacteria; kingdom Bacillati; phylum Actinomycetota; class Actinomycetes; order Kitasatosporales; family Streptomycetaceae; genus Streptomyces; species Streptomyces sp. NPDC101225. Next base: position 108,093 of record NZ_JBIWOE010000014.1, read on the forward strand.
CCTCGCCTCCGTAGCGGGGCAGGAACGTCTCGTCCAGCTGCCGTGCGTACTGCTGGTAGAGACTTCTGCCGCCGGCGGCGAACCGCAGCAGGTTGAGCATGACCACCGGACCGCCCGGGTCCTCGGCGAGCAGGCGTTTCAGGTCGGTGCCCTTGGGATCGACAGCCACGAAGTGCCCCTCCACAGAAGTCGTCGCCCTCCGCGGAGGGCCGGCCGCCCTGAGCATACCGGTCGGTATGCGGCCGTGATCGGCTTTTCGGGTGGTGCCGCCGGCACCCGGAAGGTTTCGAGGCCGCTTCGGGAACAGCCGGTCCGGTCGGCGCTGTTGCATCGGCTGAGGGGCGGGTGTGCCGCACGGGCGGGGAAGACGGAGATCGCGACGTCGTCCGCGTGGCGGATCCGGACCCCGGGACCGCGGGGCGCCCGCCGCGCGCTCGGATCGAGACGTATGTCTGCAGGAGGACTGTTTTCCATGATCGACCGGCCCCTGACGCTCATGGCTGTGCATGCCCACCCCGACGACGAGGCCACCGGGACGGGAGGGATCCTGGCGCGGTACGCGGCGGAGGGCATCCGCACCGTTCTCGTGACCTGTACCGACGGCAGTTGCGGTGACGGACCGGGGGGCGTCAAGCCGGGCGACCCCGGGCACGATCCGGCGGCCGTCGCCCTGATGCGCCGTCAGGAACTTGAGGCGAGCTGTGAAGTCCTGAAGATCAGCGATCTGGAGATGCTGGACTACGCGGACTCCGGGATGGCGGGCTGGCCGAGCAACGACGCCCCCGGATCCTTCTGGCAGACCCCCGTGGAGGAGGGCGCCGCACGACTCGCGGAACTCATCCGGCACTACCGGCCCGATGTGGTCGTCACCTATGACGAGAACGGCTTCTACGGACATCCCGACCACATCCAGGCCCATCGCATCACCATGGCGGCACTGGAGATGACCACGCTGGCACCGAAGGTGTACTGGACCACGGCGCCCCGCTCCATGATGCAGAGGTTCGGGGAGGTCATGCGCGAGTTTCACGAGGACATGCCGGAGCCCGATCCCGCCGAGGCCGCGGCGCTGGCGGAGATCGGCCTTCCCGACGACGAGATCACCACGTGGGTGGACACCACCGCGTTCAGCGGTCAGAAGTTCGACGCGCTGGCCGCGCACGCCAGCCAGGGCGAGAACATCTTCTTCCTCAAGATGGGCAAGGAGCGGTTCGGCGAGTTGATGGGCATGGAGACCTTCGTACGTGTCCAGGACGGCACCGGCGCGGCCGTACCCGAGAACGATCTCTTCGCCGGACTGCGCTGATACGCGCCCCGCCCCCCCCCGTGCCGGAACGCACATCGGCCGGCGCGGCGGGCCGCGGTGGGGCGGTCGCCGCGCCGGCCGTCCGGCGGGCGAGGCCGGGTCACAGGGCAGGGCCCTCAGCCGGCGGACGGGGTGAGGACGGTTCGGTCGAACGGGCCGCCATGCGCGGCGGCGTATCCGATGGCGTCGTTGACGGCGTCGAGGGGGAAGGTCCGGACCCGTTCGGGACCGAGGTCGAGCGCGTGTGATGCGAGGAGTCGGATCATGCCGACGTTCGCCGGGCGCGGGTACATCCACTGCCCGCGCACGGTGACCGAGTTGCGCATGATCCACGGGTAGGGGAGGGCGAGGTCGGGGCCGCCGAGCATGCCGACGCCGCCCATGAGGACGACGCGGCCGTTCTCCCGGACGGTCATGGCCGCAGCGCGCGTCGCCGTGCTGGGCGCGGAGGGCGGGAGCAGGTCGAGCACCATGTCGATCGGTCCGCCGGCCGCGGACATGGCCGCGAGGTCGGTGGCCTCGTCACCGGTCAGTTCGACCGGGCGCACCCGACGAGGGAAACGGTCGGCGAGGAGATCGAGCACGGCACGGTTGCGGCCCGGCGTGATCACCTGGCCGGCGCCCATGGCGAGCGCCAGGGCGACCGCGGCGCTGCCCAGGTTGCCGGTGGCCCCGCTGACGAGCAGCGTCTCGCCGGCTTGGAGCGTGCCTGCCAGGAGTCCTCCGTAGGGGATGGCGTACACGCCGAGCGAGGACCAGCGCGCCACGTCGTCCTCGGCTTCGTGGGGCAGCCGGTAGACGTTCTCCGTGGGCAGGCGCATGAGTTCGGCGAACGCCCCGTCGTGCAGGTACCGGGCCAGCCTGGCGCCGCCGTCGCCGCGGGAGCTCCAGCCCTGCAGCGTGATGTCGGGGGTCAGCGCATCGTCGCGCGCGCGGACCGTGCAGTCGCACCACACCAGGTCACCGACGCCCAGCCGGGTGGCGTCCGGGCCGGCGTGGACGACCCGGCCTATGCCGCCGATACCGGGGATCACCGGGGGTTGCAGCGGGTACTTCCGCTGACCGCTGAAGACTTCGGCGGCGTACGGCGGGACACAGGCCGCGAGGACCTGCACCACCACCTCGCCGCCGCCCGCCTCGGGGTCCGGCACCTCTCGCACGGTGAGTGGGGCACCGAACTCCGTCAGGACTGCTGCTCGCATCTGCTGGCCTCCATCTGGCCTCCGTCATGGTTCGGCCTCGAGGCTAGGAGGCCGGCAGGGCATGCGCCAAGCGACCATCTGGCATGTGTGGTATGCGTAGTGCGCATGGACTTCTCCAGCACGGCCCTGCGGGTTCTGCGGCAAGTCGCCGAGTCCGGAAGCTTCACCGCGGCGGCCTCCCGGCTCGGCTACACCCAGTCGGCGATCTCACGCCAGGCGGCGGCCCTCGAACGCAGCGCGGGCGTCGCCCTGTTCGAGCGCCGCTTCGACGGAGTGCAGCTCACCCCCGCCGGCCTGACCCTGCTGCGCCACGCCCGCTCGATCCTGGACTCCGTCGCGGCGGCCGAGGACGAACTCACCGGGTCCGCACCGCGGAGGGAACGGGTGCGGCTCGGCATGTTCTCCAGCGCGGGGGCCGTGATCCTGCCCGGAGCGCTCACCCGGCTCGCGCGGGACAGCCCGCACATCACGGTCACCACCCGCGAGGCCGGCACGCCCGCCCTGCTCCGGGCCCTGCGGGCGGGCACCCTCGACATCGCCGTGCTGACGTCCCGGCCGCCGCACCGGCCGTCGGACGGCGAGTCACCCCGCCTGCACACCGAAACGGTCGAGGACACCGAGCTGCTCGTGGGCGCGCCGAGCACCGGCCGGTTCACCGGCCGCACGACGGTGCACGTCGACGAACTCGTCGACGCCCCCTGGATCGCCACCTCGTCCTCGACCGCCGACCCGGTGCTGGGTGTCTGGCCCGGCCTGCCCGGAAGGCCGCGCATCGCACACGTCACACGCGACTGGCTGACGAAACTGCAGCTGGTCTCCGGTGGTTTCGGTGTGACGACCGTTCCGTCACGCATGGCGCCGGTACTGCCGCGCGGTGTGAGCCTGCTGCGCGTGGACGGAGCGCCCCCCGAGATCCGCCGGGTCCTCCTGGCCCGGCTTCCGGGCCGTGCAACGCCGGGAATCTCCGCCGTCACGGAAGCGATCACCTCGCCCCCCTGATCCGCCGCCGCACAACGTCACCACGTCCTCCGTGGCCTTGCCGGCGCCCATCACCGGGCAGGGAGCGTACGGGGCCGGCTGCGGACGTCTGCGGGATGCCGACGTCCGCCCCGGCCCCGCTCGGTCAGAGGTGCCGGGGCGCTCCGAGCAGCGGGGTGCGCACCGGAGCGGCCAGCCCGACGAACACCACCATCTCGCGGCCGCCGGGGTTGGTCTGCACCGGCACGTTCCTCCAGTTGTTGGCCAGCCAGACATTGCCGGAGGGGTCGATCTGGACGGCGGTGTTGCGCTCCAGCCCGTCGCTGGTGTACCCGGTGCCCGCCGGTGAGATCGGGTCGCCCGTGTGGAGTCCGGGCGGGCAGGCGGACAGGCGTGCGCCGCACAGGTTGGCCACGCGGTGACCGCCGAAGTTCGCCACCCAGACCGTGTCGTTGCCGTCGACCGCGATGCCCCAGGGCAGGAACAGGCCGTCGTTGACGAAGGGCTGGGCGGGGGTCGTGCCGTCGGGGCGGATCATCGTGACCGAGGCGTCGACCTGCCGGGAGACGATGTCCGCGACCGCCTCGGCGACCATGGCCGGCGTGGTGCCCTCACAAGGCGCCACCACCACGCCGCTGTTGGCGACATAGACGTTGCCCAGGCTGTCGGAGGCGACGCCCATCGGGTGGTTGATCCCGCCGCCGGTGATCGACCGCAGGGGCGTGCCGTGCGGGGACAGCAGCATGACGCTGTCGCTTCCGTTGCCGGTCACCCAGGCACGCTTGCGCGTGTCGACCGTGACGCCGAAGGGCTTGACCAGGCTGTCCCCGCCGGGTGCGATGTTCCGGGCCCGGTAGGGGTTCCCCTGCGGAATCCGGGTCACGCTCCGGCCGCCGCAGTTGGCGACCCAGATGGTGCCGTCGGGGCCCGACACGGCGCCCTGCGGCTGGACGATGTTGCCCTGCCGCCATCCCTGGGGCGGTGAGAGGGGGCGGCCGTCGGCGGAGAACTCCGAGACGCTGCGGTACAGACGGCTCGCGTCGAGCGGACAGCCGGAGCCCTGGAACCCGAAGTTGGCCGCCCACATGTGGCCGCGGGGGTCGATGGTCGCGCCGAACCCCACGCCGTACAGGCCGCCGCCGCGGTACGGGGCGCCGGGGACGTCGCGGCCGGTCGGAGTCAGCCGGGACAGGATGCGCGAACCGCAGACGGACTGCTGGGGATCGGCGCCGAACGTGTAGTTGTTGACGACCCAGGCCGTGCCCTTCGCGTCGAACGCGACGTTGCCGGGCCCGTCCAGCTCGTGCCCGTTGCCCACGTAGCGCAGGGCGATGGTCCAGGCGTCGGGGGCCTTTGCCAGCCTGGGCCGGTAGGTGTCGCGGCCGTCGGCCAGCGCGAACAGACCGGTGACGTGGTTGCCGGGCAGCCTGGCGATGTCCGCGACGGCCTGGTACGTCTCCCTGGGCGCGGGGGCTCCGGGCCGTGCGGCCAGTTCGAGGAGCGCGTCGCAGGTCTGTCCTGCGACGCAGCCCGACAGGATGTCCGCCAGCGTGTTGAAGGCCCGCAGGGTGGACGTCTGGTTGCCGTTGGGGGCGGTGGCGAGCGTCGTGGCCACCGATCCGTCGCGGACGTCGGCCAGGTTGTGGGAGACGGCCGCCGCGTTCTGCAGGCCGGGACTGCGGCCCGCCACCTCACCGCCTCGGGTGAACTGCGCCATCGCGAAGCCGGCCGCGACCGTGGTGCGTTCGTTGAGCACCACCTGCCCCGGACGGCCGTCGGCGGCGAGCATCGCGACCAGCCGGACCGGCCGCCCACGCCGTCCGGACCGTCCCGTGTCCGCGGTGAGGTACAGGACGGCGTCGGGTCGGTCCGGGGCACGGTACGAGAGACTGAAGCGGCCTCGGGAGTCGCTGCGTGTGCGGGCCAGCGGGCGGGCACCGGCACCGGGGCGGTTCCCCGCCTGAAGCAGCGTCACCTCGGCACCGGCGATCGGCCTGTCGCCGCTGCGCACGACGCCGCCCTGACCCTGCCTGCCGTGTCCGGGCGACGATCCACCCCCCGTGTCCGGGTACGAGGCCCCCATCGCGAGGGAGGACAGGAGAGCGATGAGCAAAGCCGTTCTGCGAGGACGCACAAGAGCTCCGTTCTGTGGCGGGGAACCGGATGCCGCCGGCGACGCTCCCGCGGTGGGCGATCGGCATCTCGGCGGACAGGTTCACGGTGTCAGCGGCACGCCGTGGGCCGAGGATCTTCGCCCCACGTGTCATCAGCGCCACCCGTTCCGGTGACGGCACACGACCGGACAGCCCTGGTGGCGGTGCGAGGAACCCGGATCTCCGTTCGCTCACGTGGGCGACCGCACCGCCGTCCCGTTCACGGCCCGTCCCTCCCGTGAAAGGCGAATCGGGGGCCGACCGTCCGCTTCCCGCCTCTGCGTCGATCTGCTGAACTACCTTGAGACAAGAGGGTGTTGTGGAACCAACCGGTACCGGCACGGCATCGCTACCGGCATGAGGCGACCGTGGGCGCTCCGACGTGTCGACCACGGACCGCACGGCGCCTGCGATGCGCGGCGCCGGAGGCGAACTCACGGCAGGGGGGCGATCGTGACGTATGCGAGAACCGGGTCGGTCTGCGGGGCCGTGACGCTGTGCGCGGCGCTGTTGGCCGGGTGCACGGACGGCGGTGGTACGTCCCCGGGGACGACCCGGGCAGCGACCCCGAGCGACGCCCGGAGCGGTGGCGGTGCCAAGGCCGGGGCGTCCACCGGCACGGCCGGCGGGGCCCTTCCGGTCGCGTCGCCGACCGAGCAGGCGGATCCGGCGAAGCAGCCGCGAACCGTGCGGGAAGCACGGGAGTTCGTGCGGAAGATGATCGCCGACCCGCAGCTGCTGGGAATGGGAGCCGTGCGGGCGACTCCGTACGAAAGCGATCCGAGCACCTGGGCGGTGCTGGGCCACGACTGCGTGTGGCGGCGCGAGGCGTTACCGAAGGACGTACTGGCCACGCTCACCCGGTACTTCGAGATACCGGCGAGCGGCACGAAGGGCTCGGTACGGATGTCGGCCACCGTCACGGTCCACCGGACGGCGCTGGACGCCGCCTGGGAACAGGCCGGCATGCTGGAGGAAGCCGTCGGCTGCCCGGAGCAGACCCTGCGCCCGGGTGAGCGGTTGACCGGTCTCGATTCCACGGCCGTCGCCTGGGGCGAGAACGGCAACACCACCAGCGACGACTCGCTCTCCGAAGTGGGCAAGTGCGTCAGCGACACCCAGGGCGGGCCCTACGCCTACTCGTGGACGCAGTCCACGTTCGGTTCGGTCGTGGTCGGCGCGTCGGTGTGCGAGGGGCAGGGGCGCGACACCAGCGAGATCTCCCTGGCGGCCCGGATGCTGGTGCGGGTGCAGGCCGAGATCGCCGTCCCCGTCGCGGCCGCTTCGGGCTCGCCGGAACCGGAACCGGGGCCTTCCTCCGGAACGCCGGACCCCGGCGACGCGAAGGGAGACAAGTGATGGAGCGGCTGCTTCCCACCGACCCCTCGCGCCTGGACGGGCACCGGCTGCTCGGGCGGCTGGGCGCCGGCGGCATGGGCGTGGTCTACCTGGCGCGCACCGAGGCCGGCGACCTGGCGGCGGTGAAGGTGATCCAGCCCGAGTACGCCGGCCAGGCCGAGTTCCGGGCCCGTTTCCGCAGGGAGGCGGACTCCGCCCGGGGGGTGGACAGTCCCTGGGTGGTGCGCGTGCTCGACGCCGACACGGAGGCGGACGCGCCCTGGCTGGCCACCGCGTTCGTGCCCGGCCCCTCACTGGCCGAGGCGGTCGCCGCCTGCGGACCCCTGCCGGACCACGCCGTACGGGTGCTGGGCAAGGTGCTGGCGCGCGCCCTGGCCGCCGTGCACGAGGCGGAGCTGGTGCACCGGGACGTCAAACCGGGCAACGTCCTGCTCGCCCTCGACGGCCCCCGGCTGATCGACTTCGGCATCGCGCGCCCGACGGCGGCCGACGAGACGGAGCTGACCTCGGGCGACATGGTGATCGGCACGCCCGGTTTCCTCTCTCCCGAGCAGGCGCAGGCACGGCGGGTGACGGCCGCGAGCGATGTCTTCTCGCTGGGCTGCGTGCTGGCGTACGCGGCCACCGGACATCTCCCGTTCGGCACCGGCACGGCGGACGCGCTGCTCTACCGCACCGTCCACGACGTACCCGAGTTGGACGGGGTGGCGGACGCCGAACTGCGGGCCCTGCTCGGCCGCTGCCTGGCGAAGGAGCCGGAACAGCGGCCCACCGCGGCCGAGGTGGACGCGGAGCTGGTGGAGGACGCACCGGCCGGCACCGTCGACTGGCTGCCCGACCCGGTGGTCCGGATGATTGCCGAACGGTCGGCGGAGATGCTGGGCCTGCCGGGCATCGAGCCCACCGAGGTGGGGCAGGTGCCCGGGCCGCCGGCGCCGGGCCGCCGCCGGGCCCTCGTCCTGGGCGGTGGCGCGGCGCTGCTCCTCGCGGGTGGCGGTGCCGCGCTGTGGGCGGCCCTGCGGGACGACCAGGGCGGCTCCGGAACACCGAGCGCCGACGGCAGCCCCTGGGTCATCGGCCTGCAGGCGGATCTGACGGGCCCGCAGCGGGAGGACGGGCTGGCGCAGGAGCGAGGAGCACGGCTGGCCGTGGAGCGGTTCAACACCCGAAAGGGCCGACCGTTCGACCTCGTTCTGCGCACCGAGGACGACCGGGGTGATCCGACCCGGGCGGTGCAGGCGGCGCGGCGGCTGACCGGCGCCGACGACGTCCTCGCCGTGCTCGGACCCACCGGCTACGCCTCGGCCATGGCCGCCCTGGAGGTCTACGACGGCGCCCGGATGCCCTTGCTGACGGTGTCGGAGCTGTCGACCAGTGTCCCGCAGACCGCCCTGGCCGGTACGCCTCCACGCGCGTACTTCCACACCGCTTCCCTGACCGCGTACGGCGCCATCGCCACGGTCAACACCCTGGTCGCGCAGGGTGTGGGCCGGATGGGTCTGCTGGCCGACCGGGCGGGCGGGGTACGGGGACTGGAGTCCGTGCTCGTGGCCCACATCGACGCACGCGGCCGAACCGAGGTGTACCTGCGGGTGGTGCCGGCGGCCGCGAGCGCGAGCGCGCTGGATCCCGTCGTCGCCGACATGCTCGACCGCGGCGTGGACGGGTTCTTCTACCTCGGCACACCCCAACGCGCCGCGGTGACCGCCCGGTCCCTTACGGAGCGGGGGTTCGGCGGGCCCCGCTTCCTCGACCCCGCCTCGGCCACCTCGGTCTTCCTGGCCCGGGCGGGCCGGGCGGCCGAGGGCTGGCAGGTCATCACCTCGTACATCGCTCCGGAGGCCGCGCCCGTACGCGACTTCGCCGCCGCCTACCGCGCACGGTACAAGAGCGCGCCGGAGCCGTGGGCGGCCGAGGCGTACGACGTGACGCGACTGGTCGCCGCCCGGCTCACCGCCCTCGCCCCGAAGGGCGGCGGACACCCCTCCCGCACCCGGCTCACCCAGGCCCTCGCCGGGGCACGGTTCACCGGGGTGGCCGCGACCTACGCCTTCGACAAGGACAAGCAGATGGCGAAGAAGCGAGTCCATCATCTGCGCGTCCAGGACGGCCGGTTCGCCTACGTGGGCGCGCTGGACCTCTCCTGATCGCGAAGCCGGAGGACGTGGACGATGCGGGCACTGCACGCGCTGGACCCCGGCGAGGTGGGCGGACACCGCCTGCTGGCCCGGCTCGGCGCGGGCGGCATGGGCGTGGTCTACCTGGCCCGCACCACCGACGGAACCCTGGTGGCGCTGAAGGTCATCCGCTCCGAGTACGCGGCCGAGCCGACCTTCCGCGAGCGCTTCCGGCGGGAAGCGCGGCTGGCGAGCGGGCTCACCGGCCGCTGGCTGGTGGCGGTCACCGCCGCCGACGCCGAGGCCCACGAGCCGTGGCTGGCGACCGCGTTCGTGCCCGGCCCCTCACTGGCGGAGGCGGTCGACGGCCACGGGCCACTGCCTCCGCACACCGTGGCCCAGCTCGGCTCCCGGCTGGCCGAGGCGCTGGCCGAGGTGCACGGCGCCGGCCTGGTGCACCGGGACGTCAAACCCGGCAACGTCCTGCTCGCCCTCGACGGCCCCCGGCTGATCGACTTCGGCATCGCCCAGGAGCCCGGCGCCACGGCGCTGACCGAACCCGGCGCGGTCGTCGGCACCCCCGGCTACCTCGCCCCCGAGCAGGTCCGTTCGGGCGGTGAGGCCCTCCCGGCGAGCGACCTGTTCGCCCTCGGCTGCGTCCTGGCGTACGCGGCCACCGGGCGCCGTCCCTTCGGCACCGGCAACCCGGGCGCCGTCCTGTACCGCACGGTGCACGAGAGCCCCGACCCGACCGGCCTGGAGCGTCTGCCGCCCGCACTGCGCGAGTTGCTCACCCGCTGCCTGGCCAAGAACCCCGCGGACCGGCCGAGGGCGGCCGAACTCGCCCACGCTCTGGCGGCCTGCGCCCCGGCGGCGCCCCGCCCGGACGGCTGGCTGCCGTCAGCGGTCCTGCGGCTGGTGGCCGACCGTTCGGCCCGCGCGCTGGACCCACCGCCCCGGCAGCCGAATCCCGGCGCGCCGCAGGAGCCGACCGCCGGCGCGGCGCGGGCACTCTCCCGTCGCCGTGTCCTCGCCGTCGGCGGCTCGGCCGCCGCGGTGATCGCCGCGTCCGGCACCGCTGCCGCGGTCCTGCTGACCACCCGCCGGAGCACTCCGCGCAGCAGCGCGGCCGGCAACCCCCCGACCGTCCACACCGTCGGCCTCCAGGCGGCTCTGACGGGAGGTCAGCGGGAGGACGGGCAGGCTCAGGCGCGGGGGGCCCAGCTCGCCGTGGCCCGCCACAACGCCCGCAAGGACGCCCGTTTCCGGCTCGCCCTCACGCCGTACGACGACCGGGGGGAGGCCGCACCGGCGAAGGACGTGGCCCGCCGTCTGCTCGCCGACCGCACCGTGCGCGGGGTGATCGGTCCCACGACCGTCACCGCGACCCGGGCCGCGGTCCCCTTGTACGGGGAGGGCGCCATGCCGGTCGTTCTCGTCTCGGTCGACGGCGACGCCCTGGACGGACTCACCTCGGCCGCCACCCGCACGCTCTGCGTGACCGCGGCGCCGACCGGGTACCGGAACCTGCCGGTGCTCGCCTACCTGAGCCGGGTCCGCAAGGTCGGGCGCACCGCCGTGGTCGAGGACCGGGCCGCGGGCGGCACGGCCGCCGACATGGCCCGTGACCTGCGCGAGACTCCGCCCGGCGGCGGTACCGCCACCGTCCACCCGGTCGCGGCGACGACGGACGACTTCCGCCCCGCCGTCGCCGCCGCCCTGGCCACGCACCCCGAAGGCGTCGTCTACGCCGGCACCTCGCCGACCCGCGCCGCGGCCTGCGCCCGTGCCCTGGCCGCAGCGGGATTCACCGGACCCCGGGTGACCTTCGAGCCCGTGATGCGAGCGGCGTTCACGCAGTCCGCGGGGGAGAGCGCCGAGGGCTGGGTGTTCGGGGCGCCCTACAGCCGGCCGCAGTCGTCGGGCACCGAGGCCGCCAGGGCGTTCACCGCCGCGTACCGGGACCGCTACGGCGAACCGCCCGCGCGCTGGGCGGCCGAGGCCTATGACGCCGTCGGCCTGATCGCCGCCTGCCTGGACGTTCTCGGCGGCGGTGCCGACATCACTGCCGGGCAGGTCGCCGAGCGCATGTTCAAGCTCACCTACGCGGGTGTGGCCAAGCCCGTCCACTTCACCCAGGGACTCGTCCACAGCCTCCTGCCCGAGGACACGAGCTTCCTGTACCGGGTGGAGGACGGACGCTTCAGCTTCCTCGGCCGGTACGACCAGGTGAAGTGAGCGGCAGGGGAGGCGGACGTCACCCTGTGACGCCCGCCGGTTCAGGCGTAGAGCCTCACGGAGTAGGTCGACGTGAGGTCCGTCCACAAACCTCCCACGCAGTTGTTGCCGCTGAGGTCCCACGCCACACGTCCGGTGCCGTCGTATCCCGTGAATCCCTTGACCCCGGCGCCACCGAACTGGCAGTTCAGCACCGTGTAGTCACCGATGAGATCGTGGACGTTGTACGTCCCGTAGTAGTAGAAGTCGTACACCTTCGCGTGGTTGGGGCTGTCGTCCCAGATGTCGCCCTTGTAGATGCACACATGGCCCGAGTTGCAGGCGGTGGTCTGCACGCGGCCGGGAACGGCGGGCGTCATGACCGGCGATGCGGACGCGGCCGTGGAGGTGGCGACCGCCATGGGCAGCGCTGCCCCGAGACAGGCGAGCAGGGCGATCGAGATGCGACGCATGGATGTCTCCTTGCGATCGAGGAGCCGGAGCGGGAAGCGGGCGAGGACGCGCGTGACCGGCGCGTGTCCGGCGGGATGCCGTCGGGCGACCGGTCGCGACGGCATCACCGGCAGTGCGGTACGTGCGGCTGCCACTGGGACGCCGACCCGGTCGTCACGTACCAGTCGTTGATGTAACCGCTGTCGTCGTCGAAGTCGAGCACGAACCAGTAGTGGTCGCCGTGGCCGTCCGCGTCGCCGTCGCCGGTGGTCCAGCAGGCCAGCATCATGGTGTTGCCGTTGTAGTAGCGGTGCCCGGTCGTGCCGGAGGCGTAGGAGGGCCCGTTGTGGGAGGCCAGATAGGACCCCGGCGAGATGCTGGTCACGGAGGCGCACCACACCGTTTGCCCGTCGTGGTCGCAGGCCCAGCCCGCGGCCGACGCCGGTGAGGCGGCAGTGCCCACCGCGACCCCGGCCAGCGCGAGTACGCCGGCCACCGAGGCGGCGCCACGCCGCCTCGGTCCGGACTTGCGGACGGGGGCCCGCACGGTGGCCGACGCGGTGGCCCCGGCGGCGGACGGCCGCGGACGCGCCGGGGCGCCGGGTCCGCCGATCGCTGCGGTGGCTTGGCGTACGGCGGCCGCGGTACGGGCCGCGCGCCTTCTGATCGACTGAATGGAGAGTTCTCCCTCTGGCCAGGTCCACCGCAGCGCCCCCTCGATCGGGCGCCCGGGACCCCGGCCGGCGTGCGGGGCGGCGCACCGTGCGGCTCGCCGCCCCTGGGTGGACGACGGCGCGCTCAGCAGGTCGCCGAGGCCGGCAGGCCGCCGTACTGGTCCCCCTTGAGGTAGACCGCGCTGACGTAGCCCTCGGCCAGGCGGACCCAGACGTCGTTGGTGTAGCCGTTGTCCTTGATCGTCTGTCCGTGCTTCCAGCACGACGCCCCGCGCACCTCGCCCGCTGCCACATGGCCGGTGATCGAGTACGTGGTGGCCGGACCCGAGCGGACGTTGACGTTCTCGTACGCGGTCACCGCGTACGGCAGCCCGGCGGCCGCCGCCTGGGCCCCCGCCGCCGTGCCCAGCAGCAGGCCGGCCGTGACGGCTCCCGCTCCCGCCGTCGCGAGCACCTTCGTCCTCAGTCCCATGCCGATGGTTCCTTCCCCGTTGTCGGACGGTGTTCGGTGTGTTCGGTCGTGCGTGCCCGCGGCCGGACGACGGCGCGTCAGCACGGTTGGGGGATGCCGTTGCCGATGTCTTCGGGCAGCGGGTTCGTCTCGCTGTAGATGTCGGTGTCCTTCATGTATCCCCACTGTCCGTTGTCCGCCTCCGTGTACTCCCACCGGTACGGGTGCGGGCCGCCGACGTAGGTGCCGCTGTCGGTGCGGCATTCGAACCAGCTCGGGTTCGAGTACATCGTGCCGACCGGATGACGGGTGTCGGGGGTGGCGTACACCGTGGCCCCCACGACGTTGTTGCAGTACATGTGCTGGCCGTTACTGCCCCACCAGCACGGATTGGCCGCCTGCGCGGTGCCGGTGAAGACGGTGCCCAACGCGGCCAGGGACAGGCCGGTGGTGAGGAGCGCCGAGATCCTGCGCGCGGATGTCCTCATGGTGATCCCCCTGGTGACGATGTCGGTTCTGTTCTCCCGCGCCGCCTTCCACGCGGTCCGGTGGGGAGACGCGGTGCGAGGCGGCCGCGGGAGAAGGTGCTCGGAACGCGGTGTCCGCGCTGCGAGCGGCTTGAGCTCGGTGGTCGCGGTTCAGCCTGCACGAGGTGCCCGGCTTGCGCACGACGGTTCGGACTCAGCCGAAAGACCGGTGCGTCACGCACCGAGGACTTGACAGGGGATCGGGTCCCGGACCCGTCGCGGGTCGTCAGGGCATGGAGTCGGCCCCGGCCGGGCGGGCCTGATACGCGTGCCGCGCCCGCCCGCCGGTGTCCCGCTCGAGCACGGCCCGGCCGAGCGGGGTCGGCATGTGCCACACCGTGTTGGCCGTCCGGTGACTGACGACGAAACCCGCCCTCCGCAGCACGGTGGCGTGTTCGCTCGCGGAGGCGGGCGAGATACGAAGGCGCCGGACGAGGTCCGTGCCGGTCACGCCCTCGGCGCCCGCGATCTCTTCCAGGACGGCGGCGCGCGTGGCGCCGAGCAGCTGGGCCAGGGAGCCGCCCTGTGGCGTCTGCGGCCCTTCCGTGAGCCGCTGCAGGCCGCGGTTGGCCGGGTACACCAGCACAGGGTCCAGGCCGGAGTCGCGCAGCGCGATGGGACGCGCCCAGCAGAAGTACGAGGGCACCAGCAGCAACCCCCGTCCGTCGAGGTGCAGTTCCCTGCGGACGGGATAGGCCACCGACAGCACGGGCGCCTCCCAGCGGATCTGCGGATGCAGCGCGCTCAGCATCCGCTCCACGCCTCCGTCGAGGAGGTCCGCCGCGCGGGCCGCGCGCTCGGCCGCGACCACCCCCTGGATGTGGTCCCACGCCGGAGCCAGGGCACGCTGGTGGTACCGCAGCATCGCGGTGCCCACGCGCCGCAGCGCCGTGGTGTCACCGCAGGCCAGTGGCCGCATCCAGCCGGCCGGGCCGCGCTGGGCCGCCAGCAGCGCGAGTTCCGTGCGCAGCCGGCCCCGAGCCGTGCTCTGCACGGCGTCCACGACGGACTCGATATCGTTGTCGGCGGTCGGGGTGAGAAAGTCCGGGGAGTAGCCTCTCGGCGGGGCGAGGCGCAGCAGCAGCCGTGCGGAGGGGTCCAGCGCGCCCCGCGTCCTGGCACGCCAGGGACCGAAGACGCCGTGGTCGGCGGGCCCGCGCAGGGCATGCAGACTCAGCAGCATCTCCCAAGCCGGTCTCGGCCCGGCGGCGATGCGGACGCGCCCGATGTCCTCGCCGGCGAAGTGGATTCGCAGCACCTTTGCTCCCCCGAAACACAAGCGGTCGCGGGAGAGGACGCCGAGGGCGGCGGATTGGTTCATCGTCGGCCGACGCTGGCTTGAACTCGCGGATCCACGGGGTGGGCCGGACGTGCCCGCAGGTCACGGTCCGACGGTGCGCACGCGAACGGTCCCGGCCGGGTGCGGGACCGAGGCTCACGATCCGTATGAGGGACGGCACATTCGTGGACTACTGGCTCAACTCCGACTCCCTGCACCCTTTGGCGCAGGGCGACGGGCATCAGCGGAATCGCACGGGCAGGTGCAGTGGGCCCCGGATGAGCACGCCGCCCCGCCAGGTCAGCGCCGCCGGGTGCACATCGAGTGCGAGGTCCGGGCACCGGTCCAGCAGGGCACCGATCGCGACGCGTGCCTCCAGGCGCGCCAGCGGAGCCCCCAGGCAGTAGTGGATGCCATGGCCGAAGGCGACGTGTCCGCGGGCCGACCTGCGGATGTCGAAGCGGTCCGGGTCGGGGAAGCGGGCCGGATCGCGGTCTGCGTCGGCGAGGGCGGCCAGCACGAGTTGTCCGTCACCGGGGACGGTGGTGCCGGCGATGTCCACGGGCTCCGTGGTGAACCGGTAGGTCGGCGTCTCGACCGGGCCGTCGTAGCGGAGCATCTCCTCGACCGCGTTCTCCATCAGGGAAGGGTCGGCGCGGAGCACGGCCAGCTGATCCGGATGGGTCAGCAGCGCGAGCACGCCGTTCGATATGAGATTCACCGTGGTCTCGAATCCGGCCACCATCAACAGCCAGACGGTACCGGTCAGTTCGTCGGCGGTGAGGCGGTCGCCGTCCTCGTCCGACGTCCGGATCAGCGCGCTGAGCAGGTCATCGCCCGGATTCTGCTTCTTGTCCGCCAGCAGTTGGCCGATGAAGCGGGACGTCGTCGCCGCCGCCGCGCGCTGCTCGGCGGGGTCGGGCGAGGACAGGGCGGTGTTCGAGGCCGCGGCGAAGTCGTCGCGGTCCAGCGCGGGCACCCCGATGAGTTCGCAGATCACCGACATCGGCAGCGGGTACGACAGGGAGGCCACCAGGTCGGCCCGCCCGTTCGAGGTGGCCAGCATGGTGTCCAGCAGGCGGTCGGTGATCCGGCGCACCCACGGCTCCAGGTCCTGCACCCGGCGTGGCGTGAACTCCTTGGCGACCAGCTTGCGCAGCCGGGTGTGGTGGGGCGGGTCGGACGAGAGCATGTGCCGGCCCGCGGCGACCGTGGTCATGCCCAGCGCCGGCGAGGCCATGTCCCAGTCCTTGGACAACCGTGGATCGGCCAGGACCGCCCGCGCGGCCTCGTACCCGACGACCAGCCATCCCTCCGCCCCTCCCGGCATCCGGATCCGGTGCACCGGACCGCGGGAGCGCAGGTGCGCGTAGACGGGGTAGGGGTCGCGGGTGAAGTCCTCTCCCAGGGAGGCGAGGTCGATCGGGGTGGCCGCGGTGTGCGTGGTGTCCGCCTGCGTCATTCGCCTGCCTCTGCACTGGTCACAAGGGTCGCCGGGGCGTCGGCGCCCGGGGTGTCGGTGTACGGACCGACAGGGGATTGCCACCTTCATCGTGGCCTGCCACCGACACGGTGAACAAGGTCATTTGACGCCACGTCGGATCGCCGTCCACGTCGTCCCCGCCCCCGGAAGCAGCCTCGCGGGCGGCACGTCGGTCCACGGTGCTCACGCCGCCCACGGATGGGCGCGCACGCCACCGCGACTGCCGTCGCCCGTCCGCACGCCATCGCCCTCGCGACCACCACCGGTCCCGCCCTCGCCGCCGGCCCGTCCTCGCCCCCCGTGGACGTTCCGCCGTGACGGTTCCCGGCCTGGTGAGCCCGTGTGTCGATCCGGTGAACGTGCCCGGCGGACGCTGCTCCTCCCTGCCCACCGGCCGGTGCCGGAGTGCGTCGTACAGGCCGGCGCGACGCCAAAACATCGCTGATGCAAATTTCGCGAGTCGTTCGAACTTTCTCACCGCTGCGGGACATCCATCGAAACACCCGAGCCAGGCTGCTCAGTGATGCCTCCGTGTCGCCGGGGGCTCCTGCGTTTCCGTGCCGAACAATGGTCTCTTTGGCAAAGCGCTGTGTGTTGTCCAAGGGCACGCTGTTAACGTCGCTGGACACCGAAGCCGGTACCTGCGGCGTGGAGCCGTGGTGCCGGGTGACGGGGATCTACCCGGCCGGTGAGTGGGTGAGCATCGCGGTGACCAACGCGTGTCCGGCCCATTGTGTGCCGCCCCGACCGGGAGGGAAGCACAGTAAGGAGCGAATCAGTGTCCCGGAAGAACTCGAGGCAGGCGCCGCATGCGATGCGGGGGGAGCATGCCCGTCGAACGCGATCGAAGTGGTCGCTTGCTGTGATCGGCGGGCCGGTGATCCTGGCCGTCGTCGCCGGATCGGTCTTCGCGGCCGGCGGCCGACACCATGACCGCGGTCAGGCGGACGGGGGCAGAGCGGGGCAGGGGGCGCAGGCCGCCACCCCGGATCCCAACTGCACGTTGGTGGTTCCCCGACACCCCCTCACCGCCCGGGGACTGGCCACGCCCTACGAACTCGTCGCCACCGACCCCGCGCAGGGGCCCTGCCACGAGGCCAATCCCGACCAGGCGGCGTTCGTCGAGGCGGCGATCCTGACCAAGGACGGGAGACTGAGCGTCTACGACCCTCTGGTGATCGACAAGGGGACGAGGGCGGCCGCGCGGACCGTCCGGCCCACGGTGCCGAGGGGTTCGACGGTCGGCATATGGTTCGGCTTCAACGGCACCGATCTCACCCTGAAGTCGAGCGACCGCTCCCATGCCCTGGCCCAGGGCCGTTGCGTCAACGGCGTGGGCAGATCGATCTTCGGCCAGTTCGCGTACTGCAACGCGCCCGCCTTCTTCCGTGCCGCGGGCACCAGGACGGCCAAGAAGCATCTCAAGATTCCCGCGCTGGGAACCTCCAAGGACGGCCTGCCCTGTCCGACCACGCGTGACTTCTCCGTCGTGGACCAGGACGGAAGCGACAACGTGGTCACCCGGTACCTCGCCGACGGCCACGGCCGCATCGCCCAGAACAACGCCGCGAACAGGGCGGCCCTGAGCAAGACCGCGCACGTGGACGCCCCCCGCTACCGCCACCACTCTCACCACCACAAGCCCGGGTCATCGACCCCCGCGAAGCCCGCGGAGCTGACCAACGGCAGCGACAACCTGCTGCTCACGCAGTTCATCGACCCGGCCCTGGGCTGCACGCCGTTCACCGCGCCCAACCAGTCCAGCGACGGTCAGGCATCCTCCGCCCTGCCACTGGACGAGTTGTCCGCCGCGGCACGCCAGCAGGCCCCCGTGGCGCTCGTACCGCAGAACGACCCGATGACGCTCCTCGACGGCCGCACCAGCGTCCGCAAGACCAACGCCTACCGCGCCGGAGTCGGCATGCCCAGGATCGGTGCGGGCAGGGACGGGGACGGGGCGGCGTACTGCACGAGCCTCTTCGGCGATCCCGCCGGCATACAGCGTGTCTTCAAGGACAAGGCGCTCTTCACGACCGCGCCCTCGCCGGACCCGGGGACGGCGCCCAACCTCTTCGCCTTCCTCGCGGCGCGTGCGAACCAGACGTTCACCAACCTCGGCTGCGACCGGCTCCTCCACGTGGGCAATCCCGTCGAGCTCACGACGGACGGGAACGGCCTGGTCGTGGACGCGGTACTCACGCGGCTCGGCCAGACGCCACCCCCGTCCGGCGACCCCACGGACAGCGCCTCCCCGTCCTCGACGCCGAGCGCCTCATCCCCGGCCGCGGACGGTGATTCGGCCACTCCGCCCACGGATGGCGCGGACTCCTCGTCTCCGCCCGCCGCCACGAACGACAGCTCAGCCGACCCCGGTTCCGGCACCCCCAGCACCTCGATGACGCCCGGTACGCCGTCGCCGTCGGTGAGCGAAACCAGCAACTGACCGACGCGGGATCTTCAGGCGGAGCGTGCACGTACCGGCTGCGACCCGGACGGTCGCAGCCGGTTCGCTTCGGTGCGTGGTCGCGTCCTTGCCGCCCAGCCGTCCGGCGTGAGCGACACGGACGCGCGCGTGACGCGAAGGCGTCGGCCTCTCGCTTTCCCGAGACGTCACGGACGAACGCGAATGACCGTCTTCCCCAGGACCCGCTCGGTCGGATTGAGGGCGGCGACCGCGTCGTCGAGGGAGGACACGGTGGCGATGTGTGGTCGTACGCGTCCGTCTCGTACCCTCTGGGCGATCTCACTCAGTTGGGGGCGATCGGGGACGACCACGAAGTCGATCGCCAGGCCGTCGGCGGGTCGGACCTCGGGTGGGCCGGCGATGGACACCAGTGTTCCTCCGGCGCGGACCAGGTCCGCGGACCGCTTCCCGATGTCGCCGCCGAAGACGTCGAAGACGAGATCGACCTTGCCGACGTCTTCGAGGGCGTCGGTGTCGAGGTCCACGAATTCCTGGGCGCCGGAGTCGAGCGCCGTCTGCCGGTGGGCGGTGCGGCCGGTGCCGATGACGTGGGCGCCGGCCTCCCGCGCGAGTTGCGCCACCACCGAACCGACTCCGCCGGCCGCACCGTGCACCAGGACGCTCTGTCCCGCCCGGAGCCGGCCATGTTCGAACAGCCCCTGCCACGCGGTCAGCCCCGAGATCGGCAGGCTCGCGCCCACGGTGAAGTCCAGGTCGCCCGGGAGCGGCGCGAGGTTGCGCGCCTCGACGGCCGCGTACTCCGCGAGGGTGCCGTCGCGTGTCCAGTCCGTGAGGCCGAACACCCGCTGCCCCACCGACAGGCCCGTCGTCCCGTACCCGAGAGCGGTGACCACGCCGGCCAGTTCGTGCCCGGGAACGGACGGCGTCCTGTCACGGCCGAGGCGGTCGGTCCAGGTCGAGGGCCACGAGAGCTCACCCGGCGTGAACCCCGAGGCGTGAACCTCGACGAGGACGTCGTTCCCCGCCGCCGTCGGCTCGGGCCGCTCCACCAGCGTCATCCCGGCCGTTCCGGCGGCCTGATCCGTCACCACAATGGCCTTCATCCGGCACCTCCTGTATCAAGTCCTCGCCGTAGGACATGTCGATTCAGCAGTGTTTGCGGCGCCCTGACCTCGCCGTCTTACCAGGCCGATCGTCCGAGCTCATCGGCCGCACAGGACTCCGCGAGGCCCGTCTCGATCTCGGAGCCCCCACGTAGAGCCTCCGCCAGCCTGAAGTCAGGCGGTCTCATGCGGTATGCGAATGGCCTATGAGATGTGAGTGGTAGTTTCGATGGTATGGGCATGAGTCTTGAGGAGCGGATGCGGTCGGCGGTGGCGGCGCTCCTGCACGCGTCCGGCGAGTCGCAGACCGACCTCGCCGCGGCTCTGGGGGTGAGCCAGGCCCAGGTGAGCCGTCGCCAGTCCGGCACCGCGGCCTGGAGTCTGACCGACTGTGAGGCGGTCGCCGCGCATTACGGCATCGATGTTCTCGACCTCCTGGCGGGACCCACCCGGGCCACCGAGGCGCTGCCCGCCACGCGCCGCCGCGTCTCTGCCCGCCAGGCCGGCCCGCGGCGTCCCGCCGTCGTCGAGGGAGGCGCGTCATGACGGATTTCGGCGCGATCGACGCGCTGCTCGCCGGCGCGAAGAAGGAGGTGGCGCTGCCGCCCGCCGAGGAGCGGCGCACCCTGCGCGAGGAGCTGAACGTCTCGCGCGCCCAGCTCGCGCAGGCCCTGGGCGTCAGCCCCTCCACGGTCGGGGGCTGGGAGTCTGGACGCGATCCGGGCGGCGAAGTGCGGGAGAAGTACGCCTACTTCCTCGAAGGGGCGAAGGCCAAGCTGGCCGCCGAGGCCGCCGAGGCCGCCGACGCGACCGAGGAAGCGCCGGACGAGGAGCCGGAGGACGAGGCTCGTGCGGCCGCCGAGCAGGACGCCGAGCAGGACGCCGGTCAGGACGACGACGTCGACGTGCTCGCCGCCCCCCAGCCGTGCGTGCTGTGCGGGCACATGGCCCGTCAGCAGGTCGCGGGCTTCCCTCAGCACCTGGACCCCGCCGAGTGCACCGACGCCGGGCCCGCCCGGACGAGCGGGCCCGTGGCCCCGGAAAGGTCCGCTCCGCGCCCGCAGCCCGAGGGTGAACGACCCTCCGGCCGGCAGGGGCGGACGGAGCGCGGAGTCAAGGTCGTGCCCGTCGGCCGGCGCATGCAGACGGCCGACACTCCGGATCTGATCTCCTCGGCCGTCGCGACCGCGCTCGCCGAGCACGCCGGTGACGTGGAAGCAGCGACCAAGGCACTGCTGAAGCGGGCGATCCCGGATGCGATGGCGCTGCTGGACCACAGCCGCATGGGTGGCCGCTACGACATCGTGGCGCATCCCTGGCTGCCCGACATCCTGCGCAAACAGTCCTCTCGCGGCGCGGACCAGATCTGGGAGGCCCGCCCCAAGTGGGCGCGGCCCGAACTTCCCGCGGGCGAGCACGAGGTCACCGCGCTCGACATCAACGGCGCCTATCTGAGCGCCCTCAAGACCCATCTGCCGCTCGGCCGGCTGGAGCACTCCAGCGGCGACCACCACCATCCGCGCCGCGCCGGTGTCCATCTGATCACCCCGCCCGTCTGGGACCACGACGACCAGTTGCCGAACCCGATCGGCAGCCGCGACGAGCCGGGCCCGGTGTGGGTGACCGAAGCGACGCTGCGCCTGCTTCTCCGGGTCTTGGGCCCGCGGTACGGGCTGTGCCACCCGCCGGAGATCCACGAGTCATGGACTTCCGGGGCGACGGAGGGACTGCTGGAGAAGTTCCGTGTCGCTCTCAAGGACGCCCGCGACCGGGCGATCGCCGCCGACGACGAGGTGACGCTCGAGTACGTCAAGGCGATGTACGCGAAGTTCGTCTCCACGCTGGGGGAGTCGAACTACAACCGGGAGCTGTACCGCACCGACTGGATGCACCTCATCCGCTCGCAGGCCTTCGCCAATTTGTGGTGGAAGGCCCACCGTGCCTACGACCAGGGGCTGACGGTGGTCCGCGCGATGGGCACCGACGAGCTTCACGTCATCGGTGACTGGCGCGCGGTGTTCCCCGAGGGGCGCGGCCTCTCCGAGGTGAAGGTCAAGGACGTCTACACGGTCGGCGCGCCCGACACGCACGGCGATCCCGCCGGCTGATCATCGGGCGGGAACCGCACATCTCCCGTCGGGCGGCTGAGACGTCCGTGTGGTCCGGGCTGACACTCCCGGTCCGGAGCGGGCGGCGGAGCGGTCGCCGCCAGATCGGCGGTGCTGGCGGCGACCTCGGCGCGAGGGCTTGCGCGGCCCCGCCGGGCACGCGCGCCTCGCGCGGGACCGTCCTGACGGTGCGGCGTGGGGCGTGCGGGAGTTCGCCCCAGCTCGAAGCAGCCGCAGGACGCGGGATCGGGGGGCTCGGACGGGCCTTGGGACGGGCCCCGGCTTCCCGGCTGGTGCACTTCTCGCTCCAGGCCCGGGGACTGGGGACCACCACCCGGTTCCCGTCGCGGGACGCCGGGTCGTTCCACCAGGCAGCCTAGGACGCCGTGGCGTGAGGCAGTAGGGCCATCCGGGCCGCTCCACAGGGGCCGACCGGCGACACGTCGCCCGCCCGCTCGGCCCCAGCCCACTACGCCGGCCACGTCCGCACCAGAAGGCTCTGGCCTCGCTCCGGTCAAAGGCGCAGACACGGTTGCCCCGGCTCCACATGGCGTGGCGCGATCATGTCCCGAACCCGAAGGACGGCCGCCGTCCGGTACCCGCGGTCCCGATCCGGCCGGCCGTCGATCGTCCGGATCAGGAGTCCCGGGCCTGGAACGGAAGCCCGTCCTGCTGCCCTGTCAGATCCCGGTACCGCAGCGAGGCACGGAAACGGCGTCGGGGAGTACGGGAAAATAGCCCATGAGCCGGATGCTGCGCAGCATGCGTCCGGTCCGGATGTGCGGGCAGGCGAGCCACAGTCGCCTGCGCCGCGCGTGGAGGATCTGGTCGGCCTCGATGAGCGGCTGGGCACCGCTGCTGTCGATGAAGTCGATCCCGCACAGGTCCACGACAAGATGTCGACCGTCGGCCTGCTCCAGGGCGTCGCCGAGTGCCTGACGCAGCAGTGGGGCCGTGAAGACATCCGCCTCGCCGTGTACGGAGAGGAGCGTGTGGTCGGGGTGCACGGTGCACACCGTATGAAGGTGCATGGCAGCTCCTGCTCAGGGCAAAGCCTGCAGCTCTACGTCCGCCAAGGTCTGGAGCGGCACCTTTCACGGAGCCGACCGCGCGAGGGACGGTCCGTTCACCGGTCACGTTACCTTTGCGCGGGATGTCTCCACGGCGGAACCCCAGGGACAGAACGCGTGTGCGATTTTCGTTCGCACGGGTGGTCTTCCGCCCGGAACCTGGTGACTTGGTAACCCGGTTCGGGTGATCCGGCATCGTTGACCCGGCATCGTTTCAGTTCTCCTCGCCGGCCGGATCGGCCACCGGTCGCGTGGGCACGACGGTGTCGGGCGCGGTGACCACCTGGAGGGCCACGTCGACCAGCTTGTGGTTGCCGTCGCGGGCGATCGCGCGCAGCGAGCTGAAGGCGTCGTCGAGCGACACCTGAAGCCGGTGGGCGAGGAATCCTTTGGCCTGCTCGATGACGACGCGGCTGTCCAGTGCGTGCTGCAGTTGCCGGGCGAGGATCTCGCGTTGCCGGGAGGCCCGTTCCTGCAGGATGCCTGTCGTGGCGATGTCCGCGAGCGCCTGGCCGAGCGTCGCGTTGCGGTCGTCGAGGATGCCCGGCTCGGCGCGGAACAGGTTCAGGGCGCCGATCACCTGGCCCCTGTGCCGCATCGGCAGGGCGCACACGCTGTGGAAGCCCTCCTGGCGGGCAGCCTTGGCGAACCGTGGCCAGGGCAGGTCGGAGACGGGTACCCCCGGGGCGGGGTCGTCGTAGTCGACCCGTCGGCGCTCGGTGTAGCAGGTCACGCAGGGGCCCTGCCGGCCCTGCAGTTGGAGAAGCTCCAGGAGCCGGACCTTCTCGCTGGAGGCGGCGATCAGGTGCAGTCGCCCCTGCGGATTCGTCAGCAGGATGCCGGCCGCGTCGACGTCGAGCAGGGCCACGCTGTGCCCGGCGAGCCGGTTGAGGAACTCGATGACGTCGAAATCCTCGACGAGCGTGTCGGCCAGATCGACGAACGCCGTGATCAACGCTTCTTCGTGCGACATGACGGATCTCCTCCTCACCGGTTCTCGTCGTGTTCGGTGCCGGTCGGCCCACCGTCGCCCGGCTGCTCTGTCGCGGTCGGCGCCGGCGTGCCGTTCGTGCACCTCCCGAGGTGCGCCGCCGCCGGCCCGGCGGCCTGGTGCGCCTTCACGCGGTTCCGGCCGCAGGGGTCTTCGCCGACGGTTGTCCGGCGATCCTCCGTCACGGCCACGACGTCGTCCGCGATACGCGCCACCGGCTTCGGCGGCGCGGCGCACCGATGGACCATCCGGCGCAGGTGTGCCGAGGGCGGGGCCAGTTGCTCTAGGCCGTCACGGCAGGCACCCGCCGGCGTGTGCCGCAGGGGCCCGGTCGCCCGTATCGAGGAGTGTTCGGCCGATCCTGCGACGGGCGCGCTGCCGGGGCTGGTTCGAGGGTGCATGTCGTTCAACCTCCCGGTTCACCGTGGACGACAACGTCCTGCCGGTGACTGAGCCGCGAAGCCTCATTGACGGACCGAAGGTCCCCATTCGTGGGGACCGAACGGAATCGAACGACTGATGACTTGTCATTTCTCGCTGCGTGAGGGCCTCCAGAGACCGGCCCGGGATCTCGCCCGTCGTTCCGAGCGTGTGCTCACCGAGTCGTTCGGGGCGTGCGCTCACCGCGGCGGTGGCGCAGGGACCGCCGGGTCGCGTGGGTGGTGCGATGAATGGGAGAAGCCAAAGGCGCTAGGGACCAACGACCCAAGGACGAAGGGTCGTTCGGCCCGGGCGGATACCCGCCCCTTCACCTGACAATCCTGGTGAACGACCGCGGTACGGAGACCCGGATACGCCGGGAGGGCCGTCCGCGGCGACGTCCCCGGCTCGTCATCGCCGGAGCGAGATCCCGCCCGCTCCGGGAGCTTCGGGGACAACGGCGCGACTCGTGCAGGAGGGAAGGCACGGGGGATCGCGCGGGTGACCGTCATCGTCGCCGACCTTCGGGTGGCGGTCACCCAAACTCTCGCTGCGGCGAGGGGGCGACGGGGCGACGGGGCGGAGTCAGTCGAGGCCGGTCGCCCATGCCGTCAGCGCGGCGAAGTCGTCGAGGACAAGGCCACATCGCGGGTCGACCCGGTGCAGCAGGGCGGGACCGTCGTGGTGCTCCAACACCCAGGTGCGATCCGCCTCGGTGATCTCGTCGTCGACCCAGGCGAACGCGCGGCCTTGCGTCCACGCGACGATCTCAGGCGTCTTCCAGAACAGGCCGTCACCGGGTTGCGGCCGCGGCGAAGTCCAGCGGATGAAGGGCAGTTCCGGCAATCCCAGGACTGGTGCGATGAAGGCGTTGGCTTCTTCCTCCCACGTTGTCGCCCACACCAGGTCGAAGGGAAGCGCGTCCAACGCCGGGCCGTGATAGGGGTTGAGCCACACCCGCAGCGGCTTCACGGGCTTGTGGGGCAGCCCCCACTCGATCAGCCGACGCCGCTCGGCGGCCTCCCACCGAGGCGTCAGCAGGCGGTAGGCCGGCCGTGGAGCCTGCCCCTGGAGGGCCGCGTGGTGACGGGCGCAGCCCACTGGCGCGCGAACTTGACGCTACGCCGGCTCGCGTCGGTGATCTGGGATGCCGGCCATGACGTCCGGGGCGAGGCCCGGCGGAGCCGTAGCGCCGACTCTACGGCTCCGGCCATTGCCCTCGGGCGGTCCCGGCAGCCTCCCGCAGACCGCCGGGAAATCCGAGGGCACCCGCACCGGACGGCTGAGGGAAACGCCCTGCCCGGTGCCCCGACGTTCGCCGCCCATGGACGACGAACGTCCCCACTTCGGGGGCGGGACCGGGGCCCCGACCCGCCCCCGTCGTACGACCGCTACCGCCTGCCCACGGTGGGCGGTTGCTTCGGCCCCTCGCGGTCACGCTCGCGGTTACCTTCTCAGGCGCGTGCCTTCGAGGCATGGGCCCAACAGCCCCTGGCGGGCACCGCTGGACCCGGTGTCGAAAGGGCCGAAGGGCCCAAGCCGTAGGCCCGCCGCTCAGCCCCACGCAGAGGCCGTCGCGCCGGGACCTCGGACAGAATCGTCTTCTGGCGCCGGCGTCGCGAGTGCCCTCGGGGTGGTGGCACACGGGGATCGCCCGTGCACGCCGTCGCCCGGCCGCACCGCACGCCGCTGGTCGACGGGGACGCACGGAGGCACGGCACGGCACCGCACCGCAGGGCACGCGCCGTCGGCCGCAGGTCAGTCAGGAGGGGACAGCGGTCGGGGTCCGGCCATCGGCGGCGGGGCTGCCGGCCCTCCGGACGGCGCAGCTCCTGGTGACCACCCCAGTACACGGCCGACGACGAATTCGGTCGGCAGCCTGAACCACATCGCGGCGTTCTCCGCGCCTGCCGGCGTGGGCGTCTCGGCCGGGGTGAGCACCTCGGAGCGGCCCACGACGGTGACACTCCATCCGCGGCCGTCGGCAGGGTCGATCTCGCCGGTCTCGAAGGCGATCACGTTCCGGTCCGCGGCCCTCAGCAGCGCCGTGGACCAATCCGCCGTGAGCAGCAGGCTTTCGTCCCCCGCCATGCTGAAACGGACCGGTATCACCGCGGGCAGGGCCTCGGCGGTGTACACCACGCGCCCCGTGCCCATGCTCCCCAGCAGCAGCATGCACCGCTCCCGCTCCAGGCGGTCGTCTCGGTAGCTGTCCATGGCGGACATCGTCAGGGGCCGCGGAGCCGTGACGCAGGGGCCCGAAGGCCTTGGCAGTGGGCCGACGGGCCCGGAATCAGAAGCGCACCGTCCTCGCGCGCCGGCCTGCGACCATGCGGGAGTGCCCTGCCGCATGCGACCGTCCGAGAACGCCCGCTTCACGGCCTGCCGAACACCGTGCACCACGGGCAAGCCGTCGCACCACGGAAGGCCTGGCCCTCGGCATGGGTCCTTCGGACCCTCTTCCTGCCCCGACGGGCCCGAGCAGGAGCGTCAGCCTGCCTGGCAGAGTCGCCTCAAGGGCAGACCAATGACCTCTGCACCAGTACATGCGGCACATGGGCCGGCCATGGGCGTACACCCTCGGGAGGGGGCAATGCGGCATTCCCGCGTCCGGTTGCGGTACGGCCCGTGCCCACGCGGCGGACAGGGACGGCTGACGGAACGATGAACCCGCGCGCGGCGAGACTGCTGCGTCTGCTTGCCGAGCAGGCCGCACCCGAGCAGCCCGGTCCCGGCGCGGTGTGCCGGGTCGCCACGGAGGTGTGCGGTGTGGACGAGGCGGCTCTCCTCCTCGGGCGTGGCCGGCGCCGCGGCACACTTCACTGCACGGGCGAGCTGGCCGAAGCGGTGGAGGATCTTCAGGTCACGACCGGTGAAGGACCCGGCGTCGACGCCTGGGAGACCCGCGGGCCGGTGACCGCCGCCGATCTCGGGGAGCGTTCGTACGTCGTCCGCTGGCCGGTGTTCACGCCGCTCGCCCACGCGGCCGGCCTGTGTGCCGTGTTCGTCCTGCCGTTGCAGGTCGGCGCTGTCCGGTTGGGCACGTTGTCGCTGTACCGGTGCACCCCCGGGGGACTGAGCGACGAGGAGGGCACCGACGCTCTGCTGCTGTCGACGATGGCGGTGGACCAGCTGCTCGCCTTGTCCTCCTCCACCCGGGCGGACGGGACGGACGGGTGCCGCACGCCCGGTGCCGATGCGCTGGGCCTCGGCGCGGGAAGTCTGCAGATCTACCAGGCCACGGGCATGGCCGCCGCACAACTGGGACTTGGACTGGAGGACGCCTTCGCCCGGCTGCGCGCCAGCGCCTTCAGCGGGGGACGTCCGCTGGCCGCGGTCGCTCGGGACGTGGTGAACGGCGTGCTCGACTTCACCGAGGACGACGGCCCCGGCGGCATCGGTCCGGCCGGCGCCGAGGATCGTTGAACGCGCACCACGGGCGGAGCGGGCTTTCCAACGTTGCAGAAGGAGAAGGGGAGTTCGCCCGTTTCGCCGGGCGGCGGTGGCCGCAGGAGAGCGTTGCATGGGGGTGGACACCCCTTTTGACGCTGTGCTGTCATGTGGCTGCTTGCTTTTGCAACGTTGTCAGAAACCGGTCGCCGTCAGCAGGGCCACGCCTCAGGTGACGCGCTGACGCGGGGCGAGACGACGCACATGTTCGCTGCACAGTCCATTTTCTGACGCTTCGTCAGAACGTCAGAACCAGTCGGGCACGCCCCGGTGACGCCCCGCCCGCACCGGGGCAGCCGTGGCTCCGCGCGGCCGGACTCGCTCATTCCCCGGGCGGGGGCCCTCCGACCGCGCCCCAGGCCACGAGCTCGCGCCTGTCGCACGCCGCCGCCCGCTGGAGGACGTCGACGTACCGTCCGCTGCCCATGCTGCGTACCAGCTGTTCCTCGCACTCGTCCCGCAGGGACGCCATCTCGGGTGTTCCGCGCTGCGGATGACCGACCGTCTCCCAGAAGCGCGCCGCCGCCCCCAGCGCGTACGCCGCGGCCGACTCCTCGCCCGTGTCGGCCAGCGCGATGGCAAGGACGTCCATGACCATCGCGATGCCGAAGGCGTCCCCGATGTGCTGCTTGCCTTCCAGGGCCGCACGCGCGTGGTGCACGGCGTCCTGCGTGCGCCTCTCCAGCAGGGCGATGAGAGACAGCTGGTGTTCGGCGTAGGAGCGCGTCCAGTGCTCTTCCGAGGCCTGGCAGACATCGCGGAGGTCGAGTGCCTCGTGCCGGGCCTGCTCCAGCTGCCCGCAGCCGGTCAGGGCGAAGACGTGGACGAGGCGGCACAGGGCCGTCGCGGCCGTGAGCCGCCCCGGCCGGGACGCCGCCGGGGCGAATGCCAGGGCGTCGACGACGGACGCCGCCGCGA
Source organism: Streptomyces sp. NPDC101225 (assembly GCF_044767585.1). Taxonomy (NCBI): domain Bacteria; kingdom Bacillati; phylum Actinomycetota; class Actinomycetes; order Kitasatosporales; family Streptomycetaceae; genus Streptomyces; species Streptomyces sp. NPDC101225. The sequence continues at coordinate 136,777 of NZ_JBIWOE010000014.1, forward strand.
GGGGACGGCCTTGGAGCAGGTACAGCAGACCGCCCAGGTAGGCGGCTCGTCCTTGCCCCTCCGCGTCGAGGGCGGCCGCCGCGGCCCGTCGGCAGTCGGAGGCCCTCAGCTGTGCCGCGTCGAGTTCACCCTGCAAGGTCAGGGCGAGTCCCAGGCACCACATGCCCTGACCCCAGGTCTTGTCGGGTGCCGTCGCCGGTGCCAGCGCGGTCGCCTGCTCCAGGTATCGCCGGGCCTCGTACAGATAGCCGGAGCAGACCCAGAAGAAGGTGACGTTGCTGATCATCTCCAGCGCGGTGGCCGGGTCGGTGGCCAGGAAGTAGTCGGCCGCCAGCCGGATGTCCGCGTGCAGGAAGTCGATCCGCCGGTACCAGCCGCGCTGGGCGGGACCGAACCACTCGTGGTGGGCCTGTCGGGTCTGGGCCAGGACGTGTTCCGCGTGACGGTGGGCCAGCTCCTGCTCGGTGCCGAGCTCGGTCAGCCACATCCGGCCGTAGTCGCGTACGGCATCCAGCATCCGGTACGTCCCGTGCCTCTCGGAGACGACGGACTTGTCGCACAGCGACGCCAGTGTCTGCTGGACCCGGACCGGTGTGAGCGGGCCGCCGCCGGCCACCTGCCAGGCGGTCTGGCTGTCGAAGGAGGCGGGCAGGAAGGAGAGCCGCGCCCACAGGAGCCGCTCCACGGGGGAGCACAGCTCGTGGCTCCAGCCGATGGCGGTGCGCATGGCCGCGTGACGCGGCGGTGTCGTGTGCCCCCGGGCCGGGGGAAGGTCCACCGCCGAGCGCGCGCCTGCGCACAGCTCGGCCAGCGACATGCCCCGTAACTGCGCGGCGGCCAGCTCCAGTGCCAGTGGCAGCCGTTCCAGCTGGTCGCACAGGTCCGCGGCCATCCGCCGCTGGCCGTCGTCCTTGAGGGGGCTGCCGGCCGAGGCGGCACGATCGGCGAACAGGGCCACCGCCTCCTGCAGCGACGCGAGGGCCCGGATCTCGACCACCACTTCGCCGCGGACGTGCAGCGGCTGCCTGCTGGTGGCGAGGACGCGCAGATTCGGGCAGGCCGTCAGGAGCCGGTCGACCAGGCTGCGGCACTCGGCGAGCAGGTGCTCGCACGAGTCGAGGACCAGCAGGGTCCCACGGTCGCCGACCCACGCGCAGATCGCTTCCACCGGCAGGCGTGGCGTGTGGTCGGACAGGTTCAGGGCATCCGCGACGGTGGCCGCCAGGAGCTGAGGGTTGGACAGCGGCGACAGGTCCGCCCAGGCGATGTCGCGGTCGGTGCCGGGTCCTTCGGGGAACGCGGACGCGACGCGCCGGGCGAGACGGGTCTTCCCCACTCCGCCCGCACCGCGGAGCGTGACCAGCCGGCTCCCGCTCATCGCCGTACCGATCAGGCCGAGTTCCTTCGACCGGCCGACGAAGGAGTTCTCCTCGCCCCACATCATCCACGCCATGCCGCCATCCTCCTATGTGATCAGGCGCGTGACGGGCAGATGGAGAAGAGGAGGACGGCCTGTCCGCCAGGTCCCTACGATGAGTCGGCTGCTGCCGTGCGTCGCGCTCGCCGGGTGGGTGACGGAGACGACGCGACGAGCCGCGCGCCGCGCCGCCCGGGCCCGGCGCAGGCCGCCGCGGGCGGGCGGCGCGACAGGCCGCCGGTACGCGAGCGGAACCGTCGGTCGCGGCCGGCCGGGCGCGTGGGTCCGGCGGTCCGCCCGGGAGGTGGCTGAGGTGATCCTGGGCCGGGGCCGCCTGTTCACGCGGATGTGTGAATCCGGGGCGCCGCTCCGGCGGGACCAGACGGTGCGACGGCCGGTTTCGGCTCGTAGGCTGCGGCCATGACCGAAATCCAGTCTCCGACGCCCCGCGAAGCCTTCGAGTTGCTGCTGGCCGGTAATCAGCGCTTCGTCACCAGCCTCCCCGAACACCCCAACCAGGACGCCGCCCGCCGCACGGAGATCGCCCCCTCCCAGCAGCCTTTCGCGGTGCTGTTCGGGTGCTCCGACTCCCGGCTGGCCGCCGAGATCATCTTCGACCGTGGTCTGGGCGATCTGTTCGTGGTGCGCACCGCGGGCCACGTCATGGGGCCGGAGGTGCTGGGCAGCATCGAGTACGGCGTCAACGTGCTGGGCAGCCCGCTGGTCGTGGTGCTCGGACACGACTCGTGCGGCGCGGTGGGAGCGGCGTGCGCCGCGCTGGAGGACGGCATCGCGCCGGCCGGGTACATCCGGGACGTCGTCGAGCGGGTGACGCCGAGCGTGCTGGCGGCCCGCGCCGCGGGACGGGTCGAGCCCGATGAGGTCCTTGCCGAGCACATAAGGCACACCGTGGACCTGCTGCTGGACCGCTCCCGGGTGCTCGCCGAGAAGGTCGCCGCCGGTGAGGCCGCCGTGGTGGGCCTGTGCTACCGCCTGGCCGATGGCAGCGCACGCCTGGTGGCGTCCCGCGGCCTCGACGAGGTGATCGTCGCCGCGTCCTGACCGCCCGGCCTGTTCCGCGCGACCTGGCCGGCCGGTATACGGCAGATCTTGGCGGTCACGTGGACCCGGAGGAACCTCGCGGACACGTGGCCGAGGAACGCGTCGGGCCACGGACTGGTCAACCCCGGCAGGACACCACCCGATGGCTCAGGGAGCCGACCGCGCGGCCGGCACCTCCTCCGCGTCGACCCGGCGCGGGCGCGGGTCGAGGTGCGCGCCGGAGAGGGGACCGGCTACGGGAACGGCCCCCGCCACCAGGGGCGGCACGCGCTGTGCCCGGCCTGCCGGCCGGTGGGCGTCCCGCCGCATCGGTCACGGGCCCGCCCTCACGGTCGAACCTCGCGAGCGGTCAGGGCACCGCGCCGGTGACGCCTCACACGGTGGGCCGGGGCCCCGCGGCGCGGTGGAGCCGGTTGCCGATCGCCAGCCCCAGTCCCTCCGCCGCCGGCGCCGAGGCGACGATGAGGTCGCAGCCCTGCCGGTCGAGTTCGCGCAGGAACCCGTACAGGCCGCGCGCGTAGGCGGCGGGCGAGGCGGGGAGAGGGACCACGGCGTGTGCCCTCACCGGGGCGTCGGCGAACGAGGCGGGAAGCAGGACGCCCACCTGATGCCCCAGCTCCTGCGCGAGCTCGGCCTCGGCGACGACCTTCTCCGGGTCGACCAGGACGACGCGGGCACGCGGTGCGTAGTGCGAAGGATGCTGGCCCGGAACCCGGACATGGCTGGTCACGGGGAGCGCGAGCGGGCGGCCCAGTGCCGCTTCCAGGTCCTCGCGTGACACCCCTCCGGGCCGAAGGATGCACGGGTCGTCGCCCGTGGCGTCGACGATGGTCGACTCGACGCCGACCTCGCAGGGGCCGCCGTCCAGTACGTGGTCCACGGCATCGCCGAGCTCGGCACGGACATGGTCCGCGGTGGTGGGGCTGACCGACCCGAAGCGGTTGGCGGAAGGGGCCGTGACACCGCCGCCGAAGGCCGACAGCAGCCCGAGTGCGACGGGGTGGTCGGGCACCCGCACGGCCACCGTCTCAAGGCCGCCCGTCGCTTCGAGCGGCACGCGCGGACCACGTCGCAGGACCAGCGTGAGCGGTCCCGGCCAGAAGCGTTCGGCCAGCAGGCGCGCCGTCGCCGGGACGTCCTGGACCCAGTGGTCCAGATGCTCCGCACCGCCGATGTGGACGATCAGCGGGTGGGAGGGCGGACGTCCCTTCACCTCGAAGATGCGCGCGATGGCGACAGGGTCCTCGGCGTTGGCGCCCAGCCCGTAGACGGTCTCGGTCGGCAGGGCCACCAGGCCGCCGGCGCGCAGCACACCGGCCGCCTTCTCGATTTCACTGATACGTGCCCTCACCCCGGTCATCCTACGGGCGTCGAGGACTCGCGCGAGCCGCCCGGATCGGGTACGGACGGCCCGTGGCCCGTGGCCCGTGGCCCGTGCCCCGGCGCCCGTCGCCCGCGCCGGAGCCGGCGAGGGCCTCCCGCAGCACGCTGGGCGAGGCGGGCGCGATGGCACTGATCGTCGCGGCTTCCGGGATCTCACGGTGTGACGATGGCGAAGTCCGGGTCGGGTGTGCTCAGAAAGCCGAGCAACTCGGTCAGGCGGCCCGTGTCGCCGGTGATCTCGACGGTGTCCTTGGCGGCCAGGTCGGCGGGGCCGAGGGTGCCGAGCAGGAGGTCGCGCAGGTCGGTCTCGGCGAGGGTGATCTCGACGTCCGGATCAGCCACGGCCGGTCCGGTGCCCCTGACGTGGGTGAGGACGCCGTTGCGCAGGCGCAGGGTCACGGTGTCACCCTTGGTGATGTTCCAGCGCACGGCGATGTCCGCGTCCCAGCTGCGCGGCCCGTCCACCCGGATGGCGAGCGCGTCGAAGAGCTGGTCCAGGGTCAGGGCCGCCAGCACGTCCGGCGAGGCCGCGACCGTCGGCGTACCGACCGGGCCGTGGCGCAGTTCGTAGGCACCCATCAGATAGAAGTTCCGCCAGGTGCCGTTCTCGCTGCCGTAGCCGAGCTGTTCGAGGGCGTCGGCCTGGAGCTCGCGGGCCTCCCCGTTGTCCGGCTCGGCGAACACGACGTGGCCCACGACCTGCGCAACCCAGCGGTGGTCGCCGTCGGCGTACGCCTGCCGGGCCCGGCGCAGCACTTCCCCGGCACCGCCCATGAAGTCCACGTACCGCTGCGCGGACTCGACGGGCGGGTACTCCCACAGATGGGCGGGGTTGCCGTCGAACCAGCCGAGATAGCGCTGGTAGATCGCCTTGGTGTTGTGGCTGACGGAGCCGTAGTAGCCGTGGGTGTGCCAGGCACGCTCCAGCGCCGGCGGCAGTTCCAGCCGCTCGGCGATCTCCAGCCCGGTCAGTCCCTGATTGAGCATGCGCAGGGTCTGATCGTGGAGGTAGGCGTAGAGGTCCCGCTGCTCCGAGAGGAACTCCACGACGCGCTCGCGGCCCCACACGGGCCAGTGGTGGGAGGCGAAGGCGAGGTCCGAGGACGCGGCGAACAGGTCGACGGCCTCGGTCAGGTAACGGGCCCACACACGCGGGTCGCGGACCTGGGCGCCACGCAGCGTGAGCAGGTTGTGCAGGTTGTGGGTGGCGTTCTCCGCCATGCACAGCGCGGCGTGGTCGGGGAAGTGGATGTTCAGTTCCGCCGGGGCCTCGGTGCCAGGGGTGAGCTGGAAGACCATGCGGATGCCGTCCACCGTCTCCGTCTGCCCGGTGCGGGTGATGTGCGCGGTGGGCGGGATCAGGGTGACCGCGCCGGTCGACGTGGTCTGGCCGAGGCCCGCGCCCACCTGCCCGCGCTCGCCCTTGGGCAGTGCGGCGCCGTACATGTAGGCGGCACGACGGCCCATCGCCGTGCCGGCGTAGACGTTCTCGCTGACGGCGTGCTCCAGGAAGCCCTGCGGTGCGAACACGGGAACTCCGGCTGCCACGTCCGCGTCGGTGACGACCCCTCGCACGCCTCCGAAGTGGTCGGCGTGGCTGTGCGTGTACAGGACGGCGGTCACGGGCCGGTCGCCGCGGTGGCCGCGGTACAGGGCCAGTCCGGCGGCCGCGGTCTCGGCGCACAGCAGCGGGTCGATGACGAGGATGCCGCGTTCGCCCTCGACGATCGTCATGTTGGACAGGTCGAACCCGCGCACCTGGTAGATGCCCTCGGTGACCTCGAACAGCCCGTGCTCGGAACAGAGCCGGCTCTGCCGCCACAGGCTCGGGTTGGCCGAGGCAGGACACTCCTGCGCCAGGAATCCGTAGGCGTCGAGATCCCAGACCGTCCGCCCGTCGGCATCCTTGATGACGTGCTCGCCGGCCGTGCCCATGAAGCCGCGCCGCGCGTCCTGAAGGTCCTGGGTGTCGGCAAAGGGGAATCGCCGGCGGACGGCCTCGTTGGCGCGGGCGACGGCCGGCTCCGCCTGTCTGGCCTCGGTGTTCCAGGACATCGCGGTCTCCCTCGCTGGCGGCGGCACACAGGTCCGCGCCTCGTCGGACGTGGCCAGTGCCACCCTCACCCGGCGCGCCCGCCCGCACGAGTGGATCCCCGCTGTACGGGTGAACGGGCCGGCCGGGCCGGGCCTCGGCCCGCCCGTAGAGCGGGCTCACACGACTGGCCCGGGCGGTCGACGCGGTCCGGCACCCCGTCCCGGAACCGCCCCCTCGGCTCCACTGCCGCCGGCCCTCGATCGGGCAGACGATGAGCCGACCGAAGCCGGTGCCCTCGCGGACGGTGGTGTGCGGCGTACGGCTTCGACGCGGTGGGGTGGTCGCGTCGGCGGCGGTGTCGTCCTCGGCCCGCCCCGGGACCGGCCGCCCGTACGGCAGGGTGGGCCCGGACGACCCGCTCGCCCGCAGTGCGCGGCCGACGGAGGCGGCACGGCGGCATGCCTCAGTCGAGTGCCCCGGCCTCTTCCGGGCGCTCACCGGCGCCCGCACGAGCGGCACTTCGCGCGGCCGATGCGTCTCCGATGCCGTAGCGGCGCAGCAACCACAGCCCGTACGCGGCGTGGAAGACGTACACGCACACCTGCCACCAGTCAGGAGCCGCTCCAGGCGAGCGGATCTGGAGGAAGTCGTCCAGCCCGTGCACCACGACCATCGGCCAGACCGAACCGATCGCGAAGCGCAGGCCGGCGCAGGTGAAACCGAACAGCCCGGCGGACAGCATCTGCCACAGGGTGTCGTCCAACGGGGCCCCGAAGAAGAGGTGGTTCTGGAGATGTCCGGCGCCGAAGAGGACGGCGACAGCGGTCGCCGCGCGTACCGGGCCGAGCGGGATGAGGACCTGCTGCACGAGCCCGCGGCTGTAGACCTCCTCGTTGACGCCCACCCACAGCAGGGAGACGAGCCCGCTGACGACGACGGTTGTGGTGCCGTCGAGACCGACGACGGCGTACGAGCCGGCGATCAGCAGCATCGGCGCGGCCAGCCACCAGCGGCGCGCGCGGCCCAGGGCGGCGACCCCGGACATGCGCAGCCATCCCCACCGCCGGAGCACGAACCAGGTACCGGCGCAGCACACCGCGTTGACCACGGTGGCACCCAGGCCAGGGAACCACGCAGGGGCCATCGGCGGCAGAAGCACCTGGGCGAACAGCAGGAGCACGGTGTGCCAGGCGAGTGTCAACTCCATGGCGCCCCAGAGGGGATGACAGATCGCGTGGCGCTTCCACCGTTCCATCACACGGCGAGCGTAGCCGCGGCAGCCTGTTCGGCGCTCAGTGATCGTCGAAGCGGCCTTGAGCCCGGGAAGCGGCGCTGTACCGTACCGGCACCGCGCCTGGGCGCACCGCGGCCCGTCGTGTCTCCGGGCCGGGCTGCTCAGGCCGGCCGCCCGCTCAGGCGCCGAGCGCGTCGCTCGTCGAAGCGGTCGTACGGGTCTGGAGGCGCTGATCGCGGCGGAATCTGGCCGGCGTCGTCCCGACCTCGGACCGGAACGCGCGGGAGAAGGCGGACTCCGACTGGTAGCCGACCTGTCCGGCGATCGTGGCGACGGTCGCGTCCGACGCACCGAGCAGTTCCGCGGCGGCCATCACGCGGGCCCTGGCGACGAACGCGCCCACGGTCATCCCGGTGTCCTGCGTGAAGTGGCGCAGGAACGTCGCGCGGGACATGGCGGCCGCGCGAGCGAGGCGCTCGATGGACCAGTCGGCACCCGGATCGTCCAGGACGCTTTCGATCGCCTTGGCGATCCGGGGGTCGGAGGCGGCGGTCCACAGCGCCTCCGCGGTGGCCGACCTCCGGGAGGTGCGCAGGACCATAGCGAGCAGGACGGTCGAGAGCGCCGACAGGATCGCGGAGGTGCCGGCGTCGTCACGCTGGGCCTCGTCCCGCATCAAGGTACTGAGCATACGCAGGACTTTGTCGGTCTCCGGAGCGTCCCCGAAGGACACGTGCACCGGATCCGGCAGGCTGCGGAACAGGACGGCCCCGGCTCCCGGGTCGAAGGTGTAGTGCCCGCAGAACAGGTCGACGACCGCTGGGCCACCGCCCTCGCTGTTCGTGGTGATGAACGAGTCCCCGGCCCTCTCCGTCGTGGTCCGCGGAGTGCCGTCTCCCGGGGTGATGACGCGGTGCGGCGCTCCACCGGGAATGAGCACGAGATCGCCGGACTTCATCGTCAGCACGGTCGTGCCGACCTGCATCAGGCACTCGCCCTCGAGCAGAACGTGGAACTGCGCCTGCAGGTGACGGCGGCGGGCCACGTTCATCCTGGTGGAGCCGCCCAAGAGGCATCGCCGGTCGAGGCCGGCCGTGACTCTCGCCAGGCGAAGCAGATGACTTACCGCGTCCATGGTGAGACTTTCACGTCGGAATGACGGCCGCTACGAGCCATGTGCAGCAGGGTCGGCCCGGTCGGTGTCGGGCGGCCTCGTGGGGGTGGCGTCCTGGGGCGGGGCGGCCTTCCCGCGGTGGTTCGCGGCCTTGGCCTGGTTTCCGCAGCGCCGCATGGAGCACCATTTGCGGGTCCGGCCCCGGGCGCCGTCCAGGTAGAGCATCCGGCAGGCGTCGGACGCGCACGCGCGCAGCCGCGAGCGCCGCCCGTCGTCGGACATGAGGCTGATCAGGTCCCGGGCGACGACGGACAACAACTCCCGCACGGTCAGCAGCCCATGGTCCGGGCTGCTGGGTGGGCCGTCGGCGGTCAACTCCAGCCGCGGGACCGGAGGGTGGGTGCGGGCCAGGCGATTGACGAGGGCGACGGCCCGCCGGTCGGGCACATGTCCGTCCACGGCCGATGACGCGATGTCGAACGCCGCCGTGCGCAGCTCGTGCAGCGACGCGAGCACGGCGGCAGCGTCGTAACCCGGTGCGAGCGCGACTCCCGTGCCCGCGCACCACGCTTTCAGCCGTGCTGCGTCTCCCATCCGTTCGACGGGCACGTGCGGGCGGCGGCCCACCGTGGCCACGAGGTCGAGGCAGAGCGTTCCCGCGTCGAAGCGCAGCTCCCGCTGCTGCTCCGTCACCCGCCGTCGGGGTTGCCCTTGCGTGGAGACTCCCATGCGACGATAGTAACCTCATAAACGGTTATTAAGGAGCCCGCTGTGCTCGCCGACGCGTGGGCCGGCCAGACCGTGCCCGGCCGCGGCGCGCCGGACGTCTGCCGGGCCTCCAGGACCTCTCACCACCGGAAGGACACCAGCATGCGCATCGCAGTGATCGGGGCAGGGGGCGTCGGCGGATACTTCGGCGCGCGGCTGGCCGCCGCCGGCAACGACGTCACCTTTGTCGCCCGGGGCCGTCACCTGGAGGCCGTACGCCGCTCCGGGCTCCTGGTGCGCAGCCCCCTCGGCGAGTTCAGGACGCCTCCGGCGTCAGCTGTCGGCAGCATCTCCGACCTGGGGCCCACCGACCTGGTCCTCGTCGCGGTCAAACTCTGGGACACCGAAGACGTGGCGGCCCAACTGCAGGCCGCCGACCTGCGCAACCCCTACGTCCTGTCGCTGCAGAACGGGGTGCACAAGGACATCATTCTCCGCAGCCACCTCGGTGAGGAGCGCGTACTGGGCGGAACGTGCTTCATCTCGGCCTTCATCGAGGAGCCCGGTGTCGTCGTCCACAACAACGCACTGCAGAAGATCGTGGTGGGGCCGTACTCGAACCGGCAGTCGGCCATGAGCGAGGCCGCGTACGAAGCATTCAAGGACGCCGGGATCGAGACGGAGTTGAGCACCGACGTCGAGAAGGTGATCTGGGAGAAGTTCATCTTCCTCGTGGGCTTGTCGGCCACGACCACCGCCGTGCGGCAGCCCATAGGCGTCGTCCGCTCGAACGACCGCACCCGCGTCCTTCTGGAGGAGGTGATGGCGGAGACCGCTGAGGTGGCGCGCGCGTCCGGCGTGAAACTGGACGACACGTTCGTCGACGCTCAGATGGCGTTCTGCGACAACCTTCCGGCGACCATGACATCCTCCATGCACAACGACCTGGAAAAGGGCAACCGCCTCGAACTGCCCTGGCTCAGCGGGGGAGTTGTCGACCTCGCCGAGAACCTGAAGGTCGCCGTACCGCGCAATCGAACGGTGACCGACATACTCGCCCCTTATGCCGCCGGGAGGCCCTCCGCCCAGGTCTAGGCCGGCATCGACCGTCGAGGCGTCAAGGGTTGAGCGCCTCCTCGGCGGACGTGCTTTTCAAGGCCGGCCGGGGAATCGAGGCTCCGCGAAAAGGGATGCAGGCTTCAGCGGTGGCTGCCGTAGGGTTCGGCAGGTGCCGAGCTGAAAAGGTGGGGTGTGGACGTGGTGCCTCGGGAAGTGACGCGAGACCGGTTGGCGGGGGCGGCTCGGGCCGCGCTGGGTGGCGGTCGGACGCTGGCGACGGTGGAGCGGCTCACCGGCGGCACCACGAAGGGCGTGTACCGCCTCACGATGGACGACGCCACGACGGCGGTCGCCTACCTGTGGGAGCAGTCGGAGAACTACTGGCCGGTGGCCGAGGGCGACGGCGATCTCACCGATCCGTTCTCGCCCGGGGTCGGGCTCGACTTGTTCGAGGCCGGCCACGCGCGCCTGACCTCCCTCGGCCTGCGGGTCCCCGAGGTCCACTGGGTCGACCGCGACCGCAGCCACCATCCGGCCGACCTGGCGGTCGTGGAGGACTTCCCCGGCGAGGACCTGATGGACCTGTTCCGCCGTGACCCGATCGCCGCGGAGCCGACGATGGCTCGTCTCGCCGATGCCCTGGCGGTGATGCGACGCCATCGAGCGCCGTCGTTCGGCAAGGTGGCCCAGATCGACAATGGGGGAAGGTCCCGGGCGGCGTCGTGTGAGGAGGCGGCGCTTGCGTTCGCGCTGCGCTGCCTCGCCGAGGCGGCGTCCCGTGACCGGAGGATCGCGGACGCCCGCGGCAGGCTGGAGGAGCGGCTGCGTGAACTCGCCGCGGCGGTGTCGCCCCGTGCCGAGTACTCGGTCGTCCACGGCGAGCTGGGGCTGGATCACGTGCTGGTGGACCGGGACGGGAACCCGGTCGTGATCGACTTCGAGGAGCTGCTGTACTTCGACGTCGAATGGGAGCACGTGTTCCTGAGGCTCCGTCATACCGGGGACCAGTACCGGCGGTTGGCGGTGCCGGACCTCGACGAGGACCGGCTCGCCCTCTACCGGCTCACCCAGCACCTGTCCCTGACGGCGGGGCCGCTCCGGCTGCTCGACGGAGACTTCCCCGACCGGGCGTTCATGCAGGGCATCGCCGAGCACCACTTGAACCAGGCGCTGTCGCTGGTCTCGGGATCCTAGAGGCCACCGGCACTCCGCCTGCCCGCTCTCCCCGCCGCATCGCGGCCGCCCGCTGGCGCGCCCACCGACCCTTCGTCACCGCCCTGGCCTGCGACGGGCCGGAGTGGTGGCGTCGGGCGAGGGCTTCCGGCGCGCCGACGGGTCCGCCACACGGGCGAGGGCAGCTCCGAGGCAGAAGTGGACGCCGTGGCCGAAGGCGACGTGCTGCTTGTCCGGACGGGTGATGTCGAACGTCCCCGTGCTCTCACCGTGGATCCTCGGGTCCCGGTCGGCCGCTCCGTAGGACGCCAGGATCGCGTCGCCCTTGCGGATGGTCGCCGTCGGGAGAGGGATGTCGACCGCGTACCGCATGGGGATATGGCTCACCGGTGCCGTGAAGCGCAGGGTCTCCCCGGGGTGACACCGTTGTCGCGGGGAGCCGGGCCGACGGTGCGGGGCAGGCGCCGCCCGCCCGGTCGTGGGCGGCGCGACGCCGCCGGTGACGGCGCGGGACGCCGTCACCGGCATGGCTGAGACGAGGGAGCCGGTGCCTTATCGGTCGGTACGGACGACCGTGCCGAGGACGTCGTTGAACGCCTCCGTCGAACTGGGGTGGGTGTAGACCGAGTTGCGGAGTTCGGAGGCGGTGATGCGGTGCCGCATGGCCAAGGCGACCGTGTTGACGAGTTCCTGGGCGTCGGTGCTCAGCAGCGCGGCACCGAGGATCTCGTCGGTGGCCACGTCGATCACGAACTTCATCATCCCGCGCGTCTCTTCGACGACGTAGGCGCGGGGCATCGCGATGATCTCGGCCACCGGCTGGCTCGCGATCTTCACTCGGTGACCTGCCGCGCGGGCCTCCTCCTCGGTGAGCCCCACGGTCCCCAACGGCGGTGTGATGAACAGCGTGTGGGGCACGGCGACCCGGTCCTGCGTGGTGCGCGTACCGTCCCCGATGAGCTGATCGAGGACGATGCGGCTGTCGTCGAGCGAGATGTACGTGAACTGGGGGCCGCCGTTGACGTCGCCGAGGGCGAAGATGTGGGGCTGACTCGAGCGCAGGAACGCGTCGACCTCGACCGCTCCTCGGTCCGTCCTTCGCACACCGGCCGCTTCCAGGTTCAGATCGGCGACGACGGGGCGGCGTCCCGCGGCCACGAGAACGGCGTCGGCGTCGATGCTGTGCTTCGTGCCGTCCTGCTCGTGGACGATGGTCGTCCCGTCCGGACCGTCGTCGACCTCGAGCACATGCGCGCCGGTCACGAGGGTGATGCCCTCTTCGGTGAGGATGGTCTTCACCGCGTCGGCGACATCGTCGTCCTCGCGGCGCAGGATGTCGTCCGCGGCCTCGAAGACGGTCACTTCGGACCCGAACCTGCGGTAGATCGAGGCGAATTCGAGTCCGAGGTACCCGCCGCCGATGATTCCTAGCCTCGGCGGCAGGGTGCTGTTCTCGATCAGCTGGGTGCTCGTCACCAGGCGCGAGCTGTTCTGCAGGCCGGGGACGTCGGGGACGATCGGTTCCGAGCCGGTGTTGATCAGGATGGTCTCGCCCCTGATGGTCAGGGGGCCGTCGGGGCCCTGTACCGACACGGTGTGCGGGTCCTCGAACCGGGCCTGCCCGGTGACGACGCGCACGGTGTCCATCCCGTTGAGGCCGTCGTAGTTGCCGGCACGGAACAGGGAGGTCAGCGCCTGGACCTCTCCTACGGAGCGCTCGTACCAGTCCTGCAGCGAATCCTCGGGCCGCCGCTTGTTGGCGTGATGGACCAGCGCTTTGGTGGGCACGCAGCCGACATTGGGGCAGGTCCCTCCGTACATGTGCGGCGAACGCTCGACAAGAACGACGGTCTTGCCGAGTTCGCCCATCTTGGCGGCTACCGTCTTTCCTCCCTTTCCGAAGCCGATCACCAGTACGTCTGCCTGGACCACGTCCGTGTCGATGTTCATGGCTACCGTCCAACGATGAGGCGAGGCGAGCGTCAGCCCGTGCACCTTGGGCACGCTCGGAATGGATCTTGCCGCCGCGGCCGGCCCGGGCGCATCCGCCACTGGCTGGTCCGCCTGGCCACTGGCCACTCGGCGCCGACGCGGACAGCGGTCTCGCTCGCCGTGTTCCCTGGGCTTCCTGGGCTCGCCGTGCTCGGCGGGACGGGTGCCGAGGCCGTGGCCCGCCTCGGCAGGACCCGTCTGCGCGTCGAACTCGCCCGGGCGCATCTGCTGTACGGAGAATGGCTGCGCCGCCGGCGGCGCCGGAACGACGCGCGCGTCCAACTGGGTGCCGCGCACGCCATGTTGACCGACATGGGGGCGGCGGCGTTCGCGGCGCGGGCCGGCCGCGAACTGCGGGCCGTCGGCGGCAGCACACACAAGAGCGCGGCCCGGGCCGCGGACGCGTGTCTGACCGCGCGGGAGGCCCAGATCGCCGGGATGGCTCGCGACGGACTGACCAACCCCGAGATCGGCACCCGGCTCTTCATCGGCGCACGCACCGTGCAGTACCACCTGCGCAAGGTGTTCGCCAAGCTCGGTGTCACCTCGCGCAGCCAGCTGGCGGGTGTCCTGCCGGAGCCGGCCTCTCGTCCCTGACGGGCGGGGGCCGGCTGCTTCTCGTACCCACGCGCATCGCCCTCGACAGGTGAGACTCCGGGGCAGAAGAGCGATCCGAAAGTAGCTGTCTGTCGCATGGGCGGGTCGGCAGACTCGAAGCAGTGGAGCCAGGACTCCCGTGGTCATGGAAAGGGAACTGTGATGACCGAGCTCGCCCGTTTCAAGCCCGTCGACGCGACCGACGAGATTGCCGACCTGTACGCGCAGATGAAGGCGACGATCGGGGTCATCCCGAACATGACGCAGTACATGGCCAACAGCCCCGCGGTGGTCAAGGCCTGGATGACGCTGTCGGGCGCGCTCGACGAGGGCGTGCTGCCCGCGGCCGTACGTCACCGCCTCGCTCTGAGCAGCGCCGAGTACAACCGATGCACGTACTGCCTGTCGGCGCACACCTTCCTGGCGAAGAACGTCGCCAAGCTGGACCGGGCGGAGATCGAGCGCGCCCGGGACGCCGCCTCCGACGACCCGCACACGGACGCCGTGCTCAAGCTGTCCGACGCCATCGCCCGTGGCCGCGGCTCCGTCGCCGAGGAGGACGTCAAGGAGGCGCGCGCCGCAGGTGTCACCGACGCGGAGGTCACCGAGATCATCGGGAACCTCGCGCTGAACCTCCTGACGAACTACTTCAATCGCTTCAACGACACCCCCAACGAGTACCCCGAGCTCGTCACCGCGCGGTGACGTGATCCACCGGACACTCGAGGAATTCCTGGACCGATGGACCGCCCGGGACCGGTTCAGCGGCAGCGGGGTCGCAGCCCGCGGCGATACGGCCGCCGGCCCGAGCTGGGCCCAAGGGCGCACAGAGGAAGGGCGGAAGAGGTGACTGTGGAGGAACCACGCACCACGATCGGCACGTCCGAGGCGGAGGAGCTGCGGGCACGGCTCGCCGGGGAGGCCACCGCTCTGCGCCGCCGGCTCGACGAACGGTCCGTCAAGGAGCAGGAACTGCGCGCCGACTGCCTCCTCGACGCGGCGGACGTCAGCGCGACGGCCGAGGCGCTGCGGCAGCACCGGACGCACACGGAGAACGAACGCACGCACCTGGCGCGCCTCGAGAGCGCCCTGGAGCGGCTGGAGAACGGCGGGTTCGGGTCCTGTGTGCGCTGTGGCACGGAGATCGCCCCCGAGCGGCTGCGGGCGCTTCCGCACCTCGAGCACTGCCTGCGCTGCCGGACCGACCTGGAGAGGTCGCAGTCCGTGCCGCGTTGACGCGGGCGGGCGCGGAGCCGGGCAGCGGCGGTTCCGTGGATGCGTACCGTCGGCTCCTCACCGGCTGCCGGCAACGGTGTCGGCGTGCGGCGGCAGCGGAGGTTTCGGCGTCATGCCTGCCGCGTGGGGCGAACGGTGATCTCGCCGATCTCGACGTCTCCGGGCTGCTCGATGGCGAAGGCCACCGCGCGGGCGACCGCGGCCGGCGAGATGCCCACCGCGGCCATGTGCTCGCGCGTCTGTTCGCGGATGCGAGGGTCTGCCATGGAGTCGGCGAGATCGGTGCGGATGTAGCCCGGCGAGACGGCAGTCGTGCGCACCACCCCGTCGGTGGACTCCGTGCGCAGCCCCTCGTGGACGGTGCGCACCGCGTTCTTGGTCGCGGCGTAGACGGCCATGGTGGGGGAGGTGCCGTTCAGGCCCGCCACGGAGACGACGCTGACCAGGTGGCCCGCTCCCTGCGCACGGAAGGCGGGCAGCGCGGCGGCGACGCCGTTGAGCATGCCGCGCAGGTTGACGTCGATCATGGCCGACCAGCCCGCGGTGTCGAGGTCGGCCAGCGGGCTGATCGGGGCGATGCCGGCGTTGTTCACCAGGACGTCGATGCGGCCGTACCGGTCGATGGTGGAGGAGACCAGGCGCCGCAGGTCCTCGGCCTCGGTGACGTCGACGACGTACGCGGCGGCGCGGCCGCCCTCCTCCCGGATGTCCTGAGCTATGGCGTCGACGCGCTCGCCGCGGCGCGCCGCCAGGACGACCGCGGCGCCACGCCGGGCGAGCAGCCGGGCGGTGGCCTCGCCGATGCCGCCGCTTGCTCCGGTGATGGCGACGATCTTGTCTTCGAGAGAGAGCATGCCTGCCTCCAGGTAAAGTGGACACGTGTCCGGTGTTCGGTCAGCCTACCGGACACGTGTCCACTTGTTGGTGGCAGAGCATCAGGAGAGCCCTTGTGAGCCCGTCAGCACGCCGCCCGGACGCGGTGGAGAACCGCAACCGCATCGTGGAAGCCGCCCGCGCGGCCCTCGCCGAGTCCGACCACGTCCACCTCAACGAGATCGCCAAGCGGGCCGGTGTGGGACAGGGGACGCTCTACCGGAACTTCCCGCATCGCGAAGCCCTCCTCGCCGAGGTCTACCGGCGCGACGTCGAAGACCTCGTCGTCGCCGCCTCGGCCCTGCTGGCGGATCACGAGCCCGTGGACGCCCTGCGCCGCTGGCTGGACCGGGTGATCGACTACGCCGGGATCAAGCGCGGCGTCCTGGCCGCGCTGGAACCGACGGCATGGCAGGACCTCGTCGCCCACAGTCACCACCCCATCGAAGGCGCGCTCGCCCAACTGCTGGACGCCGGCAAGGCGGACGGTTCCCTTCGCACGGACGTGGACGCCCGCGGGGTGCTCCTGCTCATCGCCTACCTGGGCCGGCTCGACCGCGACGAATGGGAATCCACGGCGCGGCCTCTGATGAACGTCATCCTCGACGGCCTTCGCCGGCAGGACGCGCACCGGCGGCGACAGCGGACCGCCGAGACGTCCCGGGAAACGACCGCGCTCCGCCTCGATGGCGCGCGATGTGCGACGCGGCCGTCCGGCACGGCCGCGCCGCACATCGCGCCATGCGACGACTCGCGGACGACATGAACCTCTTGGTGCGGCACGAACAAGGGTCAGGCGGCGATCTGGCCGGCCTCTGCGGCGGTGGTGTCGGCCGGTCGCGGAGTCAGCCGGCTCGGAGCGGTGCGCGCGTGGGTCGCGTACAGGGTCAGGCCCACGAACGTGATGCCACCGACCAGGTTCCCGAGCACCGTCGGGATCTCGTTCCACAGCAGGTAGTCGCCGAACGTGAAGTGGCCGCCGAGCATGAGTCCGGACGGGAAGAGGAACATGTTGACGACCGAGTGCTCGAAGCCCATGTAGAAGAAGACCAGGATGGGCATCCACATGGCGATGACCTTGCCCGAGACGTTCGTGGAGATCATCGCGGCGACGACGCCGGTGGAGACCATCCAGTTGCACAGAACGCCGCGGAGGAAGAGCGTCAGCATGCCGGCGGCCCCGTGCGCGGCGTAGCCGAGCGTCCGGTCCTCGCCGATGTGGCCGATCTTCTGCCCGATGTCGTTCGGATCCATGGTGAAGGCGTAGGTGAAGATCACCGACATGATGACCGCGACGGTGAGTGCTCCGGCGAAGTTGCCCACGAACACCAGGCCCCAATTGCGCAGCACCCCGCGCGGTTTGACGCCGGGACGCCGGTCGATCAGGGCGAGGGGCGCCAGGGTGAAGACGCCGGTCAGCAGGTCGAACCCCAGCAGATAGAGGAGGCAGAAGCCGACGGGGAACAGCAGGGCCCCGACGAGGGCCTGGCCCGTCTGGACGGTGACGGTGACCGCGAAGACCGCGGCCAGCGCGAGAATGGCACCGGCCATGTACGCGCGGATCACGGTGTCGCGCGCGGACATGAAGACCTTGGCCTCGCCTGCGTCGATCATCTTCCGGACGAGATCGGGTGGGCTCACATAGGACATGGATTCGCTCTTTCCCTGGGCTTTCTGGAGGGCGTTGGCTGATGCACCTCCCGGATCGCCCGAGACCCGGGTTCGCGGTCGATGGTGGGGACCGGGATTTTCCTCTCCGTGTCGGTGGGGACAGGAGCGGGTCACTTCCGGCTCACCTCGGTCGGCCCGCCGCTGTGAGCGCGGGTACACATGGTGCGTCGGCCTCTCGGAGCCGGCCGGGGCCGGCGTCCCCGGGCGACGGTCGCCCTCGCGTCCGCCCTCGGGCCGTCTTACGGGTGTCTTACGTGTGCGCGGCTCCCGCGCCGCCCGGCCACCGGCCCCTTAGCGTGACCGGATGCCATCCTTCCGAGTCGCTCGTACGACGGCGCTGGTGACGGTCGCGCCGCTGACGCTGGCCGTCGTGGGTCTGGTGCACCCCCGGCATCTGACGGCCTCCACCGCCGGTGATTGGGCGGGCCTGCACATCGCCTTGCTGCCGGTGTTCCCCTTCCTGGTGCTTGGCCTGGTCGTCCCGCTGTGGGGCCGGCCGCGCCCGGATGCCGAAGGGGCCTTGACGGTGGTCGCCTGGATCGGATGCGCCGTCTACGCCGTGTACTACTCCGGGCTCGACGCGGTGGCCGGGATCTCCGCCGGAACGGTCGTGGACCATCACATCCACGGTGCGGCCGCGCGATTGTTCGCGGTCGGCGACCAGTTGGGGCAGGCGGGTGTGTACGCGCTCGCCGTGGCCTGTTGCGCCACATGCCTGGTGCTGTGGCGGCGGCACGGGATACGGGTGCTGCCGGGAACAGTGGTGCTGCTCACCGCCTGCTGGTCCTTCGTCGACAGCCACATCTTCTGGCCGCGGGGCGTGTTCACGATGCTCGGCTTCGCCCTGGGTTTCCTCCTGCTGACGGCGGCGACGGCCGAACGCGCCGCGGCCGGACCCGCGCCCGGACTGCTCACCGAGCGCTGAGGTCCCCGCGGGTACGGCTCGCGGCGCGGATTCTCGCGGCTCCGGCACGCGCCGCGCGGATCGGCGGCGGGCCCGTCGCACCTGCACTCCGAGAAGATGCGCCCGCACCTGCACTCCGAGAACATGCGCCCGCTCACCCGGCTGACCTCCACCCCGGCCCACCCCACCCCGGCCCGGCCGGGCCCGGTCGTCGGCGCCGGACTTGATGCGGGGGCAGTGACGATCGCGCCGGCCTTCGTGTCAAACGAGAACGCCGCCCGGTCAGCAACAGGCAGACCCGGGCGACTCGAGGCCAGTAGGCGGCAGTTGCGGGTGGCGACGCCCGAGATGCGCTGAGGTGGCTCTTTGCGAGTCTGCCGTCAGTTAGGTCGGATATGGGCGATACGGGTACGTCAGTGTCAGCTGACCGGGCGGGAGCCGCCGGTCGGCCACACCGCAGGCGCGTCCTCAAAGGCGAGCCCAGGACCGCCGAGGACCGGTTCCGGGGACTGCTGGAGGCGGCCCCGGACGCGATGGTGATCGTGGACGACACCGGGACGATCAGGCTCGTCAACGCCCAGACCGAGACCCTCTTCGGCTACCGGCGTGACGAACTCCTCGGCCGCCCCGTCGAGATCCTCATTCCCGACCGGTTCCACGACAAGCATGCCGCCCACCGCAACGGCTACGCCGTCAACCAGCAGGTGCGGCCGATGGGTGCGGGGCTGGAGTTGCACGGGCTGCGCAAGGACGGCAGCGAGTTCCCGGTGGAGATCAGCCTCAGCCCATTGGAGACGGCCGACGGCCTGCTGGTCTCCGCCGCGGTCCGGGACGTCAGCGAACGCAAGGCGGCTGACGAAAGGTTCCGGGCCCTGCTGGAGGCGGCCCCGGACGCGATGGTGATCGTGGACGACACCGGGACGATCAGGCTCGTCAACGCCCAGACCGAGACGCTCTTCGGCTACCGGCGTGACGAACTCCTCGGTCACCCGGTCGAGTTGCTCGTGCCGGAACGATTCCAGGCGCACCACACCCGCCACCGGGACGGCTACGCCGTGAACCAGCAGGTGCGGCCGATGGGTGCGGGGCTGGAGTTGCACGGGCTGCGCAAGGACGGCAGCGAGTTCCCGGTGGAGATCAGCCTCAGCCCTTTGGAGACGGCCGACGGCCTGCTGGTCTCCGCCGCGGTCCGGGACGTCAGCGAACGCAAGGCCGCCGAGACCCGCATCAATGAGCTCGCCGGGCTTGTCGAGTCGTCCCAGGACGCGATCCTCGCCAAGACCCTCGACGGCCGCATCACCTACTGGAACGCTGCGGCTCAACGGCTGTACGGCTACGCGGCCGAGGAAGCCATCGGACAGCATGTGTCCATGTTGGCGCCCCCCGACTGCAAGGACGAGATCATCCGGCTGCTGGAACGGCTGCGGCACGGCGAGAAGATCGAACACTTCGAAACCCTGCGGCTCACCAGCACCGGCGCCATGATCGACGTCGACGTCACCCTCTGGCCGACCCGGGACACGGCCGGCAAGGTCATCGGCGCGTGCGCCATCGTCCGCGACATCAGTGACCGCAAGCGCGCCGAGGCCGAACTCACCACGCTCTACGAGCAGCAGAAGCACATCGCCCTCACCCTCCAGCGCAGCCTCATGGGCACCCCGCCGGCGATCCCCGGCCTGGACGCGGCCAGCCGCTACAGGCCGGCCACCCAGGGCGCCGGTGTGGGCGGTGACTGGTTCGACCTCATTCCCCTCGGCGCCGGCCGGGTCGGTGTCCTGATCGGTGACGTCATGGGCCGCGGCCTGGAAGCCGCCGCCGTCATGGGGCAGTTGCGTTCCGCCGCGCACGCCCTGGCCAAGACCGGTCTGCAGCCCCGGCAGCTGATGCAGGCCCTGGACGCGGTCGTCGCCGACCTCGAGGTCCCCGATCAACTCGTCACCTGCTGCTACCTGGTCATCGCCCCGGACACGGGATCGGTGATCGCCTGCTCCGCCGGGCACTTGCCGACCCTGGTCGCCGACCCCGACGGCGTCCGCAGGCTCCCCACACCCATCAACGCACCCCTGGGCGTGGGCGACATCTTCTACCAGCAGTCCAGCGCCGTCATTCCGCCCGGCGCCACCCTCGTCCTGTACACCGACGGTCTCGTCGAGACTCCCGGCGGCGACATCGAGACCCAGATCGACAAGCTCACCACCGCCTTCGACGACGCCTTCACCCGCACACAGGGTCTCGAAAGCGCCGCCGACGAGGTGCTTGCCGCCCTGCTGGCCGGCACCGACGGCCACGACGACGACGTGACCCTGCTTCTCGCACGGATCCCCGCAGCCCCGTTGGACACCGTCAGCGCGGAACTGCCGGCCACCGCGTCCGCGGTGGCCACCGGCCGCTCGTTCGTCGTCGACACGCTCAACGCCTGGGGCAACGCCGACAAGGCCGACGACGCGCGGCTGCTGGTGTCCGAGGTACTGACCAACGCCGTCCAGCACGCCGAAGGCCCACTCGTGCTCCATGTACGCCGAAGCGTCAGCAGCCTCGTCATCGAGATCAGCGACTCCAGCCCTCATCTGCCGCATCCGCGTCCGGCATCCGAGGACGACGAATCCGGACGCGGCCTCTTCCTGGTCGACAGTCTCGCCAGCAGCTGGGGCGTCCGCCCCGACGAACGGGGAAAGACCACCTGGTTCGTGCTGGAGCTTTGAGGACACGTCCGTCCGCCTCGTTCGTGACGGGAGGGACGCTGCCCGCCGACGGTGGCCGGAGCGCCGGCCGCCGAGCAGCGCTGGGAGGCCGCGCCTCCCAGCGGTGAGCGAACAAGTCCTGGCGCGCGTCGCGACCGAGGACGAAGGATGGCGGGAGTGAGGCGCAGGGCACGTCGGCCCGCCGGTGAGCGGTCGGCCGGCCCGCCGGACGATCCGGGCGCCCGCCCGCACGGTCCGGAGGTACCCGATGAACGGCAACCGTCCTGGTACGAACAGGCTGACCGTCACCGTCTTCGTCTTCCCCGGCGTGCGACTGCTCGACGTCACCGGCCCCATCGAGGTGTTCGCCTCGGCCAACGCGTTCGGTGGCCGCTACCGGGTGCAGATCGTGTCCGAGGACGGGGCCGGCGTGATCACCTCGGCCGGGACCCGGATCCATGCCGACCGCCGCGCCGGCGACGTCCGTGACCCCTCCGACGTGCTGGTGATCCCGGGTGGTCCGGAATGGGAGACGCTGATCAAGGACGACGAGCTGCTGGATGTCGTCCGGCGGCTGAACGGGACGGCCGGCCGTACGGCCTCCGTGTGCTCGGGTGCGTTCCTGCTGGCCGCGGCCGGACTTCTCGACGGTCGCCGAGCCACCACACATTGGCGTTTCACGCGCCAACTGGCCCTGCGCTTCCCGTCCGTGCGGGTCCAGCCGGACGCCCTCTTCGTGCGCGACGGCACGATGATGACGTCGGCCGGCGTGAGCTCCGGTATCGATCTGGCCCTGGCGCTGGTGGAGGAGCACTACGGCGCGGGGGTCGCTCGGGCGGTCGCCAAGGACATGGTCGTCTTCATGCAGCGACCAGGAGGCCAGTCCCAGTTCAGCGTCCGCTCGCAGATCCCCCATTCGCGCCAGGAGTTGCTCCGCCGGATTCTGGACGCGGTGGCCGAGGACCCGGGAGCCGACCACAGCCTGTCGGCGATGGCACGGCGCTCGGGAGTCAGCGTCCGCCACCTGACCCGGCTCTTCCACGAAGAAGCGGGCACGACGCCGGCCAGGTACGTGGAGCAGGTGCGGGTGGAAGCCGCGCAGGTCCTGCTGGAGACGGGCGACGAGCCCATGGCGGTGGTGGCGCGCCGTACGGGATTCGGCTCGCCGGAGTCCCTGCGCCGCGCGTTCGTACGGCACCTGGGGGTCACGCCGGGTGCCTTCCGCACCAGATTCCGGACGACCGGAATTCCCTTGAACGGCGGGGAAACGGCGGGGACTTCGCGGTAGCCGTCCGACGCGGACGTCCGGCGGGCGCGCCTGCCCGTGCCGTGCTTCGGCGCTGTCCCTGTCCGCGGCCCACGTTGCGGCGGACGGGAGCGGACCTGCGGCCGGTCTCGGGCGCACGTCCACGGAGATCGACTTCGCCGTGGCGCTCCCCGGCGCTCAGTCGACGAGCTGACGGGCTGGGCGGCGCACGTGCCGGGTGGCGTGCCGCAGGGACCGGCCCGCCACCACCAGCCAGGCAAGGACGAGAGCCGTGTACAGCACGGAAGTTGTCCAGCTGAGGGGTGCGGACCCCGTGCGGGTCGCGAGGGTGCCGGTGGCCGTGACACAGGCCCCCACCGGGAAGATGAAGGACCACCACGTCGGCGCGAACGGCAGACCGGCCCGGATCGTCCGTACCGTCAGCCCCGTGGCGAGGGCCAGCCAGAGCATGGCGAAGCCCCACACCATGATGCCGCCCAGCAGTGCGAGCACCGCGGCGCCCCGGGCGTAGGGCGCGGGCAAGGCGCCCGGGGCCACGGAAGCCAGTGCGCCGAGCGCCGTCACCGACTGCCCCAGCGCGCCCAGACCGATCCACACGGTGGGTACCGTGGTCCCGGTGGGCGCGTCGTGATGCACCAGGCGGCCGTAGAGCATGGCCAGGACCAGCAGCGTCGCGAGCAGGCCGAGTCCGAGCATCGCGTAGCAGCCCAGCAGCAGGGTGAGGCGGAGCTGCCCGGCCGGGGTGTGGGGGACCAGGAGCGCACCCGTCGCCGCGGAGACCATCGGCGGCACCACAGGCATCAGCCAGCCGCCGAACGCCGCGTCCGGGGCGAAGCGGTGCCGCGTGACCATGAGGTACGGCACCGTCCAGGCCGTGACCAGGCCGAGTGCGGTCCCGGTCAGCCAGAGTGCCCAGTCCACGCCCACCGCCGCGTCCGACCCGATCACGTCCTCGCCCAGCAGGAGCGCGCCGGCGCCCACCGTGAGCAGCGCCATCGGCGGCGCGCCGAAGAACTGGGCCATCACCGGGTCGGCCGCGTGGGAACGGATCGCCTTCTGCCGGAGGTAGCGCGCCGCCAGCACGACCAGCAGGAGGCCGGCGGCCACCCACACCACCGTTGCGGCGGTCCGCAGCCCGGCGAGGGTCCGCGGCAGGGTCGCGGCCGCGTTGGCGACGATGCCCGTGCCCATCACCGCGGCGAACCAGGTGGGGCCGAGGGGCGGACGTGTCGTCCGGTCGGAAGTGGGAGGTGATGGGCGGGCAGCCAGGGAGACATCCATGATCGGCAGCCTAAGTTCGGACCGGGGCAGGTTTGTCGATCATGTCCTGATGTGAGGGTCCCCCGGCACACATCGTGCGGCGGCAGGCCGCGCGGGCCGGTGCGTTCCGTCCGGCAGGCCCGGCCGCCGCGAGGCCCGGCCATCGCGGACGGGACCGGCCGCACCGCACACGGGAACGACGGGGTGTGGCGCCCGGGGCCACACCGAACGTGTCCCCATGACGCGCTACGGCTCGCGGAGCGTGGAACGACGCCGGGGCACGGCGGTCGGCATCGCGGCGAACACGACGGCCCAGACCGCCGCGGCCACCCAGACCTCCCAGCGGCCCGTGCTCGTCATCCACGAGGCTCCGGTCGCGCGCCCCAGTTCGTGCGTGGTGACCGCGTACATACCGATCGGGAAGACGAGGTTCCACCAGCCGACCTCGTAGTGCAGCGGGACGCCGCGCAGGACGTGCCGCCACACGCCCAGGGCCAGCAGGAGCGGGATCAGCCAGCTGGAGAAGGCCCACAGGACGACGGCCACCCCGACCAGCAGCGGACGGGAGAGCATCGTCTCGTCCGGTGGCAGTGCCATCAGCCGTACGGTGGCGAGCACGGTGATCGCCGCCGCTCCCATGAAGATCCACACCGAGGTCATGAGGCCTTCCGGCCGGGTGGGCCGGGCGAGCAGCCTCGTCAGTACCATCGCCGCGGTCAGCAGGTACTGGATCAGGCCGATGGCCCAGCACACCATGGCCAGGACGGCCAGCGCGTGGCTCGGGGCGGCCCGGGCCAGCGAGGCCGCCGCGACGGCCACCGATTCCGAGCCCACCGCCCACAGGAACCAGGTGCCGTCGACCTGGTCGAGCGAAGGATTCCGCTTCAGGGTGGTGATGAGCGCGAGCGGTACGACGTAGTCCAGCACCAGCCATCCCAGGACCCCGAACGCCAGGAACGCCCCGGCCACCGCGGTGTGACCGTCCGGCACCAGACGTGCCGCCAGCACGTTGGAAGAGACGGCGAGGGTGAGCAGCGCGAAGGCCCGTGGCCCGAGGAGCGTCGCCATGAAGCGCCGGCGCCGGCACAGCATCCACCAGCCGTAGGCGGGCACCAGCACCACGAAGCCCGCGAGAGCCACCCACAGGAGTGCGGCGGAGGCCGTGCCGGCGCCGTTGACGTACAGGGCCGTCGAGACGATTCCGGTGCCCATGACGAAGGAGAGCGACGCGGCGTTGAGGTTGGTCACCGCGGCGGAGAGGGCCGCGCGGTACCCGGATGGCGGGGGAGCGGGAGCGGCGGGCCCTGGCGCGGGAGGTGGGGGCCCCGAGGGCCGGGCACCGTTCCGGCCGGTACCGGCGAGCCATTCGGCGAGGATCGCGGGGCGGTGGTCCGTGTCGCGCCCGCCCCTCTCGCCGTCCGAGGTGGAGGTCTGCCCACCGATCCCGTGGCGCGTGGTCTGTTCGGTCATGACACGTCCTCCGGCCGCTTTCGCCGTACCGGCATTTTACGGTGATGCGCATGCCATCGGCTTGCCGGCGGGCGGCGGTACGGGAAGAGGTGGACACGTCAGGCTCGCCGAGGCGGGGTGGACCGCGGGCGCATGGCCGCGCCGTAACGCCTCCCTTCAGCCGATCCGATGGCCGAACGGGCCGTCGCCGATCAGGCCCGAACGGTCGGGCAGACCGGTGGCGACCCGGAGCCTGGCGAACTCGACGGCGAGCGCCGGCGGCGGGTAGTGGGCGTTGAGGCCACTGGGGTTCGGCAGTACCCATACGCGTGCTCCGGCGAGGGCCGTCGGCTGCGCGCCCACACCCGCCTCGACGGCCCCGAACGCCGCGCGGTACCCGGTGACGCCCAGGAACGCGAGCCACGTGGGGCTGAGGACCTCCATGCGCCGGACGAGGTCCTCACCTCCCTGGAGGTATTCGCCGGGCGTGAGCTCCGCTGCCCGGGCCGTGGGCCTTCGGACGATGCTCGTGATGCCCAGGCCCAGACCGAGCAGGTCGCGTTCCTGCTCGGGCCGGAACCGGTGCGGCGTGAAACCCGAGCGGTGCAGGGCCGGCCACATCCTGTTGCCGGGGGTGGAGAAGCTGTGGCCCCGAAGAGCCGACGCCAGCCCTGGATTGATCCCCACGAAGACGACGTCCAGGCGCTCGGCGACGACATCGGCCAGGGGCGGATACGGATCGCTGTCGATGGTTGCCCCCTGGTGCGTCGAAACACTGCGGACAAGGCGGACGTCGCGTCGGGACAAGGCGGACGTCGCGCCCGGCTGACGGCGGTTCAGCGGAAGGCGGCTGCCACCAGTCCCCTCTGCTCGTCGGCGTGCCGGTGGGCGGAGCCCACCGCCGGAGCCGAAGCCGCCGGCCGGCTGACGCATACGACGGGCCGCTCCGCCAGTCGTTGCAGGTACCGGGCCACGAACGTCCAGGGGCCCTGGTTCTCCGCCTCCTCCTGCACCCACCGCACCTCCACGTCGGCGCGGAAGCGGGCCAGCTCCTTGCCCAGTTCGCGCTCCGGGAACGGGTAGAGGCGCTCCACGCGGACGATGGCCGTGTCGGTCGCCTCCTGGGCGCGACGGTAGGCGTCGAGGTCGTAGAAGATCTTGCCCGAGCACACCAGGACGCGCCTGATCCGGCCGGTGTCCGCGTCCTCCTGCGGCAGAACGGCCCGGAAGCCGTGCGTCGTGAGATCCGCCGTCGTGGAGACGGCGGTCTTCAGGCGCAGCATCGACTTCGGGGTGAAGACGACCAGCGGCCTCCTGCTCTCCCGCGCACCGAGTGCCTGCCGTCTGAGCAGGTGGAAGTAGTTGGCGGGCGTGGACGGCAGGGCGACACTCATGTTCCCCTGGGCGCACAACTGGAGGAACCGTTCGATCCTGGCCGAGGAGTGGTCCGGGCCCTGTCCCTCCAGACCGTGCGGCAGCAGCAGCGTGACGCCGCAGCGCTGCCCCCACTTCTGCTCCGACGACGCGATGTACTCGTCGATGACCGCCTGGGCTTCGTCCGCGAAGTCGCCGAACTGCGCCTCCCACAGCACCAGTGCGTCGGGCCGTGCGAGGGAGTAGCCGTACTCGAAGCCGAGCGCGGCCAGTTCGGACAGGGAGGAGTCGTAGGGCGTGAAGTGCGCCTGGGCGCCCAGGGAGTTCAGCGGCGTGTGCTCCACGCCGGTGTGCCGGTCGGTGAGTACGGCGTGCCGTTGCCCGAACGCGCCGCGGCGGGAGTCCTGCCCTGCCAGCCGGACGGGCACCCCGTCCAGGAGCAGGGAGCCGAAGGCGAGGGTTTCCGCGGTGGCCCAGTCGATGGTCCCGCTGTCGAGTGCCGTGGCGCGTCTGTTCAGCTGCGGCAGCACACGGGGGTGCACGGTGAAGCCGGGTGGCAGGTCGGTCTGGGAGGCCATGACGCGGCGCGCCGCCGTTTCCGGGATCGCGGTGGCGACCTCGGAGGCGCCCGCTCCCTCGGCCCGGTCGGCACCTGGCGCGGCGGATCGGCCGGGCGCGGTGTGGGTCTCGGCGAAGGCCCGATCCAGGCGTCCCCGGAAGTCCTGCAGCGCGCCTTCCACCTGCCGTGCGCTCACGTCTCCCCGGTGGAGCAGCGCATCCGCGTACAAGGCGCGCACCGAGGGCCGGGCGTCGATGCGGTCGTACATCGCCGGCTGGGTGATGGACGGGTCGTCGACCTCGCTGTGGCCGTGGCGCCGGTAGCAGACGAGGTCGACGACGACGTCCTTGTGGAAGGTCTGCCGGTAGTCGAAGGCCAGCCGTGCGGCGCGGACGACGGCCTCGGGGTCGTCCCCGTTCACGTGGAGCACGGGCGCCTCGATGCTGCGCGCCACATCGGTGGCGTAGACGCTGGACCGGCCGTGGGCGGGGGTGGTGGTGAAGCCGAGCTGGTTGTTGATGACGACGTGGACCGTTCCGCCCGTGTGGTAGCCGGGCAGCAGCGACATGTTGAGTGTCTCGCTCACGACTCCCTGACCGGCGAAGGCGGCGTCACCGTGGACCACGACGGGCAGCACACCGGCGATGCCGTCGCCGTCCCCGAGCAGCTCCTGCTTGGCGCGCACCACACCCTGGGCCACAGGTCCCACGACCTCCAGATGGGAGGGGTTCGCGACGACGGAGACGGCGATGGTGCTGCCGTTGAGGGCCCGGTAGGTGCCCTCGGCGCCGAGGTGGTACTTCACGTCGCCCGAGCCCTGGACCGTCTGGACGTCCACGGTGTCCTCGAACTCGTGGAAGATCTCGGCGTACGACTTGCCGACGATGTTGGCCAGGACGTTGAGCCGGCCCCGGTGGGCCATGCCGATCACGGCTTCCCGCATTCCGTGGCGGATGCAGCGGTGCAGCAGGACGTCCAGCAGGACGATCGCCGATTCCCCGCCCTCGAGCGAATAGCGCTTCTGGCCCACGTACTTGGTGTGCAGGAACCTCTCGAACGCCTCGGCCGCGCCCAGGCGGTACAGGATCTGCAACTGTTCGGCACGGTCCGGCCGCGGGAGGGGGCCTTCGATCCGCTGCTGGATCCAGCACCGTTCGTCGGAGCTCTGGATGTGCATGTACTGGATGCCGACGGTGCGGCAGTAGGCCTCTCTCAGGACGCGCAGGACCTCGTCGAGCGTCATGGTGACCTGCCCGGCGAAGTCGTCGACGACGAAGGTCCGCGGCAGGTCCTCGGGGCTGAGCCGGAACGCGGCGATGTCCAGTTCGGGCGGCGTGGCCTGCTGCCCCGCCGCCAGGGGATCCGTGTCGGCCATCAGGTGCCCGCGCACACGGTAGGCGTGGATGAGCGCCGCGACGCGGACCGCCTTGACCGCGGCCTGCTCGGCCTGTTCGCTCACGGTCCGCGCCCCGTCACGTGATGCATCGGCCGTGCCGGATACGGAGGAGAAGAGGTTGCGCCACGCCGGCTCGACCGAGCCGGGGTCTCGCAGGAAGCGTTCGTGCTGTTCGTCCACGACCCATTCGTTGGGCCCGAACTCCCATGCGTTGGTCACCGGTTGTCCGGCGCGGGTTCGCGATGCCACTGTGTGGATCGCCTACTTTCCTTCTCGCAGGCCACTGGCCGACGCGGCCGGCGGGGCCGAGCGCCGCGTCACCCCACCCACGGTATGCCAGTGTCCTCGATCGGGCAGCGCGCGGATGTGCCGGGACGGCGGCAGATGTGGACATCACTCCACAGGGCCCTCGCACCATCGGGGCCGGTCGTGGCGCGGCGGCCGGGACCGGCCCCGATACCGCCCGCCCCGCGGCGGCCGGTGTCAGGGGACCAGGGTCACGGGGCGGCAGGTGCGGTGCGGTAGAAGTCGGCCGCGGTGAAGGTGGGGGAGACGCCGAGTTCGGTGGAGACCGCCGTGATGGCGGCGTCGCCGACGGCGAGGTCGACCTGGCCCTCGAAGGTGAAGTGCGGTGCGATGAAGGTGTCGTAGTGTGCGCGGGCTTCCTCCGCGGTGTGGCTGCCGAGGAAGGTCCGCATGTGCCGCACGGTGGTGTCGGGGTCGTGGTGGATCACCTTCAGCGCACGCCGGTGTGCTCGCAGCACGGCCTGCACCGCGGGGGCGTCGGGGTCGGTGTACGTGGTGTCGACGGCCAGGCCCACGGTGGGGATCTGGAAGTGGTCGCCCATCCATGCCAGTACCCGCCAGCCGTGTGCGGCCGCCACCGCTTCCGGGGCGATCGTGCTGCCGACGACGGCCGCGTCCAGGTCGCCCTCGCGCAGGCGGCGCAGGTCCATGCCGTAGTCCCCGGGGTGGCGGACGACGGTCCGGACGTCGCGGTCCGGATCCAGGCCGGCCCCGCGCAGCACGATCCGGGTGAAGCACCCCGGAGCGGTGTGGGGGGCGTGCACCGCCAGGCGTCGCCCGGCCAGGTCGGCCAGGGACTCCAGGCCGGGGCGGGCGAGGAACCAGAAGAGCGGGCGGTGGGTGTTGACGTTGAGTCCGACCCAGGGGGTGCCGTCGGTCAGCCGGGACAGCACGGCGCGGCCGAGCCCGATGGTGGCGCCGCGGCGCAGCCGCTCCTCGTCCCAGGTGCAGCCGTCGCGCAGCGCGACATGGACGCCTTCGTCGGCGTAGAAGTTCTCCTGGTCGGCCACGTAGGCGGCCAGCTCCTCGTGCAGGCCGCGGCCGACGTAGGCGAGATCGATCGTATCCATGGATGTGTGGTCCCTGTCAGTACATGGCCATGCCACCGTTGACGGCGGCGGTGGTCCCGGTCATGAAGGCGTTGGCGTCGTCGGCGTAGAAGGCGACGGCACGGGCGACGTCCTCCGGGTGGGCCAGCCGGCCCAGGGGAGTCGCGGCCGTCTGCCGCCGTCTGGTCGCGTCGTCCAGGACGTCATCGGCGATACGGGACTCCACCGGACCGGGCGCGACGACGTTGACCGTGACCCCCTGCGGTCCGAGTTCCTGGGCGAGGTACCGGGCGAACTGCTCCAGAGCGGCCTTCGACGTGCCCAGCGCGATCATGCCCTCGCGCGGCCGGCGGCTCAGTCCCGTGCCGAGGTAGACGATGCGTCCCCGGCCCTGTTCGGTCATGGCGGGCAGGACCGCCTTGGTGACGGCGTACGCCGCACGCATCTCGGCGTCGAGCTTGCCGCCGAGCTCTTCCCACGACATGTCCCGGAAGGACTTGACCGCGTAGGGGATGAGCGCGTTGTGCACGAGTACGTCGACGCCGCCCCAGGCCGTCCGCACCCGCTCGACCATGCGCTCGACGGCCGCCGCCTCGCGCACGTCGGCCTGCACGGCCATGGCACGGCCGCCTGCGGCCTCTATGCCGGCCACGACCTCCTCGGCGGCCTGGCCGCTGGTGAGGTAGTTGACCACCACCCGCATCCCGCGTGCGGCGAGAACACGTGCGGTGGCCGCGCCGATCCCGCTGCTCGCGCCGGTCACCAGAGCCACCCTGCCGGTCGTCCCTGTCATGGGCTCACCTCTCCTTTTCGTCGTCGCGGGCCACCGGAGTGACCGCCCGGGGTGCGGCAAGGTCGTCCTGGCGTCCCGAAGCCGGGCCACCTCTGGTGGGCAGTCGCACGTCCGTTCTGCCGGCGATTCTGCCGGCGCCGCCGCCCCGGCCGAGGCGACCACTTTGCCCATCCTTTTCCCCCCGCCTTTTGCGGTGCGCGCCCAGAAGTAATGTCGTGCGGTAAGGAGCGGATGCGCACAGAGGAACAATTCGTATCCGCAACGGATTTTCACCACGATGGGAATCGCGGGGCCCGGCGCCGAGGGACGGACGTGTCCGTGTGCATCCGTTCCCCGGGTGCCCCTGCTCAGGCTCCAACGCCGGGCTCCGCCGCCGCATCCCCAAGATGGGTGATATCGCGGACGAGGTCTGCGCTGCCTGCCGGGCCCCTGTCCCGCGAACACGGTATTCCCGCGCCGTAGGGCCTCTTTCTCCGTGCATTCCATTGACGCACGACATTCGCGTGGTGACGCTACTCCCCATCATCGAGGAACGCAGGACCGGGGAATTCATCATGAAAAACTTCGTGCACCGGGGGCAGATCACAAAGGTGATATTCGGTAGCGGCACCCGCGAACGAATTCCCGAAGAGGCCGATGCCCTCGGATGCCGACGCGTGCTGGTGCTGTCGACGCCGGACCAGGCGGAGCAGGCGGAGCGGACGGCCGGCCTGCTGGGCGCGGCGGCCGCCGGAGTCTTCACCGCGGCGGCGCCGCACACTCCCGTCGAGGTGACCGGGACGGCGGTCGCCCATGCCCGGTCCCTGGCAGCCGACGCGGTGCTCGCCGTCGGTGGCGGGTCGACGATCGGCCTGGGCAAGGCGATCACCGCGCGGACCGGCCTGCCGCAGCTGGCGCTGCCCACCACCTATGCGGGTTCGGAGATGACACCGAT
The DNA here is from genome assembly GCF_044767585.1 of Streptomyces sp. NPDC101225. Classification (NCBI taxonomy): domain Bacteria; kingdom Bacillati; phylum Actinomycetota; class Actinomycetes; order Kitasatosporales; family Streptomycetaceae; genus Streptomyces; species Streptomyces sp. NPDC101225. The sequence continues at coordinate 168,303 of NZ_JBIWOE010000014.1, forward strand.
CCTCGGGGAGACCGAAGGCCGCCGGAAGACGACCCGGCGACTGCCGGACGTGCTGCTCAGGACGGTCGTGTACGACGTCGATCTGACACTCACCCTCCCGTCGGCGGTTTCGGTGGCGAGCGGCCTGAACGCGATGGCACATGCCGTGGAAGCCCTGTACGCCGAGGACCGGGACCCGGTCGCCTTCCTGATGGCGGGCGAGGCGCTCGATGCCCTCGTCCGGTCCCTGCCCCGCATCGTGCGAGACCCGGACGACACGGAGGCACGGGCCGATGCGTTGTACGGGGCCTGGCTGGCGGGCACGTGCCTCGGCACCGTGGGCATGGCGCTGCACCACAAGGTGTGCCATGTGCTGGGCGGCACCTTCGGGCTCCCGCACGCACAGACCCACGCGGTCGTCCTTCCGCACGTCGTCGCCTTCAACGCCCCGGCGGCCGGCCGGGCCATGGCACGCCTCGCGCAGGCGATACCGGGGAAAGCCCCCGCGACGGCTCTGTTCCAGCTCTCCGGCGAGCTGGGCGCACCCACGGCACTGAGAGACCTCGGGATGCCCGAAGCGGGTATCGAGCAGGCGGCCGAACTCGTCGTGCAGGACGGCTACTGGAACCCCCGCCCGGTGGACCGGGACGCCGTCCGCGCCTTCCTGACCCGGGCCTGGGCCGGCGAGGCGCCGTGAACGCCACGCGACCCTGCCGGCCGCGGACCAGCCCTCGCGGCCGCGGACCGGCCTTCGGGCTGCGGACGGACCTTCGCGCGCCGCGGGCCGACCCCGCGACGGAATCCCCCTCACGACAGGAGCGCGCCATGCGTGATCTGACCAGCGAGACCATCACCCCGGCCGTGATCTCGACCCTGCGGGACACCAAGGACCCCCGCCTCGCGGAGATCCTGGAGTCGCTGGTGCGGCACCTCCACGACTTCGTCCGCGACATCGAGTTGACGGAGGACGAGTGGGCGGCGGGCGTGGACTTCCTGACCCGGACGGGCCACACATGCTCGCCGACCCGCCAGGAATTCATCCTGCTCTCCGACGTACTGGGCGTCACCATGCTCGTCGACGCCCTCGGCAACGGGCGCTCGGCCGGGGCCACCCAGAACAGTGTCCTGGGCCCCTACTTCCGGCTGGACAGGCCGCAGTACGCCGACGACGCCGACATCTCCGGGGGCCTGCCCGGCACGCCGCTGTTCTTCGAGGGACGTGTCGTGGACCGTGACGGAGCGCCGGTTCCCGGTGCCGCCGTGGACGTCTGGCACAGCGACGCGGACGGCCACTACGACATGGAGGTGCCCGGCCGCGAGGACCCCGCCATGCGGGCGCTGCTTCGGACCGACGCGTCGGGGACCTTCGGTTTCCGGTCGATCCGCCCCGCCGGCTACCCCATTCCGGGGGACGGTCCGGTGGGCGACCTCATGAGTGCGACCAGCCGGTCCCTCATGCGGCCCGCACACGTGCACGTGCTGATCGAGGCCACCGGGTTCCAGCGGGTGACCACCATGCTCTTCCCGTCCGACGACCCGTACCTCGACACGGACCCCGTCTTCGGCGTCAAGCAGTCACTCCTGGAGACCTACGAAACGCATGAGGCCGACGCGGGCCCCTGCGCCGGCCTGGCCCACGAGCCGTACACCCTGCTGCGCCGCACCTTCGTCCTCGAACCCCTCCGCGCCCCCGCGCGCCGTACCACGCCCTTCTCCTCTTCCACGGAGGTCTCCCGATGACCGAAACCCTCGACACGACCGTCGACTTCCGCGCCACGATGAGCCGGCTCGCCACAGGTGTCAGCGTGATCACCACGCGCTCCGGAAGCACGCCCATCGGCATGACCGCGAGCGCCGTGTCCGCGCTCTCCCTGTCTCCGCTCCAACTGCTCGTCTGCATCGGCAACCACCTGTTCACGCGGACCGCGATCGCGGAACACGGCCGCTTCGCGGTCAACGTGCTGGGCGAGGACGCCGAGGACCTGGCGCGGAACTTCGCCGTCTCCAAGCCGGACAAGTTCGCGGGCGTGGCGACGGTCGAGGATCACGGTGTGCCGGTGCTGAAGGACGCCATCGCGGCTGTCGTGTGCGACGTCGCCGAAGCGCTCCCCGGCGGCGACCACACCATCTTCGTGGGTGACGTCCGCTTCTGCTCGCACCTGGTGGACTGCCGCCCGTTGGTCCACTTCGCCGGCGGCTTCGGCGCCCTGAGGACGGCGCGGCAGCTCTGACAGCCGCCCGCCGGACGGCAGTTGGCGCACACCGCGCACACCGCGCACACCGCGCACACCGCGCAGATCGGCCACACGGCGGACACCGCGCCGTCGCCCCCTACGCCCCCGGCGTCCGGCTCCCGCGAGGCGAGACCACGGCCGTCGGGGGCACCCGCTCGTCCCGACTCACTCCACGGGAACTGCCATGACCAGCTCAGTGCCGGCCTTCAAGCTGCAACCCCCGCCGCTGCCCCCGCACCTGCTGTCCCGGCCGCGCCTCCTGCGCCGACTCGAGGAGGCCACCGAGCCCGTGCTGGTGGTCTCCGCGCCGGCCGGTGCGGGCAAGACGGTGCTGCTGACCGAGTGGTCGTACCGCCTGCGCGCCCGCGGCGACTGCGCCTGGCTCAGCCTGGACGCCCACGACAACGCGCCCGACCGCCTCTGGGCGGGCATCCTGCGCGCGCTGCGCCAGGCACGACCGGAGCTGCCACTGCGTCCCGGCAGTGCTCCGTGGACGGCCGCGGCCTGGCTCGGCGAGATCCTGCCGGCCCTGGTGGGCGGCCTGGGCGCGGCGGCTCCACTCACTCTGATCCTCGACGGACTCGACGCCATCACGGACCCCGACGCACTCGGCACTCTGACCGACTTCCTGCCCCGGCTGCCCGACGGCGTCCGCGTCGCCCTGGGAACCCGGCACGTCCCCGGCCGGCCCCTGCCGGCCCTGCGAGCCCGGGGCCTGGTGGCCGAACTCGACCAGTGCGACCTGGCCTTCACTCCTGAGGAGGCCACCACCCTGATCACCGGGCTGACGGGGTCCGCGCCGACCCCGGACGACTCGGCGGCCCTGTACGAGGCGACCGAGGGGTGGGCGGCGGGGCTGTGCATCATGGGGCGCAGCCTGGCCCGTGCCGCGGACGGCACCGGCGCGGACGGGCGCATGGCCCGCGGCAGGCAGGCGGTCACCGAGTACCTGAGCACGGAGGTCCTCGACCGGCTCACCACCGAACAGCGCCGGTTCCTCCTGCGCACCGGCGTGCTGGACGAGCTCAGTGCCGGGCCGTGCCAGGCCCTGGCCGGTGACCGGGCGGGCACGGTGCTGCGCGAACTGTCCCGGACCGTCCAACTGCTCGTACCCGTCGCCGCCGGGCCGCCGGCGTACCGGCATCACCGCGCGCTGTCGGCGCTGCTGTCCGACGCACTGGCCTCCGAGGGCGCCGGCACCGTCACCGCTCTGCACCGCGCGGCGGCCCAGTGGTACGCCCGGCACGGGCGGACCACCGCGGCGGTACGGCACTGGATGCTCGGCGGCGACGAACCGGCAGCCGTCGCAGCCGTCCTCGACGCATGGGAGCAGACCCTGTCGGCCGGTCAGGTCGCGCAGGTCGCGCAGTGGCTGGACCTGCTGCCGCACCGCACGGTGGCCGCGGACGCGCGACTGTGTGTCGTGGCGGCCATGACGGCTCTCGCCGCCGGTGCCCCCGAGTCGGCCGGCCGCTGGCTGGACGTGGCAGGGCTGAGGCGGACGGGACCGCGGACGGTCGGTGACGGCAGCACGGTCGACGCCGCGGCTGCCGTAGCCCGGACGGTGGCCTGCTGCCTGAAAGGAGAGGTGCTCGCCGCCGACCGGCTCGGTGCGTCCGCCGTCGACGGCACGATGCCCCTGACCTCGTGGCGCGCCCTCGTCTGCACGGCGCGCGGCGCCGCCCTACTGTGGACCGGGCGCTGGCAGGAGGCGGAGGTCCTGCTCGGTGAGGCGACCCGGGACGCGCACGCCGCGGGGCACGCTCTGGCCCTCGTCCGCGCACTGGGCCTGCGGGCGCTCTGCGCACTCCTGTCCGGACAGCACGAACTGGGACGCGTCCTGTGCGGCGAGGCGTTGCACGAGGTCACCACCGCAGGCCTCGACCGGCACTTCGTCGCGGTGCCCGCCTATGTCGGACGGGCCGGACTCCTGCTCCAGGAGGGGCACGTCGAGGAGGCCGGACGGCTGCTGGACGCCGCCGACGCGGCGATGGCGTGGACGTCCCGGACGGACGGGGAACCCCACGTGCGGGCCCTGTGGCACGTCACCCGGTCGCGACTGGCGAGCGTGCGGGGCGACAGCGGTGCGGCACACAGAGCGCGGCAGGCGGCCGCGGCGCAGGCGGCCCGGTGCGAATGCCCGGGCATCCTGACCGGGCTGCTCGCCCGGACCGGCCGGGAGACGGCCCCCGCCGTCCCCCGCCCCCAGGACCTGTCGGTGGGGGAGCGCAGGGTCCTGCGCGCCCTGTGCGGCACGCTGACGCTGCGTGAGATCGCCTCCGAGTTCTACGTGTCCCACAACACCGTCAAGACACAGGTGCGGGCGATCTTCCGCAAACTCGACGCGCACGACCGGAGCGAGGCGGTGGCCAGGGCCCGGGAGAGCGGCGTGCTGTGACCCGGGCCGGGCCGTCGGCGTCTACGCCTGCTGACGTGAGGCGTCCTGCCGCCGGGCGTAGTTCGCCTGGGACCGGTAGGCGGTGTCCTCCTCCTCGCTCACGCTGTCGATGCCGCAGACCTTGCGCGCGAGGTCCGCCATGGCGCCGCTCGGGGACATCTCGGCCCGCTTCATGGTGAGGGTGCGGATGGCCAGCAGAGGCGTGCCGTTGAAGTTCTCGAACACGCCGATCCGGTCGCCCCAGTCGGACAGGAACATGTCGCGGATCACGCGGCTGATCTTCAGCCGGTCGTGCGGCCGGCCGACCGGCCCCGTCTGCAACGCCTCCAGCCACGGCCGCAGTTCGGGCCGCTGCCACTGTCCCTCGGTGGGGTAGATCAGGGCGGCCCGGCCCGACAGGTCGATGAGCTCGTGCACCATCTCGGTGATGTGCTCGATGTAGTACGCCCGCCCGAAGTCGAACATCAGGACGTTGGGCTTGAAGATGCCGCCCGGCGTGAAGAACCCCTCGTCCTCGGAACCCACCACATGCGCCTTGAGCGACTGATGGAAGCCGGCGAACCGTGCGATGCGGGCTTGCACCGGCGGCAGCCGGTAGGTGCCGATGTGCTCGGTGACCAGCAGGGCCAGACCGAGCATGAGTTCCGCCTTGACCATCGCCCGCACCAGGGAGTGGTAGTGCAGCCAGTCGAAGACACGCTGCGGGTACAGCGAGGCGTGCTCGGGGTTGCCGATGTGGAAGACGCGGTCCCAGGGGATGAGCACGTCCTCGAACACGATGATGCTGTCGAGCTCGTCACCCTGCGAGGCGAGCGGGTGCTCCACCTCCTCACCGTCCCGCACGTTGCTCTCGCGGCAGATGATCGTGACACCGGGGGTGTTCGGCTTCACCGCACCGTAGATGATCTGTTCCGCGACGATGCCGGGCCGGTAGAAGACGCCGATGTGGATCCAGTCGCCGAAGGCCGCGCCGGTGCTGATCGCCTTGACACCCCGCACGGTGATGCCCTCGTCCGAGGTGCTCACCACCCGCAGGGCGGGGGACTCGGCCTGGGCGGAGTCGCGTGAGCGGTCCGCCTGCGGGTCGACGAACGCCGGCGGCGCGTTGAGGTCCCCGTCCCGCACCACGTTCCAGAAATCGAGGACCCCCGCGGTCAGGTCCCTCCCGTCGCTCCCGACGGACTGGCTGCTCCACGGCTCGGGGTCGTCGACGTAGGTCAGCAGGACGTAGTTGTTGACGTCCGGGGTGCGCGGGATCGCGCCGCCGCCCAGTTCGCGTTGCACCGTCTCCAGGTACCGCCGCTTGCGCCGCAGGTCGTCCTTCGAACGGTGCTGGAACCACGTCATGGACCGCCGCACCCCGTCCTCGTCCACGAACGTCATGACGTCCTGGAGGTCCGGGCGGTGGTGGAGGTCGTAGAAGGCCGCGAGGCTCTGGGCGTAGGCCCGGGTCTTCGGGTGCGTGGCCACGTTGGCGACCGGCTCGTCACCCACCCACACCTTGCGGCCGTCGTCCAGCGCTGCGAGGTATTCCTTGCCTGTACGCACGTCGTGCTCCTCTCCAGGGGGCAAGAGATCTGGATGGCCCGGAGCATGCGTCGGGACAGGGTGAGGCGACGGCCGGGACGCGGCAATCACCCGGGTGAAAGCGGCGGCCGGCGGTGACCCGCCATTGAGGCCCGCCGAGACCGTGAGCCATGCTGACCTCATGCAGAGCACGGAACCCGCAGGCCAGGGGGACGGCGAGCGGGAGAGCGCGACCGGGCCCCTCCTGCGGGGACGCGACCATGAGATCGAAGCCGCCCGTGGGGCCCTCGACGCGGTACGTGGCGGCCGCGGCGCCTGCTTGGTCGTGGAGGGAGCGGCAGGCGTCGGCAAGAGCCGGCTGCTGGCGGAGCTGGACCGGATGGCGCGGCACTCCGGGTTCGACGTGGTCTCGGTACGGGCCGACGAACTCGACCAGTACGCGGCGGGCGCCGCCCTGCAGGCCGCACTGCAGTCCTCCGACGGTGCCCACCGCGCGCTCGCGGCCACCGACGACCAGCGGCTCTGGCTGCTGGACACCATCGCGGACGCCCTGGAGGACCGGGCGCAGCGGGCCCCGGTCGCCGTGCTCGTGGACGACGCCCAGTGGTCGGACCCCGCCACCCTCTTCGTACTGCGCACCCTGCCCGGGCGACTGGCTTCCGCGCGCATCCTGTGGGCCCTGGCCGTACGGTCGGACACCGAACGGCCCACCGTGGCCAGGGTCCGGGAGGACCTCGAACGACTCGGTGCCCGCTGGCTGACCCTCGGCCCCCTGCCGCAGCAGGAGGTGCAGCGGATCGCGGCCGACCTCCTCGGCGCGGCACCGTCCCCCGGCCTCGCCAGGCTCCTGCGGGGCGTCGCGGGCAATCCCTTCCTCGCGAGCGAGCTGACCCGCGCCTTCGCCGACACGGGCATCTCCGGACCCGAGACGGGCGACGGAAGCCTGATGGGCGACGGCATTCCCGTCAGCTTCAGGCGCAGCGTGGCCGCGCGCGTCGACCGGCTGCCCGAGGACGCCGTGCACCTCCTCCAGATCGGATCCGTTCTCGGCCGCGAGTTCGACCTCGTCACGGCCGCCCGGATGATGGGCCGCACGGCCGGCAGCCTGCTGTCGGGCGTCGAAGCGGCCCTGACCTCCGGCCTGCTCTCCGCGGACGGCCCGCGACTGGTCTTCCGGCACGGGCTCGCGCGGCAGGCGGTCCACGACAACCTGCCCCTGGCCGTGCGGACCGCCCTGCACCGGGAGGCGGCCGAGAGCCTGCGCGGGACGGGGGCCCGGCAGGCGGAAGTGGCCTGGCACGTCGTCATGTCGGGCGGCCCGGTCGACGAGGAGGCCGTCACGACCATGACCACCGCGGTACGGGACATGTCGTCGTCGTCGCCCGAAGCGGCCGCGGAGCTCGCCCAGCGGGTCGCCGGCCTGCTGCCCCCGCAGGACCCCCGCCGCTTCGTCCTGCTGACCGACGCCGCCGAGTACCTCGGCCGCACCCGCCGGGTGCACGACGCGCTCGACCTCGTCGACGCCACCCTGCCGGCGGTCCCCGAACCCTTCCAGGAAGCCCGTCTGCGCCTGGTGGCCGCCGAGATCCACCAGGCGGCGGGCGACGACGCGGCCGCGATGACACATCTGCGGAGGGCACTCGACCTGCCCGAGCTGCCGTCCGACCTCCATGACCGTCTGCTCAAGACCAAGGCCACGGGCCACATCTACCTCGGCGACATCACCGCTGCCGAACGGACCGGCCCCGGACTGGTCGAGGCCTCGTACCACAGCCACGACCCGGCCGTCGTCGTCAGCGCCATGGTGTTCCAGTCCCAGGCGTTCTTCTACCGCGGGCACCTGGACCGCGCCCTCCGGCTCGCGGAGGACGCCACCCGGCGTGCCGCCACCGAACCGTCCGCGCCGTATCTGCGGCCCCCGCGCATTCCCGCGCTGTGGCTGGCGACCGTACTGACCGCCACCGACCGCCTCGCGGACACCGAGCGGGTGCTGCGGGAGGGACAGCGCGAGGCGGAGGCGCTGGGCCTCGGCTGGTCCCTGCCTCACTGGCACACGGTCCGCGCCTGCGCGCTGCTCGAACAGGGAGCGCTGGACGACGCGGCCGTGGAGGCCGAGGCCGGACTGATGGTCGCGGACGAACTCGACATCACCCTGCCGAACCCGCAGGCTCGTTCGGTACTGGCACTGGTGGAGATCCGGCGGGGTGATCCGGCCAGGGCCCGGGCCCACCTCCACGCCGCCCGGACCGGCTCCGGCACGAGCCCGCAGCGCTACGGACCGTGGCTCGCCGTCGCGAGCGCCTGCCTGGCGGACGCGGAGGGCGAGCACGAGGCGGCGGCGAAGATCCTCGCCGAAAGCTTCACGGTGCACGGGCCGACACGACTGCTCACGCTGCCGCCGTCCCACTGGCCCGTACTCGTCCGCATCGCGCTGCGCGGTGGGGACCGGGCGCTCGGCCGGACGGTGACCGGTGCACTGCGCGGTCTGACCGCGGAGGCCACGGCCCGGCAGATCGCGGGGGCGGTGACCGCCCATGCGGAGGGCCTGCTGCAGCGCGACCGCCGCACGCTGGCCTCCGCGGTGACCCGCTACCGGGAAACGGGCAGACCGGCCGCGCTGGCGGACGCGTGTGAGGACCTCGGAGAACTGGAGGCGGCATCGGCCGGCACGGAGTCGGCGATCTCCCACCTCGAAGAAGCGGCGCACTGGGCGTCGGCCTCGGGAGCCCGACACGATCAGGAACGGATCAGGCGTCATCTGCGGCAGCTCGGTGTACGTACCGCACCCGCGCGCGCCCACATGCCGGGCCCCCGGGGGTGGGAGGACCTGACCGAGTCCGAGCGGAAACTGATCCCGCTCGTCGTGGAGGGCTTCACCAACCGGGCCATCGCCGACCGGCTCTATGTGTCCGTGCACACCATCAACACCCACATGAAACACATCTTCACCAAGCTCGGCATCAACTCACGGGTGGAACTGACCCGGTTGGCGATCGAGCGAGGCCTGGCCGCCTCCGGCACCGACTGAACGGCCGCCTGCCACCGGGCGGATCGCAGGGACTGGTGTGCGCCGACGAGGTGCGTGGGAAACGTGAAGAGTATGCCCGCGGTTCTCGGGATTCGGTCGCGGGAGCGGAAAACTCGGAGGGCTCACTCGGCGCTTTCGAAACAGGTCGGGCGCCGACCCACGCGAGGGGAGATCGATCAACGATGTCAACGGTGGTACGGAGCAGATTACGGGCGGCCGCGTTCGCCCTCTCGGCCGTGGCGGTCCTCGCCTTCGGCGCGACCACGACGACCGGCGCGGCGGCGGCGACCGCTCCCGCGAAACAGGGGCCGACCTCGGTGGCGTACGTCGAGGTGAACGACAACAGCATGCGCAACGTCGGCAAGTACACGCTCGCCGACGGCGGAGGCAACGTCTTCGACGTCGCCGTGATCTTCGCGGCGAACATCAACTACGACACGAGCACCAAGTCGGCGTATCTCTACTTCAACGACAACGTGCAGCGCGTTCTCGACGACGCCGCCACGGAGATACGGCCGTTGCAGCAGAAGGGCATCAAGGTCGTCCTCTCCGTGCTCGGCAACCACCAGGGCGCCGGCTTCGCCAACTTCCCCTCCCAGCAGGCGGCTTCGGCGTTCGCCGGGCAACTGTCGGACGCCGTGGCGAAGTACGGACTCGACGGCATCGACTTCGACGACGAGTACGCCGAGTACGGCAACAACGGAACCGGCCAGCCCAACGACAGTTCGTTCGTGCGGCTGGTGACGGCGCTGCGCGCGAACATGCCGGACAAGATCATCAGCCTGTACAACATCGGCCCGTCCGCGTCGCGCCTGTCCTACGGCGGCGTCGACATCTCGTCCATGTTCGACTACGCCTGGAACCCGTACTACGGCACCTGGCAGGTCCCCGGCATCGCACTGCCCAAGTCGAAGCTGTCACCGGCGGCCGTCGAGATCGGCCGCACCTCGCAGAGCACGGCCGCCGACCTCGCCCGCCGCACCGTCAGCGAAGGGTACGGCGTCTACCTGACGTACAACCTCGACGGCGCCGATCGAAGCTCCGACGTCTCCGCCTTCACCCGGGAGCTGTACGGCAGTGACGCCGTCTACACGCCGTAAGGCAACCGCACGCTCCTGCCTCGGGACCTGCCGCGTTCCGTAGGCCGGGCCGTGCGGGCCGCGCCCCCCCCAACCCAGGGGCGGGGGCCGGCCCGCGGGGACGGCCGGGTGTTAAAACCCACCCCGACCGGGGCCCGCGGGGGGGGCCCCCCGGCGACAGGGGGGGGCCCCCCACCCACCCCGGGACCC
>NZ_JBIWOE010000014.1:178767-194233 GCF_044767585.1 Streptomyces sp. NPDC101225
GCTCCCGACCTCTGCCGCGTTCCGTCGGCCGGGCGGGGCGGGCCGCCCCCCCCACACCGTGGGCGCGGGCGCGGCCCTGCGGTACGGACGTGGTGTCATCCCGACCGGCTCCGGGCTCCGGCGGTGCGGCACACGCGGATCAGGAGGGGGCCACCAACGGCTCCTGGTCACGCCGGGCAACTCGCCCGCGTGGGCCATCTCGCGTACGCGGATGCGTGACAGGCCGAAGGCGCGCAGATGGCCGCGTGGGCGGCCGTCCACGGCGTCGCGGTTGCGCGGGCGGGCGGCGCTGGCGTCGCGGGACTGCCGGCGCAGTTCCCGCTGTGCGCTCGCCCGTTCGCCGTCGGTCGTCCGGGGGGACGCGATGATCGCCTTCAACGCGGCGCTGCGTACGGCATGACGGGCCACGACGAGATCCTGCCGCTGCCGCTGCCGCTGCCGCTGCCGCTGCCGCTGCCGCTGCCGCTGCCGCTGCCGCTGCCGCTGCCGTTCGCCGCGGGGATGAGCCTGTTCGACACGCTCGACGGCACCTTCATGAACTTCGCCTACCGGTGGGCGTTCTCCCACCCGGTGCGCAAGGTGTTCTACAACCTCGCCATCACCGGTCTGTCCATCGCGGTCGCCTTCCTCTTCGTGGTCGTGTGGGCGGCGGCGCCGGCCTACTGGCGGCTGGCCAAGGTGGAGCAGAGGTGGGCCGCCCGTCTCACCGAGGGTGGCTGACACCCGGCGCGTGACGCACCGCCTCGAAGGCCAGGGGTGATAGTGGTCGGTCTCAGGCGGGTGCAACGCCCGGTGCGCGTGTGACGCACGTCACAATGTGAGGTCGGAACTCGACGCCCTGTCGATCCGACTCCTGCTGTGCCGCGGCTACCACCGCCGTCTGTCGCGAGACCGTTCGATACGACCAGGAAGGTCGGGCATGGCAGATATCCCGCCCTCGCACCGCTCCGCCCGTGCCGCCGCCCGCAGATGGATGCCACCTCCCGCGCTCTGCGGGTTCCTGCTCCTGCTGGCGCTGGTGTTCTCGGTGTCCTACGCCGTCGGCTCGGCGGTGGGGCCGGTGGCACCAGGTTTGCACAGCACCGGGACCACAGAGGGCGGTGGCGGGAGCGACGGCAACGGCGGCGGCATGGACGACATGCCCGGGATGGGCCATGGAAGCGGTGAGTGATGGCGTCCGAACCGACGGCGAGCCTCGTGGTCACGGACGTCACCGTGGGCGGGATGACCTGCGCGGCCTGCGTCCGGAGGGTGGAGAGGAAACTCGCCAGGCTGGCGGGTGTCACCGCCACGGTCAATCTGGCCACGGGGCTCGCGCGGGTGAGCCACCCGGCAGCTGTCGCCCCCGAGGACCTCGTCACCGCGGTCGAGCAGGCCGGGTACCAGGCCGCCCTGCCCGTGCGTGAGGACGACGGCGCGGACGAGGAAACGGGCGAGGCCGGGATCGAGGAGGCACGCCGCGAACGGGAGCGGATCGTCGTCACCGCTCTGCTCGCGCTGCCGGTCCTCGTGCTGTCGATGGTGCCGGCCCTGCAGTTCCGCAACTGGCAGTGGCTGTGCTTCCTGCTCGCCGCCCCGGTGGCGGTGTGGAGCGCCTGGCCCTTCCACGTCAGGGCGCTGCGAGGGCTGCGGCATTCCACGGCCACCATGGACACCCTGGTCTCGCTCGGGGTCGTGGCGTCGTTCTCCTGGTCGGTGTACGCGCTGTTCCTGGGCGGAGCGGGCGAGCCGGGGATGCGGATGTCGTTCAGCCTGCGGACCTCCGCGTCCGAGGGCATGGCGCACCTGTATCTCGAAGCCGCCGTGAGCGTCCCCCTGTTCGTGCTGACCGGGCGGTTCCTGGAGGCGCGGGCGCGGCGGGGGACCGGAGCGGCGCTGCGGTCGTTGGCCGAACTGGCGGCCAGGAAGGCGTCCGTACGGGACGAGCACGGTGAGCGGTCGGTGCCCATCGAGCAGGTGCGGGTGGGACAGGTCTTCGTGGTGCGTCCCGGTGAGCGGGTGGCCACCGACGGGCGCGTGACGGAGGGCAGTTCCGCGGTGGACCTGTCCCTGGTCACCGGCGAGAGCGAACCCGTGGAGGTGTCTCCCGGCTCGGCCCTGGTCGGCGGCGCCGTCAACGCGGGCGGGCTGCTGCTCGTCGAGGCCACGGCCGTCGGCGCGGACACCCAACTGGCCCGCATCACCCGGCTCGTGACGGAGGCTCAGGCAGGCAAGGCACGGGCACAGCGGCTGGCCGACACGGTCGCCGGAGTGTTCGTTCCGGTGGTCCTGGCCATCGCGGTGACCGTCCTCGGCTTCTGGCTGGGCGCCGGAGCCGACCCCCAGGCGGCGTTCACCGCGTGCGTCGCCGTCCTGGTCGTGGCCTGCCCGTGCGCACTGGGCCTGGCGACACCGACCGCCCTGATGGCCGCCACCGGCCGCGGGGCACAACTGGGCGTGCTGGTGAGCGGGCCGCAGACACTGGAGGCTCTGCAGCACGTGGACACGGTCGTGCTGGACAAGACCGGCACGCTGACCACCGGCCACATGACCGTGGCCAAGGTCACCGCGCTCCCGGGCACGCTCGGGCAGCACGCGGTGATGCGGCTGGCCGGGGCGGTGGAGCGGGGCTCCGAGCATCCGATCGGGCGGGCGGTCACCGCGTACGCGGACCGCACGGACACCCCCGGACCCTTGCCGCACGTGACGGACTTCGCCGCGGTGCCGGGACATGGCGTGAGCGGCCGGGTGGCCGGCCGCACGGTGGAGGTGGGCGCGCCGGACGGCGACCTGCCGCGCGCACTGGCCGAAGCACTGGCCGAGGCCGAAGAAGCCGCGTACACGCCCGTCCTGGTGAAGGTCGACGGCCGGGCCGAGGCGCTCGTCGCCGTCGGCGATCTGGTGCGCCCCGGCAGCTACCGGGCCGTGGACCGGCTGCGCCGGCTCGGCATCCGCCCGGTGCTGGCCACGGGCGACCGCACGGCGCCCGCCGAGGCCGTCGCCGGCGCACTCGGCCTCGACGAGGTGCACGCCCGCTGCACCCCGGAGGGCAAGGCGGCTCTCGTGCGGGACCTGAGGAAGCAGGGCGCCCGGGTCGCGGTGGTCGGCGACGGCGTGAACGACGCCGCCGCGCTGGCCGCCGCCGACCTCGGCATCGCCATGGGCAGCGGCACCGACGTGGCCATCGGCGCAGCCGACCTCACCCTGGCGCGCGGCGACATCGAGGCACTCGTCGACGCCGTGCTGCTCGCCCGGCGCGCCCTGGGCACGATCCGGGCCAACCTGGTGTGGGCGTTCGGCTACAACGTCGTCACCGTGCCGCTGGCCATGGTCGGCCTGCTCGACCCCATGGTCGCCGCGGCGGCGATGTCGGCCAGTTCCGTGCTGGTGGTCGCCAACAGCCTGCGGTTGCGCACCTGGCAGCCCTCTCCCGTCCGCGGCCGGAGCCACCGCGGGACGCGCGGCGTGCAAGCGGCCGTCCGATGAGGCGGTCCACGGTGCGGACGCCCTCATCACCGATGCGGGCGGTTCGGCCGACACCTTGGTCCGGGTCACGGCACGTGGCGTCCCCGGCGAGGTCACGCTCTCCCGGCACCGCATGCGGTCGGGCAACGCGACCTACCGGTCCGCGGCCGACTCCGTTGCCGTCGCGGCGGGGGACAGCCTCGTCATGTCACCCAGTGGGGTGGACCTGACGGCGCCGGTGCCGTCGGACCAGTGGCATTCAGGTGAACTTACCTCGTTCACCCTGGAGTTCCGGAGCGGCGGCCGGGTGAAGGTCCGGGCGCTCGTGGTGCGGCCCAACTCCGTTTTGTTCAGGTAGTCGTTCCCCGCCGCCTTCGGGTTCCCGGGCGTCACGTGTGAGATGAGTTACCGGGCCACCGGTGAGTCGAGGGACGGGAGTTCGTACGTACCCTGCGACGACGCTCAGTTGCCGGGTGCGAGGATGGGCGGGCTATGACTGTCCGAGGGTGGTGCCGCGCGGTGCGGGCCGGCGTGTTCGCCGCCGTCTGCGTGCTGCTCGCCGCGGTCGGGCACGTGACCATGTCGGGGATCTCCGTTCCGTGGTGGGCGATGGCCGCCGGTGCGGCCGTGACCGGCACGACCGGATGGCTGATGGCCGGCCGGGAACGCGGGCGCGCGTCGGTGGTCGCGGTCGTGACCGCCGCACAGGCGGTGCTCCACGAGACGTTCACCCAGGCGCAGAAGTTCGTGTCGGCGCCGGAGCCGGCCGTCCTGCCCGGCGCCGGGGGTTCGACGGGCACCGGCACCGGCACGATGGACATGGGCTCGATGGGGTCGATGGACATGCACTCCATGGGCGCCATGGACATGGGTGCGGCCCCGCACGCGCTGCACGGCATGTCCGGTGGCGGACACCTGCACGGCATGGCGGGCATGAGTGGTACGGCCTCGGTCGGCATGCTCGCCGCGCACCTGCTGGCCGCTGTGCTGTGCGGGCTGTGGCTGGCGCATGGCGAACGCGCCGTGTTCCGCGTGCTGCGGGCGGCGGCGGCCTGGCTGGCGGCCCCCCTGCGGTTGCTGCTGACGGCCCTGCCGGCACCGCCCGACCGCCCGTCCGTGCGCAGGCGCTGCGACGTCGCCGGTCCGGCCCCGGTACGGCTGCTGCTGTGCTGTTCTCTCACCTTCCGCGGGCCGCCCGCGGGTGCCGCTGTCCGCTGAGACAGCCGGATCCCCCCAGGGCCCCTCACCGCGCCTGCCGTCGAGGCGCGCGGGGCCGCCGACGGCAGCCCCGCGGAGACCCGCGCACGCGCCGCCGTGAGCGGTCCCTCCCGGGCCCCGGGCATCGCCGTACCTCCTGCGTACGGACGCACCCCAAGTGCCGGTGAGCCGTGCCCTGCTGCGGGTCCGGTCCCGGAAGACCTGAGAAGGACATCACGTGATGATCTCCGCCCTGCCCCCTCCCCGCGCCGACCGTGCCGCCGCGGACGCCTCGGCGACCGCCTGGGCACTGGCCGCCCGCGGTGGCGACCCCGACGCGGCCGACCACTTCGTCCGCGCCCTGCACGCCGACGTGCTGCGCTACGTGGCTCACCTCAGCGGTGACCCCCAGACCGCCCACGACCTGACCCAGGACACCTTCATGAGGGCGTTCGGCAGCCTGCACCGCTACGAGGGCCGCGCCTCCGCCCGCACGTGGCTGCTGGCCATCGCCCGGCGCGCGGTCGCCGACAGTCTGCGCCGTGCCGCGGTCCGCCCCCGCATCGCCGACGCCGTCGACTGGCAGAGAGCGGTGGAACGCTCCCAGCCCGGTGGCCTGCCGGGCTTCGACGAGGGGGTGGCCCTGCTCGACCTGCTGGAGAGCCTGCCCGACGAACGCCGGGAAGCGTTCGTACTGACCCAGGTGGTCGGGCTGTCGTACGAGGAGACGGCCGGGTTCGTCGGCTGCCCCGTCGGCACGGTCCGCTCCCGGGTCAACCGAGCCCGCACCAGCCTGGACCAGTTGCTGCAGGAGGCCGAGGCACCGGGCGCCCGCGCGGCCTGAGCCCGGGTCACTTCCCCCGGCGGCGCGGTTCTGCTCGGCGAAGCAGGCCATGCCGCCGGGAACGCGACGGCCTCCTCACCGTGCTCTCCATATGCCTGTGGGACACGCCGGTTCGACACCCCTCAGGTAGTCGTGCAGCGGCTCGGTCTGGTTCCCGCGGGAGTGCGTCACCTGGTGCATCGGGAGTGAAGTGGAGCACGGACGCGAAGGGGTGTGCCTCGGCCCGTGCACCCACCGGCGCGTGCCGCCATGGGCCCGAGGGTATGCCTCGGCCACCACCGGACAGCAGGTGGCGCCCGAGGACCTGGCGGCCCTCCCTTGCGTTGAAAGGCGGTACACGATGGACGACATCACCGGTCTGGAGCCCTTGGCGACCTTCTGCGGAGAGTGCAACTGCGGGTGCCCGCAGCTGTTCGTCGACCCGAACGCCCCCGCGGACCGCCGCGTCCTGCTCACCGACGACTTCGGCCAGCGCGTGCAGATGAGCGTCGACCAGTTCGCCTCGCTGGTGGAGGAGGCGAAGGCCGGGAAGCTCGACGGCGTGGCGACCGCCTGACCGAACGCCCCCTGAGGGAATGCGTGGCGATCCTCGTGCCCGACGTCGAAGGGCGGTTGCCCGGGACGCCCGGCGCCGGTGTCGGTGAAATCCGTGCGGAATCGCGGGAACCGGGGCACTCCTCGGCCCGACTAGTTCATGACAGCGGCCGTATGCGGCCTCTGGAGCGGCGTCGCGGCGGTGGTCCACCTGCCGGACGCCGGCTGTCCCGCACGGATGACCGGTGCCCGGAGCACCGCCGACCCAGCACGAGGTGAAGATGACGACCGTCGACTCCGAAGAACCCGCCCGGCCCGAACCGGCCGGTGCGGGCGGTGAGGCCACGGCCACCCTCACGGCGGTGACACCGACGGCGCCCGCGCCGGTCCGCAGGCCCGAGGGCCTCGGCCCGCTGCTGGCACGGCTGCACTTCTACGCCGGGATCCTGGTGGCGCCGTTCCTGCTCGTAGCGGCCGTCACCGGCCTGCTCTACACGTTCACGCCGCAACTGGACTCGCTCGTCTACGGCAAGGAACTCCACGTCTCCCGCACCGGCGGTGGCACCGTGCCGCTCTCCGGGCAGGTCGCCGCCGCCCGCGCCGAGCATCCGGCGGGCACGCTGACCGCCGTACGCCCGGGAAGCGGCGACCACACGACCCAGGTGGACTTCGCCCTGCCCGAACTCGGGGAGAAGACCCACACGGTCTACGTCGACCCGTACACGGGCAGGGCCAAGGGGCAGCTGACCACCTGGTACGCCGAGACCCCGCTCACCACGTGGCTCGACGCCCTGCACCGCAACCTCAACCTCGGGGCCGTCGGCCGCCACTACTCGGAGACGGCGGCCAGTTGGCTGTGGGTGCTCGCGCTCGGCGGTCTCTTCCTGTGGTGGCGCCGGCGGCACGGCAAACGGACCGCACGCCGCCTGCTGCTGCCGGACCGGACCGCGAGGAAGGGCGTACGGCGCACCCGCAGCCGGCACGCCGCCGTCGGCCTCTGGCTCTCGATCGGACTGCTCGGCCTCTCCGCCACCGGCCTGACCTGGTCGCGCTACGCCGGCGCCAACTTCGGCGAGGCGCTCGACGCGCTGCACTCCCACACACCTTCGGTGGCCACCACCCTGTCGACCGGCACGGAGGGTTCCGGCGCAGCGAAGAACACGGCCCGCAGTGCCGACCCGGCCGCGGTGGACGGCGTCCTCGAGGCCGCTCGCGGTGCCGGTGTGGACGGGCCGGTCGAGATCGCCGTACCTGCGGACAAGGCGACCGCCTGGACGGTGACGCAGACCCGCAACCTCTGGCCGGTCGGACGCGACAGCGTCGCCGTCGACGCCGCCACCGACCGGGTGACCGACCGGGTCGCCTTCGCCGACTGGCCGGTGATGGCCAAGCTCACCCGCTGGGGCATCAACGCCCATATGGGCACCCTCTTCGGCCTGGTCAACCAGATTCTTCTGGCGCTCCTCGCCCTCGGCCTGATCTGCGTCATCGTCTGGGGCTACCGCATGTGGTGGCAGCGCCGCCCCACCCGCTCCGACCGCCGGACCTCCCTGGGTGCGCCGCCCGCCCGCGGTGCCTGGCGTTCCCTGCCGTCCTGGGCCGTCGCCCTCGGCATCGTCGTGGTCGCCACGGTCGGCTGGGTGATTCCCCTCTTCGGCATCCCGCTGGCGGGGTTCCTCGCCGTCGACCTGGCCATAGGCGCCCTCCGAAGCCGTCGCACGGCCGAATCCACCACCATCGCGCACTGACCGGTCCCCGGGCCGGGGCGGGGCCACTCCGAGGTCCCGGCCCGGCGGTCGCCGGGGGCGGGTTCCGCCCCCGGCCCGAGGGCGCGGAGAGCGCTGCGTCAGCGCGTATCAGGGCGCCTGCGGCCGCGAAGGGGCCGACGGTGTCCACGGGGGCCCGACACCGCCCGGGTCACCGCCACGTGCAGTCCTGCGGCGGTCACCAGCCCCGCGACGGCACCGGCCGCGGCTCCCGTCGCCCCTCCGGCGAAGGAGCCCAGCCAGGCGTATCCCGCGACGAGTACCACCGTGGTCAGCACGGACAAGGACCACACCCTGGACAGGTGCTCGCCCACTGCCGTCCACCCACGCGCACGGGAGACCGGCCGTTCCCAAGGCCATGTCCCGTCCGTGACCACCACCCGTTCTCCGAATGGTACGGACATGGAGCCTCACCCCCCTGATCCCCTGGTCCCGTCCCGCCCACCGCGCTTCGGCCCTGGGCGACTCCACCGTTTCCTCCCCACGCGGAGCCCCGGAAAACAGCGCATCGGCGGGCTTTCCCGCCCCGTTGCCCACCGAGGTCGGGAAGCCACGACGAACATGACCGCCATCCCCAGTGCCCTGGCCGCACGGCAGGCCGGGGCCGGCGCTCCCGCGGAACCCGCCGATGTCACACGGTGGCCGTTCTCCGCGCCGCGGCCGGCTCCGTCGCCGGCTCGCGCCCGGTCGAGCGCACGGGTGAGCCAGAACAGACCCAGCACGCCCAGGACGATCGCCGGCAGCACGGCTGCGGTGGTCGGGCCGGTCCCCGACAGGCTCATGGAGGAGAGACCCGAGTCACCGGCCATGTCCATTCCGACCATGTCCGATGCCCCGCCCGACCCGGACGCGGCGGACACCGTCCCGGAGGCGTCCATCGCCGACACCATCGACGCCATGGCCCCCAGCAGCGATCACCGGACCCACTCGACTCCCGGACGCCGCACGGCGCCGACGCGTACTCCGGGACCGGACGCAACGGACCCGGCGCACGACCACCAGAGGAGTCGGGGCGGTACCCGAGGAAGTTCCCGGCGTTCGCCGTGACGAGGCCACATCGGCGGCCGGGTGGTGCGGTGCGGTCGGCGCCCGTCGGAGGCCTCCGGGAAAGGGTGGATGTCCCGGCGCGCAGGGTGAACGCGGGCATCCCGGAATGCGTAAGGGGACGGTGAGACCGTTGAGTTGCCAGGAGCGCGAGGAGAGCGTGCATGTCCCCCGGAGGCACCGTGGTGGTGGCGCAGTGAGGGCGCGGCAGCCGTCCGCTCTCGCCGTCCCCGCGGTCGGGGTCGTGCCCTCGGCGCGGGCCGCGGTCTTCGGTGCCGTCTGCGTGGTGACGACCGCTCTGGGGCACGACCTGATGGCCTCGGGGGAGGTGCTGCCCTGGTGGGCGTTGGGTCTCGCCTTCGCGGCGGCCGCGTCGGGCGGGTGGTGGCTGACCGGGCGTGAGCGCGATGCTCCGACCGTCGTCGGGACGACGGTCGCCGCACAGGTGCTGCTGCACCTGTTCTTCGGTACCGCCTCGTGTCTGACGGGCGGCGCGGGCGTGCCCGCCGGCATGGGGGGAGGCGCGGGGAGCTCCGGCATGCCGGGGATGGCCTTCGGCCACGCGGGCCTGATGATGCATCACGCCGGAATGGCCGACGGCTCCGGGTCCATGACGGGGTCCTCCGGCTCGGGACCGTCCGGTGGGTCTCTTCTCTCGGTCCTGATGCGCGAGGGCTCCGCGGGGATGTTTCTGGCCCATGTGCTGGCCGCGTTGGTGTGCGGACTGTGGCTGTGGTGGGGCGAGCGGGCGGCCCACCGGATCGGCCGGGCCCTGGCCGCCGTCCTGCTCGCCCCGCTGCGCCGCGCCCTGCGGGTGCTCTTCCGTACGCCGGATGAAGGCGGGTGCCGGTCGTGGCGGGCGGTCGTCGACGGAGGAAACCGCCGCTGGGCCGTCTCCACGGCGCTGAGACACGTGGTCGTCCGCAGAGGGCCGCCAGGAGTCCGTTCACGCATCAGCCTCCTGTCTCCCGATCCGCCGCTCGCGGTGCGGTCCTGAGCCCGGTCCGTTCCGGCGGCCGGCAGGGCCCGGGGGACAGGCGGCGGCCGACGCGCCTGTCCACGTCGGCCTGACCTGTTCGGCCCTGGGCCGCCCCTTGCCGCCTCGGCGCCCGCTGTGCGCCGTCGCCGCGCTGTGCCGCGACGACCGGGCGGGGCCGGCCTCCGTCAACGATCGGGAGTTCCATGCACCACCACACGCTCGACCGCACGCCTTCGTGTGACACCACGCCGGCGGAGCGGCCCTCGACCACCGGGCGGGGCGCCGCCCCGCGCCGGCCCCGTCCGCGGCTTGCCGCCTGCCTCGCCGTCCTCGCCGCGGCGGCCCTGGTGTCCGGCTGCGGCGGCTCCTCCGGCACCGCCGAGAAGGCGTCCGCGGAGTCCTCCGCGTCCCCGTCCAAGAGCATGGACGGCATGTCCGACATGAACATGTCGTACGGCGACCCGAAGGCCACCCCCGCCTACAAGATGTCCGGCGCCAGCACGGTCAAGGGCGCGTTCGAACTGCTGGACACCCGTCCGCCCGGCATGGACGACGTCAAGGGCACCGCCTGGCTGGCGCAGGGTTCCATGGGCACCACGGTGACGGTGTCCCTGACCGGCCTGAAGCCGGGGCAGCACTACATGGCCCACCTGCACGCCGAGCACTGCTCGGCGGACAACGGCGGCGAGCACTTCCAGTTCACCGAGGGAGGTCCGGCCAAGCCGCCCAACGAGGTGTGGCTGACCTTCACCGCCGACAAGTCCGGCAAGGGCATGACGACGGTGAACAACGCGAAGAAGACCGGCAAGGGCGCGGTCGCCCTCGTCGTCCACCCCATGGAAGCGATGGACAACCGGATAGCATGCGCGGACTTCGATTTCTGAGGGCGCCGGCCGCCCTGTCGGGGTGTCTGGGCGTGCTGCTGCTCTTCGGCGGCACACCCGCGTACGCCCACACCGCACTGAAGACGGCGACACCGGCGCCGGGCTCCACCGTCGGTAGCGCAACGAGCGTCATCGCCCTGACCTTCGCCCAGTTGAAGCCGGGGACGATCCCGAAGATCAGGCTGGTCGGTCCCGACGGCACCGCCGTGCCCCTGGGGCAGCCCCAGGTGGCCGACGGGTCCGTCGCGTGCGCGTCCGTGGGCTCGCTGCCCGCGGGCGTCGACACGCTGACGTACACCGTCACCGCCACCGACGGCGACGTGCAGACCAACGCGTTCCAGTTCCAGGCCGACGAGGGCACGCAGGCCGCCGCCGTCCCGGCCGCCTGCGCGGGCCTGAGCCTGGCCGCACCGGTCTCCGGGGAGGACGACGGCGCGGACGCCAGGATCCTGGGTCTCGACCGCACCACGGCGCTGGTCGTCCTCGCGGCGGCCGTCGCCGTGGCCGTCGGCGGGGGAGCCGTCGTGATGCGCAGGTCGCGCCGGACGAGGCCGACGGGAAGAAGGAGGCGCGCCGCCGTGTGACCCAGGTCCGGCGCGGCCGGCGCGGCCGGGCATGTCTGCCGGCGCGCGCACCCGCTGCGATCCGACGCATCGAGAAACACCGGAAAGAACACCAAGCAGCACTGGGAAGCGGGGAGGGGGCACCTCTGGAGCGATCCGGCAGCACCTGAAGCGGCCAGCGGCCCGGTCCGGCGAACAGCCGGGCCGGGCCCGCGCTCGTCTCGGTCCTGCCGTCCCGCTCGGGATCGGCAGCTCGACAGAAGGGGGGCGACACCACGCACGGCCACACCCGAGGTCACCCACTCCGCTCCGCCACTGCCTCCCCACGGCGCACTTGCTGAGGTCTTGCCCCTGGGACCCCGGGCGGCTGTGCAGGAGCTGATTACCCCGCACCGATCAAGGAGCTGTGGACAGGGCCTGGTCGATGGCGGGTTTGAGGAAGGCGAGGGTCGGGCTGGCCCGTCGGCTGATCCATTGGTGGTCGGCGGGGCCGGGGGTGCCGTAGCGGCGCTGTCTGATGTCGTCCACGACGTCGATGGGGGCGCCGAGTTCGGTGAGGACGTCGAGGGCCTCGGCCTTGGTGATCAGCCTGCCCTCCTGCAGGGTCACGGTGGCTCGGGCCAGGGTCAGCAGTCCCAGGTCGACCCAGATGTCGCGCCGCCACCGTTGTGGGTGTTCCAGGGCCGGGCGCCAGAAGTCCTGAAGGTCCTCGAGGATGAAGTCGGCGAGCTGACGGTCGGTCACCGGCGGCAGGAGCCCGGCCGGTGGCCGGCCGTGCAGGACGCGTCCGAAGGCGTGCAGTTCACGCCTGGTCACCGGTGTGACGGGCCGGTGCGTCAGCTCCTCGTGGGCCCATGTGAGAGGGGAGCGCGCGGCATCGTCCAGCTCGCTGACCGCAAGGTAGCTGCAGTGCAGCCGTGAGGCGAGGAGGACGTCCCGGCCCAGGGCTTCGTGCATCGCACTCAGTTGCTGTTCCTCGGCCGGTGTGCAGGTCCGGCCGAGCAGAGCGACCAGGTCGAGGTCGCTGCGGCCCGGCCGGTAGTCGCCCGCGGCCAGCGAACCGTGGGCCCATACGGCTACCAGCGGCACCAGCGGCTGCAGGGCGCCGGCGAAACGGTCCAGGAGATGCTCGGTGATCTGATCTGCCATGGGGACAGTCCGGCCATACGAGGAGGAACATCCGGGGCCGATGGGCGGACCGGATGGGGGCCAGCCGGCTGGCCGGTCCCCGTCCCGGGTACAGGACGGCAGTCTTCCCCACCAGCCAGCAGCCGTCCTGCCGCGGGTCCCCAGGTGTGATGTCTCACCGACGCCGCGGTGGCCGGGCGTGTTTGACCTGCAGTGCCTGAACTGCGACGCCTGCTGGGACCCGTGCGGCCTGCTTGCTTGTGGTCCTGCAGGTTGGAGGGGACCGCCGCAGGTGTGTTGGGAATGCCCACGTAATGCCCGAGGTTTGCCTCTGAGGCAACTGAGTGTGGCGACCCCCGTACGCGTGGTGAGGGGTACGTAACTCCGCTTTATTCCGGATGACTTGGTTCGGAAACGGGCCGTGGATGAAGTGGGTCCCGCAAGTAGAGACGAGGTGTCAAGACCTCGGCGCTTCGCGTGGAGGGATGTCATGCCCGAGATCTATTTCGAGGTGCGCTGGCCTGACGGCGCCGTCCAGCGCTGCTATTCCCCGTCCACGGTGGTGGAGGAGTATTTCACGGCGGGACACGCATACGACCTCGCCGACTTCGTCGAGCGCAGCCGCACGGCCCTGGCCATCGCCGGAGAGCGAGTGCGGGAGAAGTTCGGCTTCTTCTGCACCGGCGCCTCCGGCCAGCTCGCGCAGATTGAGCAGACCGCGCACGCCTATGCGGCCGTAGCCGGTGCCACGGTCACCGTCGAGAGCCTGCGCCGCGCGGACGGGAGCAAGCGATGAACCCGTCGCGGCGGCTGGCCGAAGCCCACCTGCCGGTGGCAGTGATCGGCGGCGGACAGGCCGGCCTGTCCGCCAGCCACTGCCTGAGCGCACGCGGCATCGATCACGTGGTGATAGAAGCCAACCGGGTCGGCCACGAGTGGCGCACCCGCCGCTGGGACTCGTTCTGCCTCGTCACGCCCAACTGGCAGTGCAGACTGCCCGGTTACCCCTACTCCGGCAGTGACCCCGACGGCTTCATGGTCCGTGACGAGATCGTGCGCTACCTCGAGGACTACGTCGCCGCTTTCCGGCCGCCTCTGGTGGAAGGGGTGTCCGTGACCCGGCTGCGCCCCTCACCGGGCGGGGGCTTCGACGTCGCCACCACGGCCGGGGACTTCACCGCCGACCAGGTGGTGGTCGCAACCGGCCCGTATCACAGCCCGAAGCTGCCCCGGATGGGCGAGCGGCTGACCACTGCCGTCCAGCAGGTGCACTCTTCCGGCTACCGCAACCCCGATCAACTCCCGCACGGCGCCGTACTCGTGGTAGGCACCGGGCAGTCGGGCTGTCAGATTGCCGAGGACCTGCATCTCGCCGGGCGGCAGGTGCACCTCGCTGTGGGCAGCGCCCCGCGCGTGGCCCGCTTCTACCGCGGCCGGGACTGTGTGGCCTGGCTGGACGAGATGGGCCACTACGCCAAGAGCATCGACGGATTCGACGACGCGGACGCCGTACGTCTGCGGGTCAACCACTACGTCACCGGCCGCGACGGCGGCCGCGACATCGACCTGCGGGCTTTCGCCCGGGACGGGATGCGGCTGTACGGACACCTGACGGACATCGCGGGAACGATGCTGGAGTTCGCCGACGACCTCAAGGTCAGCCTCGACCACGCGGACGCCGTCGCCGAGGGCATCAAGGATGCCATCGACGCCCACATCACAGCCCAAGGGATCGACGCGCCGACCGAGTCCCGCTACCTCCCGGTATGGGAACCCGACGAGCAGCCGCGAGAACTGGACCTCGCCGCAGCCGGCATCAGCTCCGTCGTCTGGGCCACCGGCTTCGCCCGCGACCACCGGTGGATCGAGATCCCCGCGTTCGACGGCCGCGGCTACCCGATGCACTGGCGCGGCGTCAGCAGCGTCCCGGGCCTGTACTTCCTGGGCCTGCCCTGGCAGCACACCTGGGGCTCGGGGCGGTTTGAAGCGGTGGGCCGGGACGCCGAGTTCATAGCCGGCCACATCGACGCCGGCCGCCGGCTCGCCGACGTCTGCGGCACCCTCACCGGCGCCCCCAGCCGAGTCACGGCCGCCGTCCCCGTGGGCTGAGAAGGAGCCACCCCGTCATGGTCTACGATGCCCACCGCCATATCGGCGTCCTGCCGGCCTTCCCCTTCTACGGCGGTCCTCCCGTCCATCCCGACACCACCGCCCGCTCCACCATCAAGCAACTGATCGCCGACCTGGACGCCGAGGGGACCGAACGCGCCCTGGTCATCCCCAACTACGGCGTTCCCGACCCCGCGATCGCCTTCTCCTTCAACGAACTGGCGGTCGAGGCGGCCCACCACGACGACCGGATCCGTGCCGGACTGTGGGTCTCCCCCCGCCCCGAGGACGAGCAACGCACCGATCAGGCCTTGACGTTGGCAGCCGAGCGCGGGGTGAAGGCCCTCAAACTCAGCTTCCTGCTCGGCGGCCGCCCCACCGATCCGTCCTGCCGGCCCCTGCTGGACCGCGTCTTCGCCACCGCGGCCCGGCACGACCTGGTGGTCCACGTCCACACCTCGCCCGGCGCCGCGTCCGACATCGACGAGGTCGGCCACCTTGTCGACTGGTACGCCGACCAAGTAGCCGTCCATCTCGTCCACTTCGGCGGCGGGATGAGCGGTCACATCAAGCTCGCCGGCTCTCGCTTCTTCGACTGGATCACCACCGGCAAGCGGGTCTACACCGACCTCTCCTGGGCCATCGGCTTCCTGCCCTACTGGCTGGCCCGGGAGATCGAGCACCGCGGCATCGGCCACGACCGCGTGCTCTTCGCCAGCGACCAGCCCTGGGGCGACTTCGTCGGCGAGTACGCCCGCATGACCGCCGCGACCGGCGGCGGCGAACTGGCCGGCCACGTCTTCCGCGACACGTTCGCCACCCTCTACGACTGACAGTGAGGATTGACCATGGCACCGCTCGGGGGTCTGACTCTCCGAGTGACTGACGCTTCGGCTGTCCTTCTGGGGAATCGTCGGCCTGCCGGGCGGTGTCACTTGGCGCGTGGCCGGTCGGGCGTCCGTGACTTCATAGGA
>NZ_JBIWOE010000015.1:0-191451 GCF_044767585.1 Streptomyces sp. NPDC101225
CGAAGTCCGACAGTCCGTGCAGGGACTGCAGCGTGACCGCCGCGGCCAGGATCTGCGGCGGCATGCTCGGCCGCCCGTTCGCCGACGGGTACATGTCCGCGAACATCTCCGCCGGAAACAGCGCACCACGGTGCTCCGCCAGAAACGCGAACACACTCCCGGCCGGGATCAACTCCCGGCACGTCTCCCACACATCCGGCCCGACCGTCTCCCCGGCCCATTCCCCCATCACCACAAAACGAGTCTGGCCCCGCCGCTCACGCGGCGGGGCCAGAACCCCAAGATCTTCATGAGCCTTCTAGGGGATGTCGACCCGCAGTGGTCCGCTCAGGCCGCGACGGCGAGCCGCTCGACGGGCACCCGGTGCGGCGCGACGGCCCGGCCGTCGGAGGTCAGCTCGCCGGTGTCGTCGAAGACGATCGCGCCGTCGCACAGCAGGCTCCAGCCCTGCTCGGGGTGGGCGGCGACGACGTGCGCGGCGTTGCCGTCGAAGGAAGGGCACGAGGACTGGTGGGAACGCATGGCGCACCTCCACGTCGGTCGGGACCGTCCGTCGGGTCCCTGTGCGACGACCATGCTCCTCCCGTGCGCCCGCCGGAACGGCCGGCCGCGAAGCGTGACAACACGCGGACAACCCCCGGACGGTTCCACGACGGTCGGTGCGGACTCGCCACCGAAGGGGTGACGGTCACGGCCGTCGGCGTCGCCGCCGGGTACCTGTGGAAACCCCACCTACAGGAGGTTCCCCATGACCAAGCGTCCCGCCCTGGCCCTCGCCGCCGGTGCCGCCCTGTTCCTGCTCGCCGCTCCGGCCGCCCCGGCGACCGCGGCCCCGCAGCGGTCCACGGACGTGCAGGAGACGGTGACCGTCGACCCGACGGGCCGTATCGCCGAGGACGGCACCGTCACGCTCTCCGGCACGTACCGCTGCGTGGGCGGCGACGGAGCGGCCTTCGTCAGCTCCAACGTGCGCAAAAGCTCCACGACCTCCGCCGGGGGCACCACGACCGTGATCCAGGGCATCGGCGGCACGGCCGCCGTCTGCGACGGGGAGACACACCGCTGGGAGAACAGCAGCGTGCCGTCCATGGAGGTCGCGCCCGGCAAGGTCAGCGTCGAGGCCACCGTCACGGAGCTGACCTTCCACGGCATCCTGCCGCTGCCCCGCTTCCACGCCGTGGAGCGGCACGAGGTCACCCTGACCAAGGCCTGAGCGCCGCCCCGCCCCGCCGCCGCCCCGCCGGACGTCGAGGCCGGCGGCGCGGCGGCATGTCCGGAAGGGGCCGCCCGGGCGAAACGCTCTACTTATCCCTCGCGCAACGACACGATATTGTGCAAGTACGGCAGCGGGAGACCGGCGGCGAGGGGAGTGACGGGCATGGCGAAGGACGCGTCCGCGCGGCCGGTGGTCAGCAGGCGCCGCGAGGTCGGTGACACCAGCGCCCGTTCGCTGCTGATGACCATGCTCGGCGAGTACGTCCTGCCGCGCGGCCGGCCCGTGTGGACCTCGGCGCTGGTGGAGGCGCTCGCGCTGTTCGGCGTCGAGGAGAAGTCGGCCCGCCAGTCCCTGGCCCGTACGGCGGCGGAGGGCTGGCTCGCCTCGGAGCGGGTGGGCCGCCGGGTGCGCTGGGCGCTGACCCCGCCGGGACGCCGGCTGCTGACCGAGGGCGCGCAGCGCATCTACGGCTTCGGGCGCGAGGAAGGTGCCTGGGACGGCACCTGGCTGGTGGTCCTGGTCTCGGTGCCGGAGTCCAAGCGCGACCTGCGCCACCGCGTCCGCACGGGGCTGAGCTGGGCCGGATTCGGCTCCCCGGAGCCCGGCGTGTGGATCACGCCCCGCGCCGACCGGGAGGCGGAGGCGCTCGCCGTGCTGAAGGAACTCGGCCTGGCCGACGGCGCGATGTCCTTCACCGCGGCCTACGGCGCCGTGGGCAGCGAGCCGGCCATGGTCGCCCGCGCCTGGGACCTGAGCGAGGTGGAGGACCGCTACGAGTCCTTCATCGACGAGTTCACGGGGCTGCACCCCGCGGACGGCGACGCCGTCCTCCACGACCTCACCCGGCTCGTCCACGAGTGGCGCCGCTTCCCCTTCCTGGACCCGCGCCTGCCCTCGAGGCTCCTGCCCGCGGGCTGGAGCGGAGCACGGGCGGTGGACCTCTTCCACGGCCGGCACGCGGACTGGAGCGCGGCCGCCCAGCGGCGCTGGGAGGAACTGGCGCACGAACTCCCCACTCCCGCCCGCCGCCCCTAGGGGGTGTCTGACAGCACTCGCCACGGCGCCCCGCGGCCGCCGTCGGCCGCCGTGGAGGACGTGCCCGGACGTCCCGTCCGTCCTCGCCGGGCCGACCCGCGCGAACTCCCCGGCCACCACGCCCGCTTCGGCCTGGCGAGACCCTCTCACCGCCGCATCACGGCGCCTGCCGGGAACGGACCATCTCCCGCAGCACGTTGCGCCGGATCTTCCCCGTCGGCGTACGCGGCAGCTCGTCCAGGCCGACGACCGCGCGCGGCCGCTTGAACGCCGCGAGGCCCTCCCGGCACCAGGCGACCAGCGCCTCCCCGTCGACCTCGCGCCCGGCCCGCGGCACCACGCAGGCCACCGGCCGGTCCAGCCCGTCCGCGTCCCGCGCGCCCACCACGGCGGCCTCCGCCACGTCCGGATGGGCCAGCAGCCGCTCCTCGACCTCGGCGGGCGAGACCCAGATGCCGCCCGCCTTGAGCAGGTCGTTGGTGCGGCCCATGCAGGTGTACGTGCCGTCGCCGTTGCGTACGTAGGTGTCGCCGGTGCGCACCCGGTCGCCGAGGAAGACCTGACGGGTGGTCGCGGCCCGGCACCAGTAGCCGGTGGCGGCCGACGCCCCGCGCACGTAGAGCTCGCCGGGCACGCCCTCACCGGCCACCACCCGGCCCTCGGCGTCCCGCAGCTCCACGGCGTACCCCGGAACAGGTTCGCCGGAGGAGCCGGGGTGGACCTGCCCCTGCCGGTTGGAGATGAAGATGTGCAGCAGCTCGGTGGACCCGATCCCGTCGAGCACCTCGACGCCGAACCGCTCCCGCATCCCGTGGTGGATCCGCGCCGGCAGCGCCTCACCCGCCGAGACGCCCACGCGTACGGTCCTGAAGGCGTCGTCGGGGACGTCGGGGCTCGCGAGCAGCGCCCCGAGGAAGCCGGGCACCCCGTACAGGACCGTGGCCCGGTCGGCCGCCGCCCGTTCGGCGAACAGCGCGGGCGAGGGCCGGCCGGGCTCCAGCAGCGCGGTGGCGCCGGCCGACAGCGGGAAGAACATCGAGTTGCCGAGGCCGTAGGCGAAGAACAGCTTCGCCACCGACAGGCACCGGTCCCCGGGGCCGATGCCGAGCACCTGCCGCCCGTAGTTCTCCGCGACGAGCCTGATGCCGTCGTGCCGGTGCATGGCCGCCTTGGGGGTGCCCGTCGTGCCGGACGTGTAGAGCCACAGGGCGGGGGAGTCCGGCCAGGTGGGGTACGGCTCCTCGTCCGCGCCGGCGGCCCGCAGCCGCTGCCACGCGTCGCCCAGGACGACGTGCTCGACCTCCGGAGCGTGCTGCGCCGCGGCCCGCACCAGGGGCGCGAACCCGGCCGATCCCAGCACCACCCGGGTACGGCAGTCCGCGACCAGCCTGCCCAGTTCCGCCCCGGTGAGCATGGTCGAGGCGGGCACCGCCACCGCACCGATGCGGAAGGCGGCGAGGATGCCGGTGAACAGCTCGACGTCGTCCGCCATGCAGAACAGGACGCGCTCCTCGGGCCGTACCCCGAGGGCCCGCAGCCCGGCCGCCACCCGGCGCACCTCGCCGGACAGCTCCGCGTAGGTCAGGGAGCGGGTGGGCGTCACGACGGCCGTGCGACCGCCGTTGCCGTCCGCCACCTGCCGGTCGACCAGCCACTGCGCCGCGTTGAACAGCTCGGGCATCGGGGCCGCCTCACACCAGTCGGACGTACTCGTAGTCGAACGGCTTGCCGTTGATGCCGTTCACCGGTGGCGCCACCCAGCTCGCGATCTTCCCGCGCTCGTACACCGGCCGCATCAACGACCGTACGAACGCCAGGTCCTCGGCCGTCGGCAGCCAGTGCCCGCGGCTCGCCTCCCAGGTCTCCTCGTCGACGATCGTGCCGTCGGGTGTGACGTGATGGCCGGAGGCGAGGCCGACGTGGCGGTTGAAGCCGGGATGCGGCAGCCTCAGCCGGAAGTCGACGCCGTGCTCGTCCAGGATGCGGTTCCAGCGCCGGACGCCGGTCCGGCAGTCGGCGATGTACGCGTCGCGCAGGTCGAGGTTGAGCGCGAGCAGCGCGGGCACCTCGTCCACGCCCCAGCTCCCGTCCGGGGCGGGCCTGTCCAGCCGTGCGCCGTCCTCGGTGAGCCGGTGGTCGTCGTCCCGCCGCTCCTCCTGCCAGCGGCCCTTGAGCCCTGCGGTGTAGTAGTTGGCCGCGTTGGTGGAGGTCTCGCTGCCGAACAGGTCCAGGGAGACCGTGTAGTGGAAGTTGATGTACTTCTGGACGATGTCCAGCGGGATGCCGCCGCAGGCCGCGATGTCCAGCGTGTCGTGCTCGCGCACGAGCTGGGCACTGCGGGTGACCACCCGGTCGACACCGGTGGTGCCGACCATCATGTGGTGCGCCTCCTCCTTCAGCATGAAGACGCAGGTCCGCGACAGCGGGTCGAAGGCGCTCTCCCTGAGCGAGCCCAGCTGGTACTTGCCGTCCCGGTCGGTGAAGTACGTGAACATGAAGAAGGCCAGCCAGTCGGCGGTCTCCTCGTTGAACGCGCCGAGGATGCGCGGCGCGTCGGGGCTGCCGGAGTTGCGGTACAGCAGCGCCTCGGCCTCCTCGCGTCCCTCCCGGCCGAAGTAGGCGTGCAGCAGGTACACCATCGCCCACAGGTGGCGCCCCTCCTCCACGTTGACCTGGAAGAGGTTGCGCAGGTCGTACAGGCTCGGCGCGCTCAGCCCGAGCAGGCGCTGCTGCTCGACGGAGGCGGGCTCGGTGTCCCCCTGGACGACGATCAGCCGCTGCAGTTCGGCGCGGTACTCGCCGGGCACCTGCTGCCAGACCGGCTCGCCCCGGTGCTCGCCGAAGGCGACCCGGCGGTCCGGGGTGGGCTCGGCGAGGAAGATGCCCCAGCGGTAGTCGGGCACGTTCACATGGCCGAAGTGCGCCCAGCCGTCGCGGCCCACCGACACCGCCGTACGCAGATAGACGCCGTGGTTCTCCAGGGACGGGCCCATCTCGCCCCACCAGCCGAAGAACTTGGGCTGCCAGCCCTCCAGCGCCCGCTGCAGCCGGCGGTCGTCGGAGAGACCGACATTGTTGGGGATCTTGGAGTCGTAGTCGATGGCCGTGGGCATCGGGTCACACTCGCTTCCGGTCGTAGACCGCCCGCCGCCCGGTGCCGTAGCGGCGCAACGCGCCGTCCGGTCCCGAGGCGCCCGGGCGTACGAAGATCCAGTTCTGCCAGGCGCTGAGGCGGCCGAAGATCTTGGACTCCATGGTCTCCGGGCCGACGAACCGGTGGTTGGCCTCCATCCCGGTCAGCGCGTCCGGGCTCAGCGCGGCCCGGTTCTCCAGGACGAGGCGGATCTCGTCCTCCCAGTCGAGGTCGTCGGGCGCGTCGGTGACGAGTCCGAGTTCACGGGCCTCGGCGGCGCCCAGCCGGCGCCCCGCCTCCTGGTGCAGCCGGTCGAGATGGTCCTGCCGGCCGTAGAAGCGGGACTGGAGGCGCGACAGCCCGTTGCCCATCGGGAGGAGGCCGAAGTTCGCCTCCGCGAGGGCGAGCCGGGCCCGCCGCGGGCTGTCCGGATCCTCGACCGGCGGCCCGTCCAGCATGTACTGCACGTCGCAGGCGAGCGCGAGCTCCAGCAGCAGCCCCGCGAAGCAGCTGCCCGGCTCGATCAGCGCGACGAGGCTGCGGCTGGTGACGTCGAGCCGCTTCAGGGTGCGCTTGTAGTAGTGCAGGACCTCGTTCGCCAGCCAGTCGTCCTTCGCGTCCAGCAGCCGCCGCTCGTGGGCGAGTACGCGTTCCGGGTCGCCCTCGGTGCGCAGCACCCAGGTGCCCAGCTCGGGCTCGTTCGTGCGCAGCCGCAGGATCAGGTCGTCGAGTTCACGGGTGAGGGCGAGCAGCCAGCCGTCCTCCTCGCCCGGCCCGCGGACGGTGATCCGGACGAGTCCGCCCGGACGGTCGAACGCGGCCCGCACGTACCGGTAGCGGATCCCGTCCCCGGTGGTCTCCCGCTCCAGCGGCCCGAGCCGGATGCCCTGGACGTCCCCGGGGCGGGGACGGCGCGCCGCCGCCTCCCGCGCCCGCCGCTCCACGACGGCCCGGAACTCCCGCCGCGGCACCACCTCGTCGACCAGCCGCCAGTCGACGGCCGTCCGGCCCTTGACGCCGTCGCTGCGGGTGGCGAAGACGTCGGCCAGGTCCTTGCGCACCCGACGCTTGTCCGTCAGCCGGGTCAGCCCGCCGGTGCCGGGCAGCACGCCCAGCAGCGGCACCTCGGGCAGGGCGACCGCCGAGGCGTTGTCGTCGATCAGCAGGATGCGGTCGCAGGCCAGCGCGAGCTCGTAACCCCCGCCCGCGCAGGAGCCGTTGACCGCGGCGATGAAGGTGAGACCGGAGTGCGCGGAGGCGTCCTCCATGGCGTTGCGGGTCTCGTTGGTGAACTTGCAGAAGTTGACCTTCCACGCGTGCGGGGAGTTCGCGAGCATCCGGATGTTCGCGCCCGCGCAGAAGACGTTCTCCTTGGCGCTGGTCAGCACCACGGCCCGTACCTCGGGGTGCTCGAAGCGCAGCCGCTGGAGCGCGTCGTGGAGCTCGATGTCCACACCGAGGTCGTAGGAGTTGAGCTTGAGCTCGTAGCCGGGGACCAGTCCGCCCTGTTCGTCGACGTCCAGCTCCAGCCAGGCGACCGGCCCGTCCGTACGCAGCCTCCAGTGCCGGTACGTCTGAGGGCTCCGGTCGAAGGACACCTCCACCATGCCGAGCGCCTCCTCGCGCCGGTGCGGGTACCGATGCCTCGATCGTCTACAGAAGAGCGGCAGGGCGTCAAGGTTCTGTAGAACAAAAAGCGGCCGGAACGAGCCGCGCCGGCTGCCGCCCTGCGGCCGCTCCGGTCCCGGACCGCCGCCGCGGGACCGCGTCCGTGTCAGAGCTCCGTGGCCGGCCAGTCCAGCAGCCGGGCGCCGATGACCGCGGTCTGGAGCATGTAGCGGTGGGCCGGGTCGGCGGGATTGGCGCCGGTGAGCTTGTGGATGCGGTCCAGGCGGTAGGTCAGCGCGCGCACGCTCAGCGAGAGGCGGCGGGCTGCCTCGGCGGCCACGCAGCCGGAGTCGAAGTACGCGGTGAGGGTGTCGAGCAGCGGCACGGCCCCGCCGCGGGCCGCGGCCAGCGGGCCCAGGGTGTCGACGACGAGGTCGGCCATGGCCTGCCGGTCGCGGGTGAGGACGGGGTAGACGAGCAGGTCGGCGGCGCGCAGGACCGGGTCGTCGAGGTCGAGGCGCTCGGCCAGTTCGAGCGCGTTGAGCGCCTCCTCGTAGGAATGGACGACGCCGCCGGGGCCGGGCTGGGGCCGGCCGATGGCGACGCGGCCGCCGTCGGTGGCGGCGTACGCCTGTTTGGCGAAGTGGGCGAGCACCTCGTCCTGGTGGCCGGGGGCGATGCACAGCAGCCGGCCGTCCTTGGTGGTGAGCAGGACGCTGCGGTCGCCGAACCGCGCGATGACGGCCCGCTCCACCTGCCGCGGCACCGGATCGGCCTCGCCGTAGGCGGTCCGGCCCTGCGCGACGGCCACCGCGTGGGCGTGGGACAGGCGCAGGCCGAAGCGCTCGGCGCGTTCGGCGAGACGGCCCAGGTCGCTGCGGCCGTAGAGGAGGTCGTCGATGAACTCCCGGCGGGCGGCCTCCTCCTGGCGTACGGCGAGGAGTTCGGCGCGCTCGAAACCCTCGGCGAACGCGTCGATGACCTGCTGGACGGCGGCGAGCGCGCTGTCGGCCGTGCCTCCCGCGTCGGGCCAGGCCGTGCGGGCGGCGGTGAGGTGGGCGCTGACCAGGGCGCGCAGTCGGTGACCGGCTTCCGCCGCCTGCTCGCCCAGCGCGCGGCGCGAGGCGATCTCGTCCCGGGTCAGGCGCCGGCCGGTGGCCGAGACCTCGGCCAGGATGCGGTCGTAGCCGTCGAGATACTCCTCGGGAATCTCCCGGTTCGCCACATCGTCCCC
Source organism: Streptomyces sp. NPDC101225 (assembly GCF_044767585.1). Lineage (NCBI taxonomy): Bacteria > Bacillati > Actinomycetota > Actinomycetes > Kitasatosporales > Streptomycetaceae > Streptomyces > Streptomyces sp. NPDC101225. The sequence continues at coordinate 8,227 of NZ_JBIWOE010000015.1, forward strand.
CGCAATCTTGACGTGCCGCTGACGGTTCCTGGCGGTCACCGGCATGCAGACCCTAGTGAACACTGCCGGAAACCGGCAATGCGCGGGCCGGGCGCGATCGTCGACCATGGCTCGCGGGGAGCACGGCGGATGGTTCCGATGCCGGACACCGGCAGGTGTCGGCATCGGGATCCGGAGGGGAGCCGTGCACCGCCGGAGTACACGACCGGCGCGGGCCGCGGGCGGAAGGGGGGGGGCAGCGGGATGCGGACGTTTCTGGTGGCCGCCACCGGCCTGCCCACCATCCTGCCGACCGCGGCGCTCGTCGTGGTCGTCTGCTTCTGGCTCCTGGCCCTGGTGCGGATCACCGGCGTCGACAGCTTCGACGCGGACGTGGACCTGCGGGCGTGGCGCCTGGGCGGGGTGCCCGTGGCGGTCGCCCTCTCGCTGCTGACGGTGCTGGCCTGGGGCCTGAGCGTCTCGGCCGCCGTGCTGCTCACCGTGTTCCGGCCCCCGGGAGCCGTCGCCGGGCCGCTGCGCCTGGCCGCCGCCGCCGGAGCGCTGCTCCTGGCCTGGGCCGCCGCCTGCCTGATCGTGCGGCCCCTGCACCGGCTCTTCCCGGACGAACCCGCGGCGGCCGTGCCCCCGCCGCCGGGTCACGCCGCCTGAGCCGCGCCGCCGCACCCGCCCCGGGCACGGCCCATCTCCTGTCGCAACCTCTCGCTCGAACTCCTATACGCCTCAAGGACGTATGCCATGAATCCCATGATCGTGGGCATCGGCGTGCTCGTCGCCGTCTGCCTGCTCGCCGTGCTCTTCGTCTCCCGGCTGTTCCGCAAGGTGGAGCAGGGCAAGGCCCTGATCGTCTCCAAGCTGCGCAAGGTCGACGTGACCTTCACCGGACAGGTCGTGCTGCCGGTGCTGCACAAGGCCGAGGTGATGGACATCTCGGTGAAGACCATCGAGATCACCCGGGCCGGCCGGGACGGGCTGATCTGCCGGGACAACATCCGTGCCGACATCCGGATCTCGTTCTTCGTGAAGGTCAACAAGACCGTCGAGGACGTCATCAAGGTCGCCCAGGCCGTCGGCACCGCGCGGGCGAGCGACCAGAAGACGCTGCAGGAGCTCTTCCACGCGAAGTTCTCCGAGGCGCTGAAGACCGTCGGCAAGCAGCTGGACTTCACCGACCTGTACACCAAGCGCGAGGAACTGCGCTACAAGATCATCGAGCTGATCGGTGTCGACCTCAGCGGCTACCACCTGGAGGACGCGGCGATCGACTACCTGGAGCAGACGCCGCTGGCCCAGCTCGACCCGGCCAACGTGCTCGACGCCCAGGGCATCCGCAAGATCACCGAGCTGACCGTGGTCGAGCACGTGCGCACCAACGAGGCCCAGCGCACCGAGGAGAAGGAGATCACGCGGCAGAACGTCGACGCCCGCGAGGCCATCCTGGAGCTGGAGCGCCGGCAGGCGGACGCCGAGATCAAGCAGCGGCGCGAGATCGACACCGTGCGGGCGCGCGAGGAGGCCGAGACGGCGCGGGTCGTGGAGGAGGAGCGGCTGCGGGCGCAGGGCGCGTTCCTGGCCACCGAGGAGAAGCTCGGCGTCCAGCGCGAGAACCAGGCCCGCGAGATCGCCGTCGCCGCGAAGAACCGCGAGCGGGTCATCGCCGTCGAGAACGAGCGCGTCGAGAAGGACCGGATGCTGGAGGCCATCGCGCGCGAGCGGGAGACCCAGCTGACGCGGATCGCCGCCGACAAGGAGGTCGAGGCGGAGAAGCGGGAGATCGCCGAGGTCGTCCGGGAGCGGGTGGCCGTGGACCGTACGGTCGCCGAGCAGGAGGAGTCCATCAAGACGCTGCGCGCCGTGGAGGACGCGGAGCGGCAGCGGCAGGCCGTGATCATCGCCGCCGAGGCCGAGGCGCAGGAGAAGCTGGTCAAGGACATCAAGGCCGCGGAGGCCGCCGAGCAGGCGGCCGTCCACCAGGCGGCCGAGGAACTCACCCTGGCCGAGGCCCGGTTGAAGACCTCCGACCTCGACGCCCGGGCCAAGCTGCGGCTCGCCGAGGGCGTCCAGGCCGAATCCGCCGCCGAGGGCCTGGCCGCCGTCCAGGTCCGCGACAAGGAGGCCGAGGTCACCGAGAAGGCGGGCCGCGCGGAGGCCGAGGCGACCGCGGCGCGTCTGCGGGCCCAGGCGGAGGGCACCGAGGCGTGCATGCGCGCCGAGGCGGAGGGCGGCCGGGCCAAGGCGCTCGCCGAGGCCGAGGGCATCGGCGAGAAGCTGAAGGCGGAGGCGGCCGGCCTCACCGAGAAGGCGGCGGCGATGGCCGCGCTCGACGACGCGTCCCGCGGGCACGAGGAGTACCGGCTGCGGCTGCAGGCGGAGAAGGAGGTCCGGCTCGCCGGGCTCGACGTGCAGAAGCAGGTCGCCGAGGCCCAGGCCACGGTGCTCGCCACCGGTCTGGAGCACGCCGACATCGACATCGTGGGCGGCGACTCGGTCTTCTTCGACCGGCTGCTCTCCTCGATCGCGCTCGGCAAGGGAGTCGACGGCTTCGTCCAGCACTCCGAGACGGCACAGGCGCTCGCGAAGCCCTGGCTGGACGGTACGTCGAGCTTCACGGACGACCTCGGCCGCGTCCTCGGCCCGGTCTCGACGGCCGACGTGCAGAACCTGACCGTGTCCGCCCTGCTGATGAAGCTCATGAACGGCGGCGGCGCGAACGCCGGACAACTCCAGCAACTGCTGGACAAGGCCGGCGAGCTGGGTGTCGCCGACGCCTCGCTGGCGGCCCTCAACGGCAGCGCCAAGCTCTGACCCGCCCGTGGTCCGGAGCCGCCGCACAGGGGACGGCGGCTCCGGACCACGTATCTCCTTCGACCCGTTGAGAGGGATCCATGACCACCGGCCAGGACACCGGTACCTACGAGGTCCTGCGCGACCGCCTCACCGCGCAGGCCGCCGAACTCGCCCGCCGCGCCGAGGAGCTGAACGCCCGCCGCGCCGAGGAGTTCGGCTCGACCCGGCTCGCGCTGGCCGGCACCGGGCGGTTGCGCACCGAGCACACCTGCGTGCCCCGCGACATCGTCTCTCTCGGTGACGTCCTGCTCTTCGGGTCCACCGCGGTGCCCGGCCCGAAGGGCGGGACGACGGTCGGCGACGTCCTCGCGCTCCACGACCGCGAGGTGAACCGGCTGCCCGACGACGCCGTGCCCGGCCTGCTGGACGACCCCGCGTTCGTCCGCGAGTTCGCCGCCCTCCACCGCTACTACCGCCAGGCCCACCTGCTCCAGCTCCGCCTCGTGGACGCCACCCTGCTCGCCGTCTTCCAGACGGGGGAGAAGGCCGGCGACATCCGTGTCCTGCGCTGGAGGGTGACCGGCGACGGGCAGGCGGCCTTCCTCGACGCGCGCGGCGAACGCGACGACGTCTTCCCGCCCTCCCACGACGTCGAGTGGACCGTCACGACCCGGGAGCACCACGTCCTGGGCCGCCACCCGCACGTCCGCGTGCAGGACGAGGTCTTCGTCGGGACGGTCGGCGGGACGCTGACCGTCAAGACCGAGAACGACACCGAGACCGCCGAGGGGATCTACTCCGAGCCGGTCGACGAGCCGCTGCAGTCCCTCGCCGACGCGGACATCGCGTTCGCGCGCGTGGGCGTGCTGATCCTGCTGCGGATCCGCCCCTATCGGGAGGACACCGACCGCCACCTGGTGTTCAACACGCTGACCAGGACCGTCGTCCGCCTCGACGGCATCGGCCGGGCCTGCCGCCGCCTGCCGGAGGACCAGGGCGTCGTCTTCCCCGGCGGCTACTGCCTGGCCGCGGGCACCCACAAGACGTACGACCTCGACGTGGACGGCCTGGAGTTCGAGCGCGAGGTGCGCTCCCCGAACGGCGAGGACGTGCTGTACGCCTTCCACGCGCGGGCGGAAGGACGCAGCCTGCTGCTGCCGTACAACATGATCCGCAAGGCGGTCGCCACCCCGCTGACCTGCCTCGGCTGGGCCCTGTTCGACGACGGCAGGCTGATGGTGCTGCGGGCCGACGGTGACGAGGCACAGCGCGTGCACCCGCTCCAGCTGTGGGACTCGCCCTTCGTCTCCGACACGTATGCCGCCACCCGCCCCGTCGGCGCCGGCCCGCTGGCCCGCGTCGGCAACGCCGACCTGGTGCGCGGCATCTCCGACTGCCTGGCCGTCAGCCGGGCGGCGGCGGAGACGACGCCGACGAGCGAGGTGTACGCGGCACTGGTCGACGCGTGCGTCCGAGCGGCCGACGCGCACCACTGGCTGGGCGAGAGCGAACTCGGCGATCTGCGCGAGCCGCTCGGGCAGGTGCGCGCCACCGCCGACCAGGTGCTGGCCGAGTTCGAGACCGTCCAGGTCCTCACCCGCCGGGCCGCGGACGCCCTCACCGAGGCCGCGGCGCGCATCGCGGCCGTCGTGCGGCGCCTGCGCGGCGAGACCCCGCGCGGGGCCGCCGCCTGGGTCACCGGCCTGACCGAACTCCGGCATGCCCAGGGGCATCTGCTCACCCTCAAGGACATGCGGTACGCGGACACCGGCCGCATCGACGAGCTCGCCGCGGACGCCGCGGCCGACCTCGCCGCCTTCGGCCGGCGGGCCGTCACCCACCTCGCCCGCGAGGACGCCTTCACCGAGCACCGGGCCGACGCCGAGCGGCTCGCCACCGAGGCCGAGACGATCGCCACCGTCGCCGAGGCCGCACCCGTCGCCGCCCGCCTCGGCGAACTCGCCGACGGGCTGCGCACGGTGACCGAGGTCGTCGCCGGGCTCGACATCGGCGACGCCACGGTCCGCACCGCCGTCCTGGAGCGCATCGCGGAGGTCCTCGGCGGCGTCAACCGGGCCCGCGCCACCCTCGACGGCCGCCGCCGTGAACTCCTCGACCGGGAGGGACGCGCCGAGTTCGCCGCCGAGTTCGCCCTGCTCCAGCAGTCGGTCACCGGCGCACTCGCCGCCGCGGACACCCCCGAGGCCTGCGAGGAGCAGCTGGCCCGCATGCTCGTCCAGGTGGAGAACCTGGAGGCACGCTTCTCGGAGTTCGCCGAGATCGACGACCTCCTGGGCGAGCTCGCCGACCAGCGCGAGGAGCTCCACGAGGCGTTCGCCGTCCGCAAGCAGACCCTCGCCGACGCCCGCGCCCGCCGCGCCGAACGCCTCGCCGACTCCGCCGCCCGCGTCCTGCGGACGGTGGCCCGCCGCGCCGCGGCCCTCTCCGACGCGGACGCCGTCGCCGCGTACTTCACCTCCGACCCCATGCCCGCCAAGGTCCGCCGCATCGCCGGTGAACTGCGCGAACTCGGCGACCAGGTACGGGCGGAGGAACTCGACGGCGGTCTCAAGGCCGCCCGCCAGGAAGCCCTGCGCGCGCTGCGCGACCGCCGGGACCTCTACAGCGACGACGGCCGTACGATCCGTCTCGGCGCCCACCGCTTCGCCGTGAACACCCAGCCCCTGGACCTCACCATGGTCCCCTGCGGCGAGGGCCTCGCCTTCGCCCTGACCGGCACCGACTACCGCTCACCGGTGACCGACCCGGACTTCACGGCCGGCCGGCCGTACGGGGACCGCCCCCTGCCCTCGGAGTCGCCCGAGGTCTACCGCGCCGAGCACCTGGCGGCCCGGCTGCTGGACGAGCACGGCCCGGCGGCGCTGGCGGAGGCCGATCTGCCGGCCCTGGTCCGGCGGGCGGCGGAGGCGGCCCACGACGAGGGGTACGAACGCGGCGTCCACGACCACGACGCCGTACTGATCCTCACGGCACTGCTGCGCCTGCACGAGGGGGCGGGCCCGCTCCGCCACGAGCCGGCCGCCCGCGCCGCCGCCCACCTGTTCTGGGCCCAGGCCGCCACCGCCGGCGAACGCGACGCCTGGACACGCCGGGCCGTCTCCCTCGCCCGTGCCCGGGAGACCTTCGGCCTAGCCCCGGCCATCGCCGACCTGGAGCGGGAGCTGGCACAGGCGATCGGCGGCGAGAGCGCGGCCGGCGCCGCCGGCTACCTCTTCGAGGAGCTGACCACCGGCCCGGCGGGCTTCGTCCTCAGCACCGGCGCCCGCACGCTGCTCGACAAGTTCCGCCGCACGGTGGGCACCTCCGCCTATGACGACGACCTGGCCGCCCTGGACGACCCGGCCGCCCGCCGGCAGCTCGTCGAGGCGTGGCTCACCTCGTACGCCACCGCCACCGGCACGGACGTCGGCCCCGGCGACCTGGCCGAGGCGGTCGCGGCGGAGCTCTGCCCCGGCCTGCTCCGCTACGAGTGCGACGCACCGCTCGGCGAGACCGTCGGCGGACTGCTCGGCACCCACCCGCGCATCAGCCGCCGCACCCTCACCGTCCGCGTCGACGAACTCCTCGCCCGCACCCGGGCGTTCCGTACCCACGAGGTGCCCGCACACCGCGCCCACCAGCGCCGTCGCACCGCCCTCGTGGCGGCCGAGCGCACGCGGCTCCGCCTGGACGAGTACCGGCCGCACGTGATGGCGACGTTCGTCCGCAACCGGCTCGTCGACGAGGTCTACCTGCCGCTGATCGGCGACAGCCTGGCCAAACAGCTCGGCACCACGGGCGAGGACAGGCGCACCGACACCGGCGGTCTGCTGCTGCTCGTCTCCCCGCCGGGATACGGCAAGACGACGCTCATGGAGTACGTCGCCGACCGCCTCGGCCTGATCCTGGTCAAGGTCAACGGCCCCGCGCTCGGGCACGCGGTCACCTCGCTCGACCCGGCCGAGGCCCCGAACGCCACCGCCCGCCAGGAGGTCGAGAGGATCAACTTCGCCCTGGAGGCCGGCAACAACACCCTCCTCTACCTGGACGACATCCAGCACACCTCGCCCGAACTGCTGCAGAGGTTCATCCCGCTGTGCGACGCCACCCGCCGCATCGAGGGCGTACGGGACGGCGAACCGCGCACCTACGACCTTCGGGGCAAGCGCTTCGCCGTCTGCATGGCCGGCAACCCCTACACCGAGTCCGGCAGCCGTTTCCGGATCCCCGACATGCTCGCCAACCGCGCCGACGTGTGGAACCTCGGCGACGTCCTGACCGGCAAGGAGCACGCGTTCGCCCTCAGCTTCGTCGAGAACGCGCTCACCGCCAACCCGGTCCTCGCGCCGCTCGCCGGCCGCGGCCGCGACGACCTGCAGCTGCTGGTGCGCCTGGCGGAGGGCGACGCCACGGCCCGCGCGGACCGCCTCGCCCACCCCTACGCCGCCGCCGAGCTGGAGCGGATCCTGGCCGTGCTGCGCCACCTGCTCACCGCCCGCGCGACGGTCCTCGCGGTGAACGCTGCGTACATCTCCTCGGCGGCCACCTCGGACCCGACCCGCACCGAACCGCCCTTCCGGCTCCAGGGCTCCTACCGCAACATGAACAAGATCGCCCAGCGCATCCAGCCCGTGATGAACGACGCCGAACTCGCCGCCGTCCTCGACGACCACTACACCGCCGAGGCCCAGACCCTCACCACCGGCGCCGAGGCCAACCTGCTGAAACTGGCCGAGCTGCGCGGCACCCTGACCGGTGACCGGGCCGCGCGCTGGGCCGAGCTGAAAGCCGCCTACGTCCGCACCCAGGCCGTCGGCGGGCCCCAGGACGACCCCCTCACGCGCGCGGTCGCCACCCTCGGCCTGCTCGCCGACCGGATCGCGGCCGTGGAGACGGCGATCACCCGGGCCGCCGACCCGCGCGGTCCGCTCACCGCCCCCGCCGCCCGGCACGCGGCCGGGCGTCAGGAGCGGCCGTGACGTCCCCGCGGCGGCCGGTGGACCGAGGCCGCCCACCGGGAGCTCCGTCCCGCGAGCGGCGTCGCCTGCCGGGGCCCGGCAGCGGGCGGCCCCGGCGGTGCGCGGGGGCGTTCTGTCACGGGCCCATCAGGGACAGGTAGGGTTTCCACCGGTGTGCCGGGAAGCCTGGTCGGCGAACAGAGGTGTGTTCTCTCTTCCGATCGGGGGCGTTGACGGTGGTACTGGTTGCCGTGTTCGGGGTGGCCCTGCTGATCGCGGTGCTGCTGTCCGGGCTCGCCGCCCGCACCGTGCTGTCGACCTCACTCCTGTTCCTGCTGGGCGGGGCGCTGGTCAGCGACGGCCTCCTCGGGCTGATCCACATCACGCCGGACAGCGAGATCGTGTCCGTCACCGCCGACCTGGCGCTGTTCGCGGTCCTGTTCACCGACGGCCAGCACGTGTCCTTCGCCAAGCTGCGGGCGAACTGGCGCAACCCGGCCCGTGCGCTCGGGCTGGGCATGCCACTGGCCTTCTTGTTCATGGCGCTGGTGACGCACTACCTGGTGGGCCTGGACTGGACGACCTCGTTCCTGGTCGGCGCGGTGCTGGCGCCGACCGACCCGGTGTTCGCCTCGGCGATCGTGGGCCGCCAGGAGGTCCCGGCCAAACTGCGTCAGCTGCTCAACGTCGAGAGCGGCATCAACGACGGCCTGGCCCTGCCGGTCGTGCTGCTGCTGATCGCCGCCGCGGGCCCCGCCGCCGGCCACGCGGACGAGACGTCGATCGGGCGGATCGCCCTGGAGCTGTCCCTCGGTCTCGCCTTCGGCGTGCTGCTCCCGCTGCTGGTCAACGGGCTCGTACGGGTCCCGCTGCTGGGGGCCGAACCGAAACTGCAGCCGCTGCTGCCGCTGGCCACCGGAGTCATCCTCTACGGCCTGTGCCACCTCACCCACGCCAACCCCTACCTGGCCGCGTTCTCGGCGGGCGCCGTGCTCGCCGCCGTGGCGCCGGAGTCGAAGGAGGCGTTCGAGCCGCTGGGCGAGGCGCTGGCGGAGCTGGCGAAGTTCGCCGCCCTGCTGGTGTTCGGGGCGCTGCTGACGCCGCGGTTGTTCGCCGGCCTGTCGTGGCAGGGATACGTGGCGGTGGTGCTCGCGATCGTGCTGATCCGCCCGGTGTCCCTGCTGATCTCGCTGACCGGCACCCGGTTCGCGCGACGCGAGAAGCTGACCGCGGCGTGGTTCGGGCCGAAGGGCTTCGCCTCGGTGGTGTACGGGCTGCTGGTGCTGCAGTCGGGCATTCCGCGGGCCGAGGAGGCGTACACCCTGATCGCGGTGTGCATCGCCTTCTCGATCGTGGCGCACTCCAGCACCGACGTACCCATCGCCCGCATGTTCGACGTCGAGGATCTGGTCGGCATCCCCGACGACGAGCACGACCACGCGGACGCGACGACCTGAGCGGAGAGAGACGGCCGTATGAGCGATTGGCACAGCTGGGCGGCCGTGGCCGTGTTCGTGGGTGCGTACGCACTGATCATCAGCGAGCGGGTCCACCGCACGGCCGCGGCCCTCGGCGGCGCCGGCCTGATGCTCGCGATCAGCGCCACCGACGACAAGGCGGCCTTCTACTCCGAGCACACCGGCGTCGACTGGAACGTGATCTTCCTGCTGCTCGGGATGATGGCGATCGTCGGTGTGCTGCGTCAGACCGGCCTGTTCGAGTACCTGGCGATCTGGTCGGTCAGACGGGCCCGGGGCAGACCCTTCCGGGTGATGGTGATGCTGGTCCTCATCACCGCGGTGGCCTCCGCGCTCCTCGACAACGTCACCACCGTGCTGCTGATCGCCCCGGTCACCCTGCTGGTGTGCGAGCGCCTCGGCCTGGCCTCCGCGCCGTTCCTGATCGCCGAGGTGTTGGCGTCCAACGTCGGCGGCACCGCGACCCTGGTGGGAGACCCGCCCAACATCATCATCGCCAGCCGGGCCGGACTGACCTTCAACGACTTCCTGGTCCACCTCGCCCCGGTGGCCGCCGTGCTGACGGCGGTCCTCCTGGTGCTGTGCCGCGTGATGTTCCGCAAGGCGTTCGTCTACGACGAGGAGCGGGCCGCGCAGGTCATGACCCTGACGGAACGCGAGGCCATCCGCGATCCGCGGCTGCTGTGGCAGGGCCTGGCCGTCCTCGCGCTCGTCGTCGCCGGCTTCGTCCTGCACCCCGTGCTGCACTACGAGCCCAGCGTCGTCGCCCTGCTCGGCGCCGGGCTGCTGGTCGCCGTCTCGAAGGTGGAGGTCCGGCAGGTGCTGAGCGAGGTGGAGTGGCCCACGCTCGCCTTCTTCGCCGGCCTGTTCGTCATGGTCGGAGGACTGATCGAGACCGGCGTGATCGGCGAACTGTCCCGCGGCCTGGCGGACGCCACCGGCGGCCATGAACTGGGTGCCACCCTGATCCTGCTGGGCGGCTCGGCGGTGCTGTCCGGCATCGTCGACAACATCCCCTACGTGGCCACCATGGCCCCCATCACCGCCGACCTGGTCAAGGACATGGGCGGTGCGGCCGACGGCCACCACGTCCTGTGGTGGGCCCTGGCACTCGGCGCCGACCTGGGCGGCAACGCCACCGCGATCGGCGCCAGCGCCAACGTCGTCGTCCTCGGCATCGCCGAACGCAACCGGCAGCCCGTCTCCTTCTGGCAGTTCACCAAGTACGGCCTCGTCGTCACGTTCGTCACCGTGCTGATCAGCGCCCTGTACCTGTGGCTGCGCTACTTCGTCCTGGCCTGAGTCCGTGCCGGTGACGGCCCGCTCAGGTACTCGGCGCGCTCATCGTGCCCGCCTTGCCCAGCAGCTCGTGCAACAGGTGCGAGGCGGTGATCACCCCGAGCAGATGCGTACCCGCCTTGTCCTTGGTGGCCACCGCGACCAGCGGGGTGCGCACCCGGGCCATCAGCGCCGCGACCTCCAGGGCGGTGTCGTCCGGGTCGGCGATCGGCGGCGCGGCGGCGGTGCTGGACAGGCAGTCGCCGACACGGCGCCCGGCCAGGGCCTGGCAGAGCCGGTCGGCGTGCCGCTCGTCGACCACCGCGGCGAGCGCGGGGTCCTCGACGACGTAGGCCGGGACCAGCACCTTGATCATCTGCGACGCGGGCAGGATGGCCTTGGGCTCCCCGCGCTCGTCCAGGACGAGCAGCCCCGGCAGCTTGTGCTCGGCCATCAGCCGCGCGGCGTCCATGGCGTCGCTGTCGACGCTCACCGACTCGTACTCCACCGCCAGATCACGTGCACGCACGGTCGGCTCCCGTCTTCCCGAAACGTCCCTGAGCCCAGCGTCGTACGCGTCCCGTACCGCGCGCCAGGCCGTCGCCCAGAAACATACGCAACCTGTACGGCGTCCCGGAGGGGCCACGCCCTCACTCCCCGCCCCGGTCGGCAAGGAAGGCGTCAAGAAAGTATCAATCGGCTGGTCACGGGCGATACTTGACGGGTGGGGCCAGGTGGGTTCCTGGCCGGTTCGAAGCGGGGAGGCGACGTACGGTGAGCAGTGTCGACAAGGGGCTCGGCAAGGTCGAGGTACGGCTCAAATGGGATCCCAGCCCCTTGGGGGAAGCGCCTCGGCACCTCGACATCGTCGCCGCGACCTACTCCGCCGACGACCCGCACGGTCGGCCGGTGTACGTCGTCCACTACGACAGCCGCTCACCCGACGGCACCATCAACATGGCCCGGCACAGCCAGACCGGTCAGGGCTTCGGCTTCGTCGAGGTGATGGTGCTGGAACTCGACCGGCTGGCGCCCTCCTACGGACGGGTCGTGGTGGGCGTGGTCATCCACCAGGACGGAGGGCGGCGGACCTTCGGTGACATCTCGAACGCCGGGGTGCTGGTCGTCGAGCGCTACACGGAACTGCTGGCGGACGATTTCGCGGGCGTCGCCGGCTCCACCGTGACCACCGTCGCGGAGTTCGTCAGGGACGAGCGCTCCGGCGCCTGGAAGCTCCACGAGATGATCCGCGGCTTCGACAGCGAACCGGCGGCCTTCACCCTGGAGATGGGCGCGGTCCGGCGGCGCCCGTCAGGCCCGGCCCCGGGGGCGAGCCCGGCCGGGGCGGCCTGAGCCGCCCTTCCGGCCCGGGCCCCGGAGACGTCCCCGACAGGCCGCCGCGCCCTACCCGGGCCGCACGCGTGCGGGAGGGGAGGGCACGGCGGCCGCGTGGGCTCAGATGTCGCGGAAGAGACCAGCGAAGGCCGTGACCTGCCGCGATGGGTGGTCGCGGGCAGCTGCCCTGAACAAAGAACCATTCGGCTGTTTCACGCTCGTGTCTGTTGATGCAGATGGAAGTCTCAGAAAAATGTCCCAGGGATTCCCACTGCCCGCGGCGACTCCAACGAACGGCAACGTGCGCTTCTGGAACGGCTTGAGGCTGGTGGAGGTCGCGCGGCCCGGGCCCCGGGCGGCCAGCGGTCGGCCTACGTCCTGCGCGACCGTTGACTTCTGACGGTCGGGCGTGGTCGCGGGGAGGTGCGTGCGGAGGTTCTATGGCCGTCATCCCGATGACCCTGCGCGGTGGCGTCCCGCCACGTGTCACGAAGGGGGACACGACCCGTCGTCGTCGGGCCTGTCCAGTTCATACAGATCTCACGTCCGGCTCGATCCTGGCGATGATTGGCTGGGGCGTGTCCCCGATCGTGCACTTGGCGGGACGTCATCATTGGCTGTGAGTGCACGCAGTACCGACCGGGCCAAGGGCATCGAAAGGTCGGATGCGTCCGTGCATGCGCGAGCGTCTTTGCCGATTCGGAGCGAGATCAGCTCTTCGGGCTCGGCGCTCCTGAATCCGAAGGCACGTGGCCCCCTCATCGTGCCGGGTGCCGGGTGCCGGGTGCCGGGCGACGAACGGCAGACGGGCATCGGTACGGCATGAGCTCAGTCCGCGGGCGTTAGGCCAGGGCCGATCCAGGTGCCCTCGACGGGCTGGTTGAGGAGGTACTCGACGCCTTCCGGGTAGTTCTTGAACGCGGGGAGGTCGTATGCCGCGTGGTCTCCCTTATCCGGGGCCGGCAGACGCGGGGCGTCACACAGAGTCTCGAAGGGTGGTCGGGCGGAGTTGGGCAGCACGCCACGGTCGAGGTGGTGTCTGGCCAGGCGGCGGACGAGGTGTTGGGCGAGTTCGGCGCTGTCGGTTGCCCGGTCGAGGAGCAGTGCGAGCCGGTAGGAGGTGACGGTCCCGTGCTCGGTGTCCTGTTGGCACTGGATGACCAGTTCGCAGTCGTTGCGAAAGCTCTGTTTGGGTCTGAAGGCCACGGAGCTGATCCAGGGGTGCCGGATATGGCCGGCGAGCGTCCGGCTTCCGGTGTCCGGCTTGTCGGCGACCAGCACCAGGCGCGCGTCTGTGAGATGGAGGCTCAGGCCGTGCAGACGCCATTCGGTTGTAGAGCTCATACTCAGATCACTGAGGTCGACGTTTTCTCTGGTCCACACCGCCGAGCGGACGGGGACGGGTTCGGACGCCTCACCGTCGTACGAGGTGAGGAGCAGTCGGCCATCCTGGCCGAAGCGGGGATGGAGCCGGTCGGACAGTTCGGCCGCGTCGTGGGTGTGCCAGGACATCATTGCGAACGGCTCGTAGGTCTTGCAGGTCTGCGGCCGGGGGCGGACCGCCGGCTCGGTATGTGCGACAGTCGGCTGCTGCGGCGTCCCCATGGCGTCCCGGGGCTGTCTCTGCGCCGACGGCGGCTCGTGCCGGGGCGTCTGAGGGCGTCGTGCGGTGGAGACGTACTTGGGCCGCTTGACGGCGTTCGGCGCGCCGGGGAGTTCCTGGCCGGGCGCGGCGCCGAGTCCGACGTACGCGTAGGCGAGGAAGGCGAGCGGGAGCGAACCGCTGCCGTTGCGCCAACGCCGCAGTTCCGCGCGCTGGACGGCACGCAGTGCGGAGGCCGGTTCGGTGTGGTGGCGCAGGGCGTCGACGAGTGCGAGGTCGATGCGTGTGGTGAGTTCGGTGTCGGGGATCTGGAAGAGGGTGCAGTAGACGTGCCTGGCACCGCCGTGGATGACCGCCGCTCCCAGGCCGAGCCATTCGGGGACGTCGAGGAGGGACGGGGTGTAACCGCTCTCCGGACGTCCGTAGAGGCCGAGGCTCGCGCAGGCGGCGAGCATGACTCGGTCGGGCACGGAGTAGAGGGGCGCGCCGGATTCGTCGGTGCGGTAGAAGTCGTGCAGGGCGAGTGGCCCGTCGTCGAATTTGAAGCCTGTGCCGCCCGGGTCTTCCTTGTCCGGGCTTTCGACATGACCGGCGAGGTAGAGCACGGTGTCGTCGATGCCGTGGCGTTTGATGAGGTCAGCGAATCCGTTTTTGGTGAGGGGGCGGGGGGCCACTTCGCTGTGCTGGGGGATTCCGGCCATGGCGTGTTCGAGGTCGTGCGTCCTGGGGTCGGGGGACGAGTGGGGAGCGAGGACGGAGAGGACGCGCGATGGTTCGGCGTCGACGCGGTGTTGCGGGTCGCGGCCCTCCTGGACAGTGAGTCGGCGCCGCTGGGCGAGCAAGGCTATCGAGGGGAGATAGGACAGCCGCGCGGAGTCCATGATGTCTCGTCCTGGGGTGACGGGCAGGGCGCAGATCGGTACGAGCGCGAGGGCGCCGGTCGGAGCGAGTGCCAGGGGGAGGGGTGTGGGGGTGGAGGCGGTGAGGGCTTCCCTCAGGACGGTGGGGATCATGGCCGCGCCGAGCCCGTCGAAGATTCGAGTCCACACCTGTCCGGCGGTCAGGTATCCCCTGACCGGGTCGTCGGCGCCGACGGCGGCGAGCGCGCTGCCGGGGATTCTTCGTCGGATCGACCTGGCGCCGGGCACCTTGACGGGCAGGTGGAGAGCCAAGTCCTCAAAGTGTTGGCTCAGTTGTGCGTGTGGTCGTCGCTCGGAGTACCAGGCGCCGGAGGGCGCTCGCACTGCGTGGTAGATCCACTCCCCGGCGCGCGCGTAGCTCCAGTACCAGCCGCCGGGGAACATCAGGTCCAGCTCGCCGTCGAGGTCGACGGCGTTCGACTCGTCGCCGCCGACCCAGGAGGCGTGTTCGACGAGGATCGTGCGGTCGGTCAGCAGCGGGTCGGAGTGACGGGGGGTGGCGCTCTGCTCGCCGTGCGGCGCCCCGCGGGCTCCGGACGGCACGCCGGTGCTGGAAATCAGCGCGTCGAGCACGTCACGCAGCCAGACGCCGGGCTGATCCGACTCGACGGGTACGGACTGGGAGCGGACGATTTCCAGCAGCTCGGCGACGAGCGCCGGGTCGGACTCGGCGAGGTCCAGTGCGAGGGCGTAGACGTGTGCGTGCGTGGCGATCCAGCGCGCGCGCCATCGCGTCGAGGGCAGCTGGTAGCGGACGTGCTGGATGGCGTGAAGGCTTTCGAGTACGTTGCCCAGTGCCTCCTCGCGCATGCCGACAGCGCGCTGGATGTGCGCCAACACCGCATAGGCCTGCGCTTGGAGAAGAGGCATCTTCGACCTGCTGAGCTGCCGCAGCACGTTGTCCATCAACTTTGCTGCATACACATAGCGTTCGTGCTGTCCGTCCTCGTCGACGCGCATCGTGTCCGGGTAGTCGTCGGGGTTCTCGATGATGTCGACGTAGAGGGTCGCCAACAGTAGTACTTCGAGGGCGTGTTCGCCGACCGACGCGGCCAAGTCCGACTTGCCCTGCCTGCGTTCGTACTGGGCTGCCAAATGCTCGACCACGCCAACGGCGTTACCCGCCCCGTGCATCAGCCGCAGCAGGTACAACTCCGTCTTCGAGAGCAGCGTCAGGTTCCCCGCGCGCATCGCCCTGTGACGGGTGCGGCACAGGATCCGCAGGCCGTCGACGCACCGCGCGGTGTCCGCCGGGTCGGCCGTGAGGACTTCGATCATCCGCAGTTCGGCCTCGGCGGCCCAGTAGCGCGATCGCGGCGCGCTCTCCAGGAGTTCCACGGCCTCCCGCCAGCGCACCTCAGCTGCCGCGGGCTGGCCCGCCGCGAGCAGCACATCCCCTGCTTGCAGTGCGCACCAGCCGCGGAGCTCGGGCGGGGAACCGGCTGCGAGGGTCCGGGCCTCTTCGGACATCACCATCGCGGAACGGAATTCCAGACCGGCCAGCTTGGCGAGAGCCTGGCACTGCACGACGACCGGCCGCAGACGGCCAGGCACGCTGTCCGGCGTCTCGCCGATGAAGCAAGCGGTCCGGGCCCGATCGTCGTGCGTCGCCTTGTCGACGGCCAGGGCGACGGAGGCCGCCGCGGAATCCCACAGGGCACACAGGAGGAAACGTCGGCCGAGGAAGCTGACCGGGCTGCCTGAGGACGCTCTGGAGAGCAGATCCACCTCCCGCATCGACAGCATCAGGCGGATCAGGGCGACGAGGGCAGCGGTGGGTACCGCCGCGACCAGGACGGTGGGCTGCTGCCAGGCAGCCCAGCCAAGGACCGAGAAGAGCAGTGCGGCGGCTTGCCACCTGCCCCAGCCCGTCAGAGCCCAGGCGGTGACCGGGAACAAGAGCGCGGCCCACCCGGGCGTGGACAGCGACAGGCATGCTGCCACCACCGACGCCGCCACGACCGACCGGACGACGAGGAGCCGCCACCCAAGGATCCGGTCCTGGACCGTGATCCGGTCACATTCGTGCAGCCCGATGCGTGACCGGTCCGACCGGCCATGGCGCAGGACGAGCCAGGAGGCTGCGAGGTCGGGAAGGATACGCAGCCGGTTGCCGATGCCCACTCCGCGCTGGAACAAGGTGGACAGCGGGAAGGCGGATTCGATGACGACCTCGTCGTCGGGGCTCTGATTGCGCTGAGCCAGCCAGCCGGGCAGCTTCTGAACGGCGTCGGCGCTGAACGGGTCGAAGACCGAGGTGTTCATTCGGGCCGCAGCCTCCTGGTCATCTTCAGCGTGCGGTAGAAGTGCGCGGCGCTGCGGTCCGCCCTGAGGTCGGACCGCACACCGCTCTCCGTCACGGACGGGTCGCCGACGTCCCCCCGGATCTCGAGCAGTGCCAGACGGCCCTCCAGCAGGTCGAGGGCGCGGTACACCAGTGCCAGCCCGACCAGTGGCCAGGGAATGCCCAGGAGTACCGAGACGATGACGAGTGCGACGTCGATCCCCATTCGGACAGCCGCCGAGGTGTTGTGCCGTCGCGCCAGCAGACCGATCAGCCAGAGCGCCGACCAGGAGGTCACCGTCAGCGAGGCCCAGATCAGCGTGAACAGGACAACGAAGATGCTGAGTTGCTCCCCGCCCAAGACCCGTACGTGCAACCGGAGGAGGTGAGACTGGACAGGTGAGGCGACATGGGTCGCACTGCTCATCTGTGAACGCATGCTGATGTTCCGCCCCTTCAGGGGCCCGACCGCGCGGTGCGGGGCCTCGAAGTGGTACGGCACCGGCCGGTCGCTTCGCCTTCGCGAAAGGATCGGTCCGCGATGGCCTGCCTGCCGGTCGTCGGCGGCGATCCCCTGGCGCACCATCATGGCGTGCGACACGACCACCCGTTCCGTCAGCCCTATCGAGCGTACGAACTTCCGCATCTCCTTGTCGTCGGCACCTGCCTCCAGGCAGGCCAGCAGCAGATGCGCGGTGTCGGCGGTCTCGTCACCGGTCCTCGTCGTCCAGTACGCCAGCCGGGAGAGCGCGCCGGCGGCGGCCGGGGCGAAGGGAAGGTTCCGTGTCCGCGCATCGCGTGCGGCGGCGGCATCGGCCACCGCTCGATACGCCTCGTCGGTGATGAAGTGGTGCGCGCCCGTGGCCCTCACCACCAGCCAGGAGCGAGTGGCCGACGTGCTGTCGTACGCCGCCGAGGTGAACAGGTGGATGAGTTCCACCGGGCCTCCTTCGTCGTAGGCCAGCGCCTGGGCGACCTCGATACATCTGCGCAGGGCGGGCGTCCGCGGTGCGGCGGGCAGGGCCGCGCCGGCGCTCTCTCCCTTGGTGGTGTGGATCATGTGGGCACCGGCCCGCTCTCAGATGTCGGAGTCGTCGTGGCGCTGGTCGGTGGCGCCGGGGGCCGTCGGTGGCGTCGCCGCCGGCGGCGCGGTAGTCAGTGGCGTCGCAGGTCAAGGGCGCGTTCGTTGGTGGGTCCGTCGGTGTCGTCCCGTGCGAGGTCGGCCCAGGTGACGCGGGCCATCTCCGTCTCGTTCTGCTCATCCGGGTCGCCGGTTTCACAGTCAGCGCCCTGTGAGTCGTCGTCACCGCTGACACCGTCATCGTCATCGTCGGAACGGAAGACCAACTCGTACTGGCCCAGCAGCCTTTTGCGTAGCTGTACGGCGTTGAACAATGGTGTGGCGCCCGTCGGAGCCAGTACGTCCGCCGCGATCCCGAGCCTGTTGGTGACCTGGCACTTCGCCGTGGCATCGGCGACCGGCAACAAGCCGGTCAGGCCGCCGGTGCTGACCTGGAGGTCCAGTTGAGCGCCGCGATGCTCGGCAACGAGAACGGCGGTAGGTCCGGTACGCACCACTTCAGTGACGACGACGTACTTCAGACGCCAGGTCCCGTCCTCGTGCGCCGTGCGCAGTGCGGCCTCGAGCGCGGGGAGATTGCCGATGGTTTCCAGCACGCAACCCGAGGCCTGAAAGAGAGTGGCACCGCTACGGGCGAAGCTTATGGACAGGTGGCTTACCGCGTCGGACGTGGAGGCACCCGGCCGGGCATCGGAGGTCACCGCGACGTAGTCCGTGGAGGAGTAATTGAGGTCGGAGATCGGGCTGTCCGCTTCCCTGGTGAACGGGATGCCAAGCTCGGAGAGGGTGGTCAACTTCCTGAATCTGTGTCGCGCGACGAGGCCCACGTCGCCGACGGCCAGACGGGTCGAAGGCAGCCAGCAGGCGAGGTACTCGTACTTCGTGTGCATTTCACGCGTGTACAGCTCAGGGATGGACGTCATGCTTCGCCTCTCGTGCTCCGCCGTTTCCAGGACGCGGCGAAATTACGTCTGCGCAACCAACGAGTGTGCCTCGCCAGGTGGTTGGGAGATCGCCTATCAGGCTACTGCGCTCAGTGCACTCTTTACGTCGTATGCGCGGAATACTGGAGGCACTCCCATGTTTGTCGTGTCCCAGTCGCGATTCATCGGATGATCTTTCTGAATTCGATCTTTCGCCGAGGCGGACTGGTGGAGCGTGCTGGCCCGGCTGTAGCGCGGGCAGGAGTGTCACGGTGTGTGCCTTCCGCTGTTGTGAGTCCTCGACAACCAGCTGACGCAGGGGCCGAGCTGGTCGGAGCCCCCAAAAAAATCCTTCACTCTCGTCCATGCGGGGGCGCCGCTGTGTCGCTGCGGGCACCACCACGCGTCAGCGCCGCCAGGAGCCACGATGTTCGCCAGCAAGGCCCGTAGTGGCAAAGCGCTCGAGACGGGACAGCGCGACGCTGGATGAATGTCTACTCGCCCTATCGCGCCGGGACGGCTGCACCGACGTCCGGCCGAGCCGCACGGATCGCCGCGACCAACGCGTACAGGTGCGGATCGAACACGGGCCGATACTTCGTGCGCGGCGACTGCATCGACACGAACCGCACTTGTGGGTCCCCAACGGGGACGTGGGACCCCACCGTCACCGCCGCTCCTCGGACGTTGCGAGGCCACTTCGACGACAACTCTCCGTGAAGGATGACGGATACTCAGACATCTCTGACGTGCCGTCAACCATTCAAGATCGTCTTGCACGTGTGTTGCACAAGGTGCTGAAAAACAACAGTGATCAATGGAGGGTCGTGAAGGTGAGTATCCGCAGGTCAGCCAGCGTGTTGAGGTGTCGTGCCCCTTGCCTCCAAGGGACACGACACCGGGCCGGTCAGATGTCGCGGAAGATCTCGATCTGCGCCCCCACGGAGTTCAGGCGCTCGGCGAGTTCCTCGTAGCCGCGGTTGATGACGTACACGTTGCGCAGCACGGACGTGCCGTCGGCCGCCATCATCGCCAGCAGGACGACCACGGCGGGCCGCAGCGCCGGCGGGCACATCATCTCGGCGGCGCGCCAGCGGGTCGGGCCCTCCACCAGGACCCGGTGCGGGTCGAGGAGCTGGAGGCGGCCGCCGAGGCGGTTGAGGTCCGTCAGGTAGATGGCCCGGTTGTCGTAGACCCAGTCGTGGATCAGCGTCTGGCCCTGTGCGACGGCGGCGATGGCCGCGAAGAACGGGACGTTGTCGATGTTCAGGCCCGGGAAGGGCATGGGGTGGATCTTGTCGATCGGCGCCTCGAGCTTGGAGGGGCGGACCGTCAGGTCGATCAGCCGGGTCCGGCCGTTGTCCGCGTAGTACTCCGGCGAGCGGTCGTGGTCGAGCCCCATCTCCTCCAGGACCGCCAGCTCGATCTCCAGGAACTCGATGGGCACCCGGCGCACCGTCAGCTCCGACTCCGTCACCACGGCGGCGGCGAGCAGGCTCATCGCCTCGACCGGGTCCTCGGAGGGGGAGTAGTCCACGTCGACGTCGATGTCCGGCACGCCGTGCACGGTGAGCGTCGTGGTGCCGATGCCCTCGACCCGGACGCCGAGCGTCTCCAGGAAGAAGCACAGGTCCTGGACCATGTAGTTGGACGAGGCGTTGCGGATGACGGTGACACCGTCGGAACGGGCCGCGGCGAGCAGCGCGTTCTCGGTGACGGTGTCGCCGCGCTCGGTCAGCACGATCGGCCGGTCGGGCCGGATCGCCTGGTCGACCTGGGCGTGGTACTGCCCCTCGGTGGCGGTGATGTCCAGCCCGAACCGGCGCAGCGCGATCATGTGCGGCTCGATGGTCCGCGTGCCCAGGTCGCAGCCGCCCGCGTACGGCAGCTTGAAGCGGTCCATGCGGTGCAGGAGCGGGCCGAAGAACATGATGATGGACCGGGTGCGCACGGCGGCGTCGCCGTCGATCGCCGCCATGTTCAGCTCCGCGGGCGGCACGATCTCCAGGTCCACGCCGTCGTTGACCCAGCGCGTGCGCACGCCGATGGAGTTGAGCACCTCCAGCAGGCGGTACACCTCCTCGATCCGCGCCACCCGGCGCAGCACCGTGCGCCCCTTGTTGAGCAGGGACGCGCACAGCAGCGCGACGCACGCGTTCTTGCTCGTCTTGACGTCGATGGCGCCGGAGAGCCGGCGGCCGCCGACCACGCGCAGATGCATCGGGCCCGCGTAGCCGAGCGAGACGATTTCGCTGTCCAGGGCCTCACCGATGCGAGCGATCATCTCAAGGCTGATGTTCTGGTTGCCGCGCTCGATGCGGTTGACGGCGCTCTGGCTGGTGCCGAGTGCCTCCGCCAGTTGGGCCTGCGTCCAGCCGCGGTGTTGCCGGGCGTCACGGATGAGCCTGCCGATGCGTACGAGGTAGTCGTCTGCCATGAGGCTGAGGTTATCTCAGATATGAGATGGGGCCCGTTGGGGGGTCCGTTCGGGTGACGGCCCGTCAACGCCGCTTCGCGGTACGGGTGCGCCTCCATCCGAAAGGTCCGGGCAAATCCATCGATGTCGTACGACGTCCGGTGCTGCTGCGGGTGTGCCGCGGGCCGTGGCCGCCGCCGGTGGTGAGGGACCAGGAGCGCCGGTTGATGTTCAGCCGTACCCCGGGCAGGATCCGGAAGCTCTTGCGGAACGTGAGCGGCATGACCGCCTCCTTCGCTGTCGGAACTGATGGCCGCTCAGGTCGGATACCCCGTGTGCGCGTACTGATGGGTGCGGGGAGGGGCGGCGTGCCACCGGATCGCGGCATGCCGGGGCCGGTCCGGACATGACCAGCCGACGGGCATGTACTAGAGTTATCTCGACATCGAGATATCTGCCCAGGAGCACCGCAGTCGCCAGCTTGGTAAGGGTTACCTAACTTAGCCTTACCTTAGCGGATCGGCCCAGTTGCCGTGGCGGCAGGATCGTGGTGAGTACGCGCACATCAATGAAGGAGACTGTCGTGTCGGCGAACAGCTTCGACGCCCGCAGCACGCTGCAGGTGGGCGACGAGTCGTACGAGATCTTCCGGCTGGACAAGGTGGAAGGCTCGGCTCGCCTTCCGTACAGCCTCAAGGTCCTGCTGGAGAACCTGCTCCGCACCGAGGACGGCGCGAACATCACCGCCGACCACATCCGTGCCCTCGGCGGCTGGGACTCGCAGGCCCAGCCCAGCCAGGAGATCCAGTTCACGCCGGCCCGCGTGATCATGCAGGACTTCACCGGCGTGCCCTGCGTCGTGGACCTCGCCACCATGCGTGAGGCCGTCAAGGAGCTCGGCGGCGACGCGGAGAAGATCAACCCGCTCGCCCCGGCCGAGCTGGTCATCGACCACTCCGTCATCGCCGACAAGTTCGGCACCCACGACGCCTTCCAGCAGAACGTGGAGCTGGAGTACGGCCGCAACAAGGAGCGCTACCAGTTCCTGCGCTGGGGCCAGACCGCCTTCGACGAGTTCAAGGTCGTCCCGCCCGGCACCGGCATCGTCCACCAGGTCAACATCGAGAAGCTGGCCCGCGTCGTCATGGTCCGCGACGGCAAGGCCTACCCCGACACCCTGGTCGGCACCGACTCGCACACCACGATGGTCAACGGCCTGGGCGTCCTGGGCTGGGGCGTCGGCGGCATCGAGGCCGAGGCCGCGATGCTCGGCCAGCCGGTCTCGATGCTCATCCCGCGCGTCGTCGGCTTCAAGCTCACGGGTGAGCTCAAGGCCGGCACCACCGCCACCGACCTGGTGCTCACCATCACCGAGATGCTGCGCAAGCACGGCGTCGTCGGCAAGTTCGTCGAGTTCTACGGCGAGGGCGTCGCGGCCACCAGCCTCGCCAACCGCGCCACCATCGGCAACATGTCGCCCGAGTTCGGCTCCACCGCCGCGATCTTCCCGATCGACGACGAGACCCTGAACTACCTGCGCCTGACCGGCCGCAGCGACCAGCAGGTCGCGCTCGTCGAGGCGTACGCCAAGGAGCAGGGCCTCTGGCTGGACCCGAAGGCCGAGCCGGACTTCTCCGAGAAGCTGGAGCTCGACCTGTCGACGGTCGTGCCCTCCATCGCCGGCCCGAAGCGCCCGCAGGACCGCATCGTCCTCGCCGACGCCGCCGAGCAGTTCAAGAGCGACGTGCGCAACTACGTCGCCACCGCCGACGAGGCGGGCGAGGAGTCCTTCCCGGCGTCCGACGCCCCGGCCACCGCGAACGGCGTGCCCAGCAACCCGGTCCAGGTCACCGCCCCCGACGGCTCGACCTACACGATCGACCACGGCGCGGTCACCGTCGCGGCCATCACCTCCTGCACCAACACCTCGAACCCGTACGTGATGGTCGCCGCCGCGCTCGTCGCGAAGAAGGCCGTGGAGAAGGGCCTGACCCGCAAGCCGTGGGTCAAGACCACCCTCGCCCCGGGCTCCAAGGTCGTCACCGACTACTTCGACAAGGCGGGCCTGACGCCCTACCTGGACAAGGTCGGCTTCAACCTGGTCGGCTACGGCTGCACCACCTGCATCGGCAACTCCGGCCCGCTGCCGGAGGAGGTCTCCAAGGCCGTCAACGACCACGACCTCGCGGTGACGTCGGTCCTCTCCGGCAACCGCAACTTCGAGGGCCGGATCAACCCCGACGTCAAGATGAACTACCTGGCCTCCCCGCCGCTGGTCGTGGCGTACGCCATCGCGGGCTCCATGAAGGTGGACATCACCCGTGAGGCCCTCGGCACCGACACCGACGGCAACCCGGTCCACCTGAAGGACATCTGGCCCTCAGAGGCCGAGGTCAACGACGTCGTGGCGAACGCCATCGGCGAGGACATGTTCAACAAGTCCTACCAGGACGTCTTCGCGGGCGACGCCCAGTGGCAGGCGCTGCCGATCCCGACCGGCAACACCTTCGAGTGGGACGCCGAGTCGACCTACGTCCGCAAGCCCCCGTACTTCGAGGGCATGGGCACGGAGCCGGAGCCGGTCTCCGACATCTCCGGCGCCCGCGTCCTGGCCAAGCTGGGCGACTCGGTCACCACCGACCACATCTCCCCGGCCGGCGCCATCAAGGCCGACACCCCGGCCGGCACCTACCTCACGGAGCACGGCGTCGAGCGCCGCGACTTCAACAGCTACGGCTCGCGCCGCGGCAACCACGAGGTCATGATCCGCGGCACCTTCGCCAACATCCGCCTGCGCAACCAGATCGCGCCGGGCACCGAGGGCGGCTACACCCGCGACTTCACCGTCGAGGGCGCGCCCGTCTCCTTCATCTACGACGCCTCGCGCCACTACATCGAGCAGGGCATCCCGCTGGTCGTCCTGGCCGGCAAGGAGTACGGCTCCGGTTCGTCCCGCGACTGGGCGGCCAAGGGCACCGCGCTCCTGGGCGTCAAGGCCGTCATCGCCGAGTCCTACGAGCGCATCCACCGCTCCAACCTCATCGGCATGGGCGTCCTGCCGCTGCAGTTCCCGGAGGGCCGCTCCGCCGAGTCCCTCGGGCTGACCGGCGAGGAGACCTTCTCCTTCACCGGCGTCGAGGAGCTCAACGACGGCACCACGCCGCGCACGGTCAAGGTCACCACCGACACCGGCGTGGAGTTCGACGCGGTCGTCCGGATCGACACCCCCGGCGAGGCCGACTACTACCGCAACGGCGGCATCATGCAGTACGTGCTGCGCAACCTGATCCGCAAGTAGGCCGCGCCGCACGGCAGTCGAAGGCCGCGTTCCCGGTTCGCCGGGGACGCGGCCTTCGCCGTCTCCGTGCCGGGACGCCCCAGGTCATCACCCACCCTCAGGTGGAACACAGCCTTCCCCCAGCGGACCGGGACAGGATCGAGACATGTCAGGCATCTCCGCGTCACCCGGGCGCTCGAACGGACCGGCAGGTCACGGCGGATGACCGCCCGCCCGCACCGACGCCCCCTGCGCACCCGCCTGGTGCTGGGCACCGGCGCCGTGCTCGTCGTCCTGTGCGCCGCGCTGGCGTTCGCCGGCACGGTCGTCCAGCGCGCCTTCCTCGTCGGCGACCTGGACGACCGGGTCACCGCCGCCGCGGAGCACGGCCTGGAGGGCGCCGGGCGCCGGCCGGACAGCGGGACGGACCTGTCCTTCCTGAGCGGGAGCGGGCACCCGGCGGGTCTCCTCGCCGGCCGGGTCGCCGACGACGGCACGGTCACCGCCGCGGCGGTCGTCCGCGAGGACACCCCGCCGCGGCGGCTGACCACGGCCCAGCGCACGGCCCTGCACGGCACGACGGCGGACGGGACGCGGCACACGGTCACCGTCCCGGGCCTGGGCACCTACCGGGTCACCGCGCTCGACTCGGACGGGACCCGCGTCCTCGCCGGGCTGCCGATGGACGGCGTACGGCGCCTGACCGGCCGGCTGGCCGAGGCCGAGGCGGTGCTGGCCGCGGCGGGCCTGGCGGCCGCGGCCGGCGTCTGCGCGGTGGTCGTACGGCGCCAGCTGCGCCCCCTGGACCGGGTCGCGGCCACCGCCGCGGAGGTCTCCCGGGCCCCGCTGGACCGCGGCGCGGCCGCCGGCCTCACCCGTGTCGCCGCCCGGGACACCGACCCCGCCACCGAGACCGGCCGCGTCGGCGCCGCGCTCAACCTGATGATCGACCACATCGAGACCTCCCTCGCCGAACGACGCCGCGGCGAGGAGCGCATGCGCCGCAGCGAGGAACGCATGCGCCGCTTCCTCTCCGACGCGAGCCACGAGCTGCGCACCCCGCTCGCCTCGATCGCCGGCTACGCGGAGCTGATGAACAACGGCACGGGCCGCGTCGAACCGGTCCTCGCCTGGCGCCGCATGGCGACGGAGTCGGCCCGTCTGACGGCCCTGGTGGAGGACCTGCTGCTACTGGCCCGGCTGGACGCGGGACGCCCCCTGGAGTCCGCCGAGGTCGACCTCGCGGCGGTGGTGGCGGAGGCGGTGTGGGACGCGCGGGCGGCGGGCGACGGCCATGAG
This sequence comes from Streptomyces sp. NPDC101225, assembly GCF_044767585.1. Taxonomy (NCBI): domain Bacteria; kingdom Bacillati; phylum Actinomycetota; class Actinomycetes; order Kitasatosporales; family Streptomycetaceae; genus Streptomyces; species Streptomyces sp. NPDC101225. The sequence goes on from NZ_JBIWOE010000015.1 coordinate 33,863, forward strand.
TGGCGGCTCGCGCTGCCGCTGGACGAGGCGCCGGCGCTGGTCGTGGGCGACGAGGCGCGGCTTCGCCAGGTGGTGGCCAACCTCTTGGCGAACGCCCGCGCGCACACGCCTGCCGGCACGACCGCGGTGGCGGCGGTGGAGGCCGCCGGGGGACGGGTCGTGGTCCGGGTGCGGGACGACGGGCCCGGGATTCCCGGGGAGCTGCTGCCGAGCGTGTTCGAGCGGTTCACCCGGGCCGACGCCTCCCGGGCCCGGGAGGCGGGCAGTGAGGGCGGCTCCGGGCTCGGGCTGGCGATCGCCGCCGCGATCGTCGCAGCGCACGGAGGGCGGATCGGCGTCCGCAGTGCGCCGGGGCGCACCGAGTTCACCGTCGAACTGCCGTCGGCGCACGACAGGCCGCACCTGCCGCATGCGGGCACGGCGGCAACGACGCCCGGGGCCTCGATTCCCTGGTGCGGCTCTCGACGAGCCGTTTGAGCGCCGTCCAGCCCGGTTGCCCGTGCTCGCGGGCGAGCGCCGGCGGTGCGCGCCGGACCCGGCGCGCGGTTCCGCTCAGGGCGGACCCGGTGGGAAATGACGGGCCACCGGGTCCGCGAGCCGGTCAGGCCGGGGGAGTACCTGTTCCGGATGGTGCCGGCTTGGGCGACGCTGCGATGCGACAACGTTGTCTGATGATCCGCCATCAACTTTACCCCTCCAACAGACAACGATGTCAAGCCAGTTGGCCCGCCGAGCCCGTCCGGGCGGCCGCCCCGCGAGCCGCGCGTCCGGAGGCCCTCTTCCGTGGTAGGCGTGGCGCACGCTACTGTCCCTGCGGCTTGTGCGACCTGTGGTGCGCGACCCGTCCCGAGGAGGAGGGGCCGCCCCATGCGTTTCCGTCCTACGTCCCTGCTGCTGGCCGCGCTCCTCGCGGCCGGCGGCGCCACCCCCGCCCTGGCGGCGACGACCGCAGCAGCACCGGATCTGGTCAAGGACCCGGCCACGTACGTCGATCCGCTCATCGGCACCCGGAACGGCGGCAACGTCTTCCCGGGCGCCGTCACGCCGTTCGGCATGCTCTCCTGGAGCCCGGAGAACACCAGAGGCGACGCGACCAGAACCGCCGCGCCCGGTGGTTACCAGTACGACGCCACCCGCGTCCGGGGCTTCAGCCTCACCCACATGTCCGGCACCGGCTGCGCGGGCGGCAGCGGGGACATCCCGTTCTTCCCGTACGCGGGCGAGGTGACCTCCTCGCCCGCGAGCGACACCAAGGACGCCGTGTACGCGTCCGGCTTCAGCCACTCCGACGAGACGGCGGAGCCCGGCCACTACAAGGTGGGTCTCGCGTCCGGGGTCACCGCCGACCTCACGGCGACGCCCCGGACGGGCTCGGGCCGCTTCACCTTCCCGTCGGACAAGCCCGCCTCCCTGCTCATCCGCACCGCCAACTCGGAGCTGGGCTCGACCGATTCGTCGGTGCGCATCGACCCGGCGACCCGCACCGTGTCCGGCTCCGTCACCTCCGGCGACTTCTGCGGCTATCTGGACCCCGAAGGCCAACGCCCCTACTACACCCTCTACTTCACCGCCCGCTTCGACCACGCCTTCAAGGCGACCGGCACCTGGCAGGACGACCGGCTCAGTCCCGGGTCGCGGGAGGCGTCCGGCGGCACCGGCGGCTTCTCCTCCGGCGGGCGGCCCGTCGCCGGCAAGGGCGCCGGCGGCTACGTCGAGTTCGAGCCCGGCTCGGGCCCGGTGAACGTCAAGGTCGGCATCTCCTACGTCAGCCGGGCCGGCGCCGCCGCCAACCTCGCGGCCGAGAACCCGCCGCACCGCTCCTTCGCCGCGGTGCGGGACGCCGCCCACCGCGCCTGGCGCGAACGCCTGGGCGCCATCCGGGTCGGCGGCGGCACGGACGCCGAGCGCACCACCTTCTACACGGCGCTGTACCACGCCATGATGCACCCCAACGTCATCAGTGACGTCGACGGCCGGTACAGCGGCAGCGACGGCAAGGTGCACAGGGTCGCGCGCGGCCACCGGGCGCAGTACGGCACGTTCTCCGGCTGGGACGTCTACCGCGACCAGGTGCAGCTGCTGACGCTGCTCAGCCCGCGCACGGGCTCCGACGTCGCGCAGTCGCTGTACGAGCTCGCCCGGCAGAACGGCGGCGTCTGGGACCGCTGGCTGCACGGCGCGAGCGGCACGCACGTCATGAACGGCGATCCCTCGCCCACCGCCCTGGCCGGCATCCGCGCCTTCGGCGGCACCGACTTCGACCTGCGCGGCGCGCTGGACTCGCTCGTCAAGGCGGCGACCGTCCCCACCGAGCAGGACCTGTCGTCCTCCGGGAAGCCGGTGCTCTCCGTCGGCCAGCGCCCCTCCCTCGACACGTACCTGAAGCTGCACTACATGCCGTCCGTGTCGAACGCCTGGGGCGGCGCCGCCGAGACGCTGGAGATGTCGGGCGCCGACTTCTCCCTCTCCCAGCTGGCCGCCGCGGCGGGACGTGAGCACACGGCCGCCGCCTTCGCCGAGCGCGCCCAGTGGTGGCAGAACAACTTCAACATCGCGGCAGACCCGAGCGGCGGCTACATCGCCAACCGCAAGGCCGACGGCAGCTGGGTCACCGGGTTCACCCCGTCGACCGGCAACGGCTTCGTCGAGGGCACCGCGGCCCAGTACACCTGGATGGTGCAGCACGACCCGGCCGGCCTGTTCGCCGCGATGGGCGGCAAGGACAAGGCGCTCGCGCGGCTCGACGCCTTCTTCCACGGCAGCGACGGCGGCTGGGTCTTCACCGGCGGCGGCGGGGACAAGTCCGAGCTGGACAACGAACCGTCCATCAACGTGCCCTACCTGTACGACTACGCGGGCGCCCCCTACCGGACGCAGGAGACCGTCCGGGCGGCGATGAGGCAGCTCTGGTCGACACAGCCGGAGGGCATCCCGGGCAACGACGACCTCGGCGCGATGTCGTCCTGGTACGTCTTCTCCGCGCTCGGCATGTATCCGCAGGTGCCCTCGCGCGCCGAACTCACCCTCGCCTCACCGCTGTTCCCGCGCATCGAGATCAGCAGGCCGCACGGCAACAGCATCTCCATCCGCGCCGACGGCGCCGCCGCGGACGCACCGTACATCCAGTCCCTCAGGGTCAACGGCCGCACCACCGAACGCCCCTGGCTCTCGTCCGCGCTCGTGCGCGACGGCGGCAGGCTCGACTACACGCTCTCCGCCACCCCGGACAAGGAGTGGGGGAGCGACCCGTCCGACGCGCCGCCGTCCTTCCGGCGGGGTGAGCAGCCGTACCAGATCGGTGTCGGTCCGACCGCGGCGACGATCGCGCCGGGCGAGAGCGCGAAGGTCGGCATCCGCGCCCTGTCGATGACCGGCGGCAGCGGGCCCGAGGTGCGGTTCGAGGTCGAGGTGCCCGACGGGGTCACCGCGACCCCGGCCGCAGGAACCGTCGTCGGCGGCTCGCAGGAGATCACCCTGTCCGCCGCCGGGGACGTCCGGCAGGGCTTCTACGACGCCAAGGTCACGGTGACCTCGGGCGGCACCTCCTACCAGCAGCCGGTGGCCCTGACGGTGGCCGCTCCCGGCACGCTCCTGGCCGCCTACGACAACACCGGGGTCTCGGACGACGAGGGCGAGCACGACGAGGCCGACTTCGACGGCGGCGGCTGGAGCTACTCCCGCCAGGCCCTCGCCGCGGCCGGTGTCACGCCCGGCGGCCACGGCACGGTCGACGGACTGGCCTTCACCTGGCCGAACTCGCCGTCCGCCCGCCCGGACAACGCCTCGGCCGCCGGGCAGAGCATCGCACTCGCCGAACCGGCCGCCACGTTGTCGTTCGTCGGCAGCGCCGTCAACGGCAACCAGGCGGCCCGGGCCACCGTCACCTACGCCGACGGCAGCTCCGACGCGATCGACCTCTCCTTCACCGACTGGACCGTCGGCGGAGGCGGCGGGAGCGTGCAGTACGGGAACGAGGTCGTCGCGAGGACCGCGTACCGCAACGTCGCGGGCGCGGACAAGGACCCGGTGGCCACGTACGTCTTCGCCACCAAGCCGTTCGCGGCGCCGGCGGGGAAGACCATCGTGAAGGTGAAGCTGCCGCAGAACGCGGATCTGCACGTGTTCACCCTCGCGACCGGCTGACACGCCGGGCGGCACCGTGCCGCGCGGACCGGCGCGGACCCCGGAGGGGAGGTCCGCGCCGGTCCTGCGAGGGGAGGTCCGGTGCCCGCGCCGGGCGGCCGGTGGTACCAGCGCCGGCCGCCCGGCGGGAGCCCAGGCCGCCGCGGCGGCACGCGCCCGTGGCCACCCACACCCGTCCGTACGACGATCACGGCCTCACCCACGCCGCCGCGGGCACCTTCACCGCCCGCGGCGGTCCGCGCTCCCAGGACCTCGCGGAGGAGGTCCGTCCCCGCCGGGCCGCGCGAGACCGGCCGGCCCGACGGCCGGCGCACTCCCGTGGCCCGGCCGCTCGCCCCCGGGCCCGGTCCGCCGCCCATGGGGAGGCGGCGGTCCGCCACACGGCACGGGGGCCGCGCCGACATCGGCGCGGCCCCCGGCCCAAAACCCGCCTCAACTCCTCAGGCGAGCAGTTCGACCTCCGAGATCACCGCCTCGCCGTCGAGGACCAGGCGGTACTTCCCGTACGTGCCCGGAGCGCCGACGGTGAAGGCCCGGGTCTGCCTGTCCCATCGGAAGGACTCCCCGGACCGCTTGTCCAGCGTCTTCCACGTGGTCCCGTCGTCGGAGCCCTGGAGCGTCCAGCCGGTCGGTGCCCTGGTGTGGTCGCCGGACGACGTCACCGTGTACTGCAGGCCCTTGACCGGCCCGGAGACCGGCAGGTCCACGGAGGTGACGGTCGCGTCGGTCGCCGAGGTGTTGTCGAACAGCGCCCCGTCGCCCTTCAGCACGTCCGCCCGCGGCGTCGGCACCTTGTCGTCCTGGGTGATCGACACGGGCGCCGCGTCCTTGCCGGTGCCCCACGAGGAGGGCTTCGACCCCATGGCGAAGTCGAGCACCCCGCCCTTTCGCAGCAGCTCGCCGGGCAGTGAAGTCTTCGACCAGGTACGGCCGTTGACCTTCAGCCCCTGCACGTACACGTTCTTCGCGCTGTTCCTCGGCGCCCGGACGACCAGGTCGTGGCCGTTCTCCAGGTGCACCGTCGCCTTCTTGAACAGCGGGGAGCCGATGGCGTACTCGCCGCTGCCCATCACCAGCGGGTAGAAGCCGAGCGAGGAGAAGAGGTACCAGGCCGACTGCTCGCCGTTGTCCTCGTCGCCGTGGTAGCCCTGCCCGATCTCGCTGCCGGTGTAGAGGCGGGACAGCACCTCGCGCACGTCCGCCTGCGCCTTCGAGGGCTCGCCGGCCGCGTCGTACATGTAGATCACGTGGTGGGCGACCTGGTTGGAGTGCCCGTACATGCCCATCCGGACGTCCCGCGCCTCCGTCATCTCGTGGATGACGCCGCCGTAGGAGCCGACGAACTCCGGGGACGCGGTCTCGGGGGTCGCGAAGTACTCGTCGAGCTTGTCGCCGAGGGCCCTCCGGCCGCCGTAGAGGTTGGCCAGGCCCCGGCTGTCCTGCGGGGCGGTGAAGGCGTAGCCCCAGCCGTTGGTCTCCGTGTAGTCGTAACCCCACACGCGCGGGTCGTAGGTGGCGGAGTCCACGCGCCAGTCGCCCTTGGCGTCCTTGCCCTGGAAGAAGCCGGCCCTGGAATCGAACAGCTTCACGTAGTCCTGGGCGCGGTTGAGGAAGTACGCGGACTCCTCCTTGTAGCGCTTCTCACCCGTCTTCTTGTAGAGGGCCTGGCCCATCTTGGCGATGCCGTAGTCGTTGACGTAGCCCTCCATCGCCCACGAGAAGCCCTCGCCGGTGGAGGTGGTGGTGTAGCCGAGGAAGGGCGAGGTGGCCATGCCCTTGCGGCCCACGCCGGAGGACGGCGGGACGACCGTCGCGTTCTTCACGGCCGCGTCGTACGCCGCCTTCGCGTCGAACTTCACGCCCTTGACGTACGCGTCCGCGAAGGCCACGTCCGAGGAGGTGCCGGTCATCAGGTCCGCGTAGCCGGGGGAGGACCAGCGTGAGATCCAGCCGCCGTCCTTGTACTGCTGCACGAACCCGTCGACCATCTCGCCCGCCGTGGACGGCGTCAGGAAGGAGTACGCCGGCCAGGTCGTCCGATAGGTGTCCCAGAAGCCGTTGTTGACGTACACCTTGCCGTCGACGATCTTCGCACCGGTGTGCGTCGGGGTGTCGGGACCGGGCATCGCGGAGAACGGCGAGGCGTACTGGTACGTCGAACCGACCTTCTCGAAGCCGGAGTTGGGGTACAGGTACAGCCGGTACATGCTGGAGTACAGCGTGGTCAGCTGGTCCGGGGTCGCGCCCTGGACCTCGACCTTGCCGAGCAGCTTGTCCCAGGTGTGCCGGGCGTGGCTCTTGACCGCGTCGAAGGACCTGCCCTCCGGGATCTCCTGGCGCAGGTTGTCCTTGGCCTGGTCGACGCTGATCAGCGAGGTGGCCAGGCGCAGCGTGACCGTGTGGTCGGAGCCGGTGTCGAAGCGCAGGTAGCCCTTGACTCCGCTGGAGGAGCCGTCCGTCACGGGCTTGTCGAAGACGCCGTAGACGAAGAGCCGGGTGGCGCCCGTCGACAGTCCGGACTTCACGTCCGAGTAGCCGGTGACGACGCCGTGCTCCTTGTCGAGCGTGAGCCCGGCCTGCTCGGTGACGTTGTCGAAGACCACGCTCGCGTCGTCGCCCGGGTAGGTGAAGCGCAGCGAGGCGGCGTGGTCGGTCGGCGCCATCTCGGCCTTCAGGCCGTTCTCGAACCGCACGCCGTAGTAGTACGGCCGCGCGGTCTCGTTCTCGTGCCGGAAGGCCAGCTCGCGGGCCTGACGGCCGGTGTCCGGGGTCCCGGAGGCGGCGGACGGCATCAGCTGGAAGGTCTGCCGGTCACCCATCCACGGGCTCGGCTCGTGGCTCGCGCTGAACGCCTGGATCGTCGGCAGGTTGTCGTCGTTGTTCGCCCGCGCGTAGTCGTACAGCCAGCTCAGCGAGGACGCGTTGGTGACCGGCGTCCAGAAGTTGAAGCCGTGCGGCATGGCCGTCGCGGGGAAGTTGTTGCCGCGCGAGAAGCTGCCGCTGGAGTTGGTGCCGCGGGTGGTCAGCGCGTAGTCGGACAGATGCGCCTTCGGCCTCTCGGGCTTCGCGCGCTTGAGGGCGATGTCGTCCAGCCAGCCGCGGAACCTCGCCGGACCCTTGGCGGAGTCGTACGCCACCAGGATGCGGTCGACGGTCTTGCCGGCCGCGACCGAGCCGATCCGCGAGACCACGTTGTTCCACTGGTTGACGTAGAGGATCTTGGCGGCGCCCTGCGCCTGCGGCGACATCCCGAAGCCGTGCTGGTCGGTGGCGCCCAGGTCGCTGAGGTAGGTGCCGTCGGTGAAGGCCAGGTCGACGGAGACGTTGGTGGCGTCGTAGTCCCGGTCCTTGTCCGCCATCTGCGGGAAGACGCGGTACGAGAGCTGGGTGTCGCGGCCGACGGCCACGTTCACGTCGAAGACCTTGTTGTACGAGTACGCCCGGCCGTCGGCGGTGTGCCGTCCGGCGTAACGCAGGGCCTTCTTTCCGGTGAAGCCCGCGGCCGCCTTCGCGGTCGGGGAGCCGCTCGGGCCGTGGTCGACCAGCGACAGCATGTCCTGCGGGACCGGGCCGCCGCCGTCCCCCGTGGACAGCTGGAGGTCGGCGAGCTGGAGGATGTCGGAGGCGCCGTTGTTCTTCGTGATGTCGAGCCGGAAGTGCTGGTACTCGGCCGGCTCGGCCAGGTCGTAGGACTTGGTCTGGAACCGCTCGGAGAAGGACTGCCCGGAGCGGGAGTCGAGGGTCTTCCAGTCCTTGCCGTCGGTGGAGCCCCGCAGGGTCCAGTCCTTCGGGTCGCGCCCGTCGAAGTCGTTGGCCGAGGTGAGCGCGTAGTTCGTGATCTTCAGCGGCTTGTCCAGGTCGAACTCGACCCAGCCGGTCGGGTCGAAGGTCAGCCACTTGGTGCCGGACTCGCCGTCGACGAGGTTCTCCTTCACCTCCCCGCCGCCGGTGTTCTCGCCGCTGGCCCGGACCTCGGTGACGTGGTCGTTGACGTTTCCGGGGATGCCGCTGCTGTATCCTCCGTCCACGCCGGAGGCGAGCTTGCTTCCGTCCGCCCCGGTGTCGACCGTGTTGAGCCAGTCCGGTGCCGGATCGCCCGTCTCGAACGAGGAGGCGAACTCCCTGTCGGCCGAAGGTGCCTTCGCGGGCAGCGCGGTCGCCGCCCCCTGTGTGCCCACCGCCAAAGCGAAGGCGGCCGTCACGACGACCGCCGGTCCCCATCTGTGCCGAGTTCTGTGCCCCATACGCCAGACCCTCCCTGGGCTGTGGACAACGTTGTCAACTTAGCCGCGCAGAGACCAGTAGTGGGCCAAGTGGTCAGTGATGTCAAGGGCGTTGCGTGTGGCATTCGTGGTCTATGTCATGGACTTTTCCGGCAAGGGGGCCACAGGGGACTCATATTTCCGCGAGGTCTCAACTCGGATAAGACCATCGGCCAACCTTGCATTCGATCTTGCTCCGTTGGCGGGAAGTGGACTATACCTGTCGGCGATTCACCCGATCCGTACTGTACGACGCGCACTTCCTGCACGACCCTGCTTGACCTGACCGCGGTGCCGGGAAGGATCCGGTTCACCGCCTGAGTCCTGGAGAAGGCGAGGACTTGAGCATGGGATCCACTTCCGCCGAGAACAACGGCGCGGCGACCACCGGCGCATCCGGTGTCGGCCGCCGCGATCTGATCAAGAGGTCCGCCGCGCTCGGCCTGATCTCCGTTCCCACGATGAGCTTCTTGTCGGCCTGTGCCAGTGGTGGCGGCAGCGACAACTCGAGCGACAACAACCAGGGCAAGACGTCCAAGACGAACCCCTTCGGTGTCGAGAAGAACGGCAAGCTCGACGTCGTCATCTTCAAGGGGGGATACGGCGACGACTACGCCAAGGCGTGGGAGGCGAGCTTCAAGAAGCAGCTCGGCATCACCTCGACCCACACCGGTACCCAGGAGATCACCGGCAAGCTCCAGCCCCGCTTCAACGCGGGCAACCCGCCGGACATCGTGGACGACTCCGGCGCCCAGCAGATCAAGGTCGACGTCCTGTACAAGAACGGCCAGCTGCTGGATCTCGCCCCGGTCCTGGACGCCCCCTCGGTGGACGACCCGAGCAAGAAGGTCCGGGACATGATCATCCCGGGCACCCTGGACGCGGGCATGCAGGAGGGCAAGATCGTCGCCCTCAACTACATCTACACGGTGTGGGGCCTGTGGTACTCCGGCAAGCTCTTCAAGGAGAAGGGCTGGGAGGAGCCGAAGACCTGGGACGACTTCATCGCCGTCTGCCAGGACGCCAAGAAGCAGGGCATCGGCGGCCTCGCCCACCAGGGCAAGTACCCGTACTACATCAACGTCGCCATCATGGACCTGATCGCCAAGACGGGCGGCCTGGACGCCATGAAGGCGATCGACAACCTCGACCCCAAGGCCTTCGTCGGCTCCGACGCGGCGCAGGCGGGTGTCGAGGCGATCTACGAGGTCGTCGAGAAGGGCCTGTTGATGCCCGGGACGAACGGCCTGACCCACACCGAGTCCCAGACCCGCTGGAACCAGTACAAGGCCGCCTTCATCACCTGTGGTTCCTGGCTGGAGAACGAGCAGCTCAAGCAGACGCCGTCGGACTTCGACATGAAGTTCATGCCGATGCCCCTGCTGCCCGGCAGCAAGCTGCCCTTCGAGGCGATCCGGGCCGGCTCGGGCGAGCCCTTCATCATCCCCGCGAAGGCCAAGAACCTGCCCGGGGCCAAGGAGTTCATGCGGCGCATGCTCTCCAAGGAGTGGTCGACGCTGTTCGCCAAGGAGGCCAACTCCCTCACCATCCTCAAGGACGGCGTCGACCCGAGCGTCAAGCTGCGCCCGGGCACCCAGTCCACCGTCGAGGCGTCCAAGGCGGCCGGCGGCAACACCTTCCGCTACCTGTACACCGAGTGGTACAGCGAGATGGGCACCGCCATCGAGGCCGCGTCCAACGAGTTGATGTCCAAGCGTATTCAGCCGAAGGAATGGCTGAAGCGGTGCCAGGCCGCGGTCGACAAGCAGGCCAAGGACCCGGCTTCCAAGAAGAACCACCGGGACTGACTCAACGCCGTTTCCCGGGCCGGCGAGCTCCGGCCCGGGAAAGGACATCAGGGGCAGGGACGCCAATGCGCAAAGGGCAGTACAGGTTCGTCGCGGGATTTCTCTTCGTTCCCGTGGCGCTCTACCTGATCTTCGTGATCTGGCCGTACATCCAGACGTTCGGCTATTCGCTCACCGACTGGAAGGGTCAGTCGCAGACCTTCAAGTTCGTCGGTCTGGACAACTACAAGGCGCTGTTCCAGGACGACGTCTTCATGCAGGCCATCTGGCACAACATCCTGTTTCTGATCTTCATTCCGGTGATCACGATCCTGCTCGCGCTGTTCTTCGCGTTCATGGTGAACGCCGGCGGCCGCAGCAGGGCGGGCGGAGTGCAGGGCGTATCCGGATCGGCGTTCTACAAAGTCGTCTACTTCTTCCCCCAGGTGCTGTCGCTGGCGATCGTCGCCGTGCTGTTCAACGCGGTGTACCGCAGTGACGGTGGCGGCCTGCTCAACGGTTTCCTGATCAAAATCCACCTGGTCGACGCGACCAATCCCGTGGAATGGCTCAACGAGCCCAACATCGTGCTGTGGGCGCTGATGGCGGCGGTGGTCTGGCACGGCGTCGGCTTCTACCTGGTGCTGTTCTCGGCCGCCATGCAGTCCATCCCGAAGGACATCTACGAGGCCGCCCTCATCGACGGTGCGGGCCGCAACCAGTCCTTCTTCCGCATCACCCTGCCGCTGCTGTGGGACACCGTGCAGACCGCCTGGGTGTACCTGGGCATCGTCGCGATGGACATGTTCGTCCTGGTGTCCTCCATGACCGCGAACATGGGCGCCTACGGCGGCGGCCCCGACCACCACAGCGACGTGATGTCGACGGTGCTGATGCGCAACTTCCAGTACTACGGCAAGAGCGGATACGCCTGCGCCATGGGCGTCGTCATGCTGCTGCTCACCCTGGTCCTGTCCGTGGTCATGCTGCGCGCCACTCGCCGCGACCGCGTCGAATTCTGAGCGGGAGATACGACGATGAGCGCACCCATCAAGGAAACAGCGGCCGCACCCGCCGAGGGGGCGGTCACCAGGGCCCCCGCCCGCCGCCGCGGCGACCAGGCCGGCGAGGGCGTCGTCCTGAACGCGTTCTCCCACGGCTTCCTCGCCCTCTGGGCCCTGCTGATCGTGCTGCCGTTGCTGTGGCTGGTGTTCAGCTCCTTCAAGACGGACGTCCAGATCGGTGGTTCGGCGTTCGGCTGGCCGCACAACTGGTCCTTCGACGTCTTCCGCCGGGCCTGGAACAAGGGCATCGGCGACTACTTCCTCAACACGGTCATCGTGCTGGTCTTCTCCGTGCCGCTGACCATGCTGTTCGGTTCGATGGCCGCCTACGTGCTGGCCCGTTACCGGTTCTGGGGCAACCGGCTGCTGTACTACTTCTTCGTCGCCGGTGCGATGTTCCCGGTCTTCCTGGCGCTCGTCCCGCTGTTCTTCATGGTCAAACGGCTGGACATGCTGAACACCTACCAGGGCCTGATCCTGGTCTACATCGCCTATTCGATGCCGTTCACGGTGTTCTTCATGCACGCCTTCTTCCGCACCCTCCCCACGGCGATCTTCGAGGCGGCGGTCCTGGACGGCGCCTCACACACCCGGATCTTCTTCCAGGTGATGCTGCCGATGGCCAAGCCGGGCCTGATCAGCGTCGGGATCTTCAACACGCTCGGCCAGTGGAACCAGTTCATCCTGCCGACGGTCCTCATGCAGCCGCAGAGCGGCAGCGATCCGGAGCGGTACGTCCTCACGCAGGGCCTCATCCAGTTGCAGCAGCAACAGGGGTACGCCTCCGACCTGCCCGTCCTCTTCGCGGGCGTGACCATCGCCATGATCCCCATGCTGGTGGTCTACCTGTCCTTCCAGCGCCAGGTGCAGGCAGGGCTGACCTCGGCGACCCTGAAGTGACGGCAGGGCGGCGGTTGCCCCGGTAGCCCTCCGCAGTCGACCGCGTGCGCGCCGTCCCGGACCTCCGGGGCGGCGCGCCGTGTTGTGTACAAGAACCCGGATGCGGTTCAACCTCTTGACGGGAGGCGACCCGAACGGCTCAGCTTAGAGTTCACTAGTTGGACATAGTCGGGGCCTCATCGAAGCGGTCCCGCGCGCAGGAGGTCGTCGTGGAGACTCCGGGGTCGCAGTCGTCGCTGCACCGAGCCAACCTGGAGAGGGTCGTACGGGCCGTGCGGCTCGCCGGGTCGCTCACGCAGGCGGAGATCGCGAGGACCACGGGACTGTCGGCGGCGACGGTCTCCAACATCGTCCGCGAGCTCAAGGACGGCGGAACGGTCGAGGTCACACCCACCTCGGCGGGCGGCCGCAGGGCCCGCAGCGTCTCGCTGAGCGGGGACGCAGGCATCGTCATCGGGGTCGACTTCGGGCATACGCATCTGCGGGTCGCGGTCGGCAACCTCGCCCACCAGGTGCTGGCCGAGGAGTCCGAGCCGCTGGACGTGGACGCCTCGTCGGCGCAGGGCTTCGACCGGGCGGAGGAACTGGTCAACCGCCTGATCGCGGCAACGGGCGTCGACCGCTCCAAGATCGCCGGGGTGGGTCTCGGCGTACCCGGCCCGATCGACGTCGAGTCCGGCACCCTGGGCTCCACCGCGATCCTGCCGGGCTGGACCGGCACCAGGCCCGCCGAGGAGCTGCGGGGGCGGCTCGGCGTGCCGGTGCACGTGGACAACGACGCCAACCTCGGCGCTCTCGGAGAGCTGGTCTGGGGCAGTGGCCGGGGGGTCAAGGACCTGGCGTACATCAAGGTCGCCAGCGGTGTCGGCGCCGGTCTGGTGATCAACGGGAAGATCTACCGGGGTCCCGGCGGCACCGCAGGTGAAATCGGACATATTACACTCGACGAGTCCGGTCCGGTCTGCCGCTGCGGGAACCGCGGATGCCTGGAGACCTTTGCCGCAGCGCGCTACGTGCTTCCGTTGCTCCAGTCGAGCCACGGCACCGACCTCACCATGGAAGGCGTCGTCCGGCTGGCCAGGGACGGAGACCCGGGCTGCCGTCGGGTGATCGCCGACGTCGGCCGACACATCGGCAGTGGAGTCGCCAATCTCTGCAACCTGCTGAACCCGAGCCGCGTGGTCCTCGGCGGTGATCTCGCCGAGGCCGGTGAGCTGGTGCTCGGGCCGATCAGGGAGTCCGTCGGCCGCTACGCCATTCCCAGTGCGGCGCGCCAACTGTCCGTTCTCCCGGGGGCACTTGGGGGCCGTGCGGAGGTGCTCGGCGCGCTCGCTCTCGCGCTCAGCGAGATGGGCGATTCGACCCTTTTGGACGGCTCGCTGTCCGCAGTCACCCCTGCCTTCACTTAGAGAACGGATGGCACCGTTGCCATCTCGTTAAGGATTTACTTCTTGACGTCGCACGCGTGGCCGAGTTGACTTCCAGCCACCTCGGCCGCAGTGTCGCGGCCTCGTCAGGGAGGTTTCTGAAGTGAACACGCGTATGCGTCGTGCCGCGTTTGCCGTTGCCGCGGGTGCGATGGCCGTTTCCCTCGCCGCTTGTGGAAGCGCGAAGGAGTCCGGCGGTGGTTCCTCCTCGTCGTCCGCCAAGAAGGGCGACAACATCAAGGTCGGTCTGCTCCTGCCGGAGAACCAGACGGCCCGTTACGAGAAGTTCGACAAGCCCCTGATCGAGAAGAAGGTCAAGGAGCTCACGAACAACAAGGCGACGCTGGTCTACGCCAACGCCAAGCAGGACGCCAGCACGCAGAACCAGCAGGTCGACACGATGATCACCAACAAGGTGGACGTCCTCATCGTGGACGCGGTGGACTCCGCGGCGATCAAGAACTCGGTGCAGAAGGCCAAGGACGCGGGCATCCCGGTCGTCGCCTACGACCGTCTCGCGCAGGGTCCCATCGACGCGTACACCTCGTTCGACAACGAGACCGTCGGCAAGACCCAGGGCGAGGCCCTCCTCAAGGCCCTCGGCTCGAAGGCCAAGTCCGGCAAGATCGTCATGATGAACGGGTCCTCCACCGACCCGAACGCCGCCCAGTTCAAGAAGGGCGCCCTCTCGGTGCTCCAGGGCAAGGTGAACATCGGCAAGTCCTACGACACCAAGGACTGGAAGCCGGAGAACGCCAACGCCAACATGGAGGGCGCGATCTCGGCGATCGGCAAGAAGAACCTCATCGGCGTCTACTCCGCCAACGACGGCATGGCCGGCGGTATCATCACCGCCCTCAAGGCCGCCGGCATCTCCAACATCCCGGTCACCGGCCAGGACGCGGAGCTCGCGGGTGTCCAGCGCATCGTCGCCGGCACCCAGTACATGAGCGTCTACAAGCCCTACGCGCCGGAGGCCGACGCCGCCGCCGAGATGGCCGTGGACCTCGCCCAGGGCAAGTCGCTCGACTCCGTCGCCAAGGACAAGGTCGACAGCCCCACCACCCAGCAGATCCCGTCGGTCCTGGTCGCGGTCCAGTCGCTGACCAAGGACAACATCCAGGACACCGTCATCAAGGACGGCGTCTACACGGTCGCGGACATCTGCACGCCGCAGTACAAGGCCGCCTGCGACAAGATCGGTCTGAAGTAAGCAGCGGCGCGTCCCTTCCCAGGTAGGGGAATTCGCTCTTGAATTCCCCTACGGGACGCCCGCCCCGAAGGCTCCTCCGGCGCCCCGCGCATCAAACAGCCCCGCAAGCTCGTCGCGGGGCGCCGGACGGATCAGCCCCCAAACTTTCTGCACAACCTCCCGCCGGGTCAGGCGGCGAAGGAGATGGTTCACGTGTCCGCTACGCCCGTGCTGGCGTTGCGCGGGGTCTCCAAGCGGTTCGGTGCCGTTCAGGCGCTCACCGACGTAGAGCTTGAGGTCCACGCCGGTGAGGTGGTCGCCCTGGTCGGCGACAACGGAGCCGGAAAGTCCACGCTGGTCAAGACGATCGCCGGCGTGCATCCCATCGATGAGGGCGTCATCGAGTGGGAAGGCAAGTCGGTCAACATCAACCGGCCCCACGACGCCCAGCACCTGGGCATCGCGACGGTGTACCAGGACCTCGCGCTGTGCGACAACATCGACGTCGTCGGCAACCTGTACCTGGGCCGTGAGGTCCACAAGTACGGCGTGCTGGACGAGGTCGAGATGGAGCGCCGCTCGCGCGAGCTGCTGGACCAGCTGTCGATCCGCATCCCCAGCGTCCGCATCCCGATCGCCTCGCTCTCCGGCGGTCAGCGCCAGACCGTGGCCATCGCCCGCTCCATGCTCGGCGAGCCCAAGCTGGTCATCCTCGACGAGCCCACCGCCGCTCTGGGCGTCGAGCAGACCGCCCAGGTCCTCGACCTGGTCGAGCGGCTGCGCGAGCGCAACCACGCCGTGATCCTGATCAGCCACAACATGGCTGACGTGAAGGCCGTCGCCGACAAGGTGGCGGTGCTGCGTCTGGGTCGCAACAACGGCGTCTTCGAGGTGAAGTCGACCTCGCAGGAAGAGATCATCTCCGCCATCACCGGTGCCACGGACAACGCCGTGACCCGTCGTGCGGCGCGCACCACTGGGGAGATCAAGAAGTGAGCATCGACAAGACCTCCGCGGCCCCGGGAACCCCTGACGACCACGTCGTGGAGAACCCCGACGCGGCGCGCGGCTCCGACGTCGCCGTCGACCCCCGGCTGCTGGTGCGCGAACAGGGTTTCGCGGGCTACATCACCGAGTTCAAGCGCAAGATGAAGGCCGGCGACCTGGGGTCCATCCCGGTCGTCATCGGCCTGGCGATCATCTGGATCATCTTCCAGAGCCTGAACTCCAACTTCCTCACCGCGAACAACCTCTCCGACATCTCCATCGCGATGGTCGGTACGGGCATGATCGCCGTCGGCATCGTCTTCGTGCTGCTGCTCGGTGAGATCGACCTGTCGGTCGGCTCGGTCTCCGGTGTCGCGGGTGCCGCCTTCGCCGTGCTGAACATCAACCACGGCATGAACGAGTGGCTGGCCTTCTTCCTGGCCATCCTCACCGGCACCGCCGCCGGCGCGATCCACGGCTTCTTCTTCGCGAAGATCGGTGTGCCCGCCTTCGCGGTCACCCTGGCCGGCCTGCTCTTCTGGAACGGCTTCATGCTCCAGATCCTGGGCTCCAACGGCACGATCAACCTGAAGAGCAACGGCATGGTCGCGAAGCTGACCACGTACTACTTCACCGACGTGGCGGCCGCGTACAGCCTCGCCATCGCCGTGACCGCGCTGTACTTCGTCAGCGCCTTCCTCGGCAACCGCCGCCGCGAGGCCGCCGGTGTGCCGTCGCGGCCGCTGAGCGAAACCATCCTGCGCACGGCGCTGCTGGCGGTCCTCTCGTTCGCCGTCGCCATCGTCTACAACCAGTACAAGGGCCTGCCGCTGGCCGTCGTGATCTTCATCGGCGTCCTGCTGTTCACGGACTTCGTGCTGCGCCGCACGTCGTACGGCCGCAAGGTGTTCGCGCTCGGCGGCAGCGTCGAGGCCTCCCGGCGTGCCGGTATCAACGTGGAGCTGATCCGGATCTCGGTCTTCGCGATCTCCGGCACCTTCGCCGCGATCGGCGGTCTGTTCATCGCCTCGAAGATCGCCTCCGCCAACCAGGGCGCCGGCGCCGGCGACCTGCTGATGAACGCCATCGCGGCGGCCGTCATCGGCGGTACGTCCCTGTTCGGCGGCCGGGGCCGCACCTGGAACGCGCTGCTCGGTGTGCTGGTCATCGTCTCGATCCAGTACGGCCTGGCGCTGGAGGGCATCGCCTCCCCGGTCCAGTACATGATCACCGGCGGCGTTCTGCTGGCGACCGTCGTCATCGACGCGGTCACCCGCAAGACCCAGAGGACGGCGGGCCGCGCCTAGGGCCCACCCGATCCTGTGCCCGGTACCAACGGCGGTACCGGGCACAGCCATGTCCGGGGCACCGTCTTGTCATAGGCACCGCCGATCCTGGGTACGGCCGACCGCGTGACGCATCACGCACCGCCCGGGCGCCGCGCGCAAAGGCGGAACATTAGACTCGTCAAGTCCCGGCAACAGCTCGATCAGCTCTACTGCAAGGAGGCACGGGTGCCGCTGCTGACCCGCATCAGGGGACCGCGCGATCTCGACCGGCTCAGCCTGGAGGAGCTGGACCAGCTGGCGGAGGAGATCCGCGGCTTCCTCGTCGACGCGGTCTCCAAGACCGGCGGCCACCTCGGCCCGAACCTCGGTGTGGTGGAGCTGACCATCGCCCTGCACCGGGTCTTCGAGTCCCCCATGGACCGGGTGCTGTGGGACACGGGCCACCAGTCCTACGTGCACAAGCTGCTCACCGGCCGCCAGGACTTCTCCCGGCTGAAGAAGAAGGGCGGCCTGTCCGGCTACCCCTCCCAGGCCGAGTCCGAGCACGACGTGATCGAGAACAGCCACGCCTCCACGGTGCTGGGCTGGGCCGACGGGCTCGCCAAGGCCAACCAGATCCTGGAGCGCGACGACCACGTGGTCGCCGTGATCGGTGACGGTGCCCTGACGGGCGGCATGGCCTGGGAGGCGCTCAACAACATCGCCGACGCCAAGGACCGGCCCCTGGTCATCGTCGTCAACGACAACGAGCGGTCGTACGCGCCGACCATCGGCGGCCTGGCCAACCACCTCGCGACCCTGCGCACGACGGACGGCTACGAGCGCTTCCTGGCCCGCGGGAAGGACCTCCTGGAGCGCACCCCGGTGGTCGGCAAGCCCCTCTACGAGACCCTGCACGGGGCCAAGAAGGGCCTCAAGGACTTCATCGCGCCGCAGGGCATGTTCGAGGACCTCGGGCTCAAGTACGTCGGCCCGATCGACGGCCACGACATCGAGGCCCTGGAGTCGGCGCTGGCACGCGCCAAGCGGTTCGGCGGGCCCGTGATCGTGCACTGCCTCACCGAGAAGGGCCGCGGCTACCAGCCCGCCCTGCAGGACGAGGCCGACCGCTTCCACGGCATCGGCCCCATCCACCCCGACACCGGCCTGCCCATCAAGGCCTCGGGCGCCGACTGGACCTCCGTCTTCGGCGACGAGATGGTCAAGCTCGGCCATGAGCGGCGCGACATCGTCGCGATCACCGCCGCGATGCTCCAGCCGGTCGGCCTGAAGAAGTTCGCGGACACCTTCCCGGAGCGGATCTACGACGTCGGCATCGCCGAGCAGCACGGCGCCGTGTCGGCCGCGGGCCTGGCCCACGGCGGGCTGCACCCCGTCTTCGCCGTCTACGCCACCTTCCTCAACCGCGCCTTCGACCAGGTCCTGATGGACGTCGCGCTGCACAAGTGCGGCGTGACCTTCGTACTGGACCGGGCGGGCGTCACCGGCACCGACGGAGCCTCCCACAACGGCATGTGGGACATGTCGATCCTTCAGGTCGTGCCGGGGCTGCGCCTCGCCGCTCCGCGCGACGCCGACCAGGTGCGCGCCCAGCTGCGCGAGGCCGTGAAGGTCGAGGACGCGCCGACCGTGGTGCGCTTCTCCAAGGGCGCCGTCGGCCCGGCCGTGCCCGCCGTGGGACGCGTGGGCGGCATGGACGTCCTGCGCGAGCCGGGGACCGGCCAGCCCGACGTGCTGCTCGTCTCCGTCGGCGCGCTGGCCCCGATGTGCCTGGAGATCGCCGCGCTGCTCGACAAGCACGGCATCTCCACCACCGTCGTCGACCCGCGCTGGGTCAAGCCGGTCGACGAGGCGATGGCGCCGCTGGCGGAGCGGCACCGCGTCGTCGTCACCGTCGAGGACAACTCCCGGGTCGGCGGTGTCGGGTCCGCGATCGCCCAGGCCCTGCGGGACGCGGGCGTCGACGTGCCGCTGCGCGACTTCGGCATCCCGCCGCGCTTCCTCGACCACGCCGCCCGCGCCGAGGTGATGGCGGAGATCGGGCTCACCGCCCCCGACATCGCCCGCCAGGTCACCGGCCTCGTCTCCAGGCTGGACGGCCGCTTCGACCGCACGGCGGCCGGGGTGGACTCGGTGGAGCCCGCCCGCGACTAGAGGCTGGACGAAGCGCGTCGCCGCGGGCCGGTTCCCCCACTCCTACAGGTGGCGGAACCGGCCCGTTTGCGTGAACCTGCCTTTGCCGGGGCACACGTACGCCCGGCCCTCTCGATCATGTCGAGGACGACAAACGTGGGAGGTAGGTACGTGAGCAGCACGCTCTTCAGGACGAAGAACATCGAACAGTCCATCCGGGACACCGAGGAACCGGAACACGCGCTCAGGAAGTCACTGTCGGCCCTCGATCTGACGGTGTTCGGCGTCGGTGTCATCATCGGCACCGGCATCTTCGTCCTGACCGGCACGGCCGCGAAGAACACCGCGGGCCCCGCGGTGTCCCTGTCCTTCGTCGTCGCCGGCGTCGTGTGCGGGCTCGCCGCCCTGTGCTACGCCGAGTTCGCCTCCACGGTCCCGGTGGCGGGCTCCGCCTACACCTTCTCCTACGCCTCCCTCGGTGAGTTCCCCGCCTGGATCATCGGCTGGGACCTGGTGCTGGAACTGGCGCTGGGCACGGCGGTGGTGGCCGTCGGCTGGTCCGGCTACATCCACTCGCTGCTCGACAACGCCGGCTGGCATCTGCCCGAGGCCCTGAGCGGCCGGGACGGCGCGTCCGGCTTCGGCTTCGACATCCTCGCCGCCGCGCTGGTCCTGGTGCTGACCGCCGTCCTCGTGCTCGGCATGAAGCTCTCCGCGCGCGTCACCTCCGTCGTCGTCGCCGTCAAGGTGGCCGTCGTCCTCGTCGTGATCATCGCGGGCGCCTTCTTCATCAAGGGCGACAACTACCACCCCTTCGTCCCGCCGGAGCAGGCCGTGGAGGCGGGCGGCAACCTCAAGGCGCCGCTGATCCAGCTGATGTTCGGCTGGGCGCCGTCCAACTTCGGCGTCATGGGCATCTTCACCGCCGCGTCCGTCGTCTTCTTCGCCTTCATCGGCTTCGACGTCGTGGCCACCGCCGCCGAGGAGACCCGCCACCCGCAACGGGACGTACCGCGCGGCATCCTGGGCTCCCTGATCATCTGCACCGCGCTCTACGTCGCCGTGTCGATCGTGGTGACCGGCATGCAGAAGTACAGCAAGCTCTCCGTGGACGCGCCGCTCGCCGACGCGTTCAAGGCCACCGGGCATCCCTGGTTCGCGGGCCTGATCAGCTTCGGCGCCGCCGTCGGCCTGACCACGGTGTGCATGATCCTGCTGCTGGGGCAGTCCCGGGTGTTCTTCGCGATGAGCCGGGACGGGCTGCTGCCGCGGTTCTTCTCGCACACGCACCCCAGGTTCCGCACGCCGTACCGGCCGACGATCCTGCTCGGCGTCGTCATCGCGATCGTCGCGGGCTTCACCAGCCTCAGCGAGCTCGCCGAACTGGTGAACATCGGCACGCTCTTCGCCTTCGTGATCGTCGCGATCAGCGTGATCATCCTGCGCCGGAGCCGCCCCGACCTGGAGCGCTCCTTCCGTACCCCGTGGGTGCCGGTCCTGCCGATCCTGTCGGTGCTGGCCTCGCTGTGGCTGATGCTGAACCTGCCCGCCGAGACCTGGCTCCGGTTCGCCATCTGGATGGTCATCGGCCTCGTCGTGTACTTCTTCTACAGCCGCTCCCACAGCCGGCTCGCCCGGTCCCGGCAGGAGACCTCGGCGGCCGGGCGGTGACCCGCGGCCCGCACACCCGCGGCCCCTGCCGTCCGCCCGCGGACGACGGCAGGGGCCGCAGCCGTGTGCGGTCCTAGGGCCGGACGGCCCGCGGTCCCGTGACCTCCGCGCCCAGGTCCCGCACGCGCCGGCGCAGCTCCCGGTCCGCCGTCACCACCAGGACGGGCCGCCCGGCCGCGCCCGCCACCAGGTCGACCATGTGGTCGTCCCCGCTGCCCGGCGCCGACTCCACCCGTACGCCGGGCACGGACTCCACGCCGCGGGCCGCCCCCTCCACCACCAGGACGATCTCCACGGGACCGGTGCGGCCCGGGAGACCGTCGGCCGCCAGCCGGTCGCGCAGGCGTTCCGCGGCCCCGCGCCGGTCGCGCCACCAGCCGTCGGGGACCGAGCCGACGACGTTCGCGGCGTCGACGACCAGGAGCAGGGGTGAGCCGCCTTCGGCATCGGCCTCCATCGGTCAGCCGCCCTGCTTCCCGTTCTCGTTCTCCTCGAAGCTGGCGAAGTACGCGGCGGCCATGTCCTGGTCGGCGTGGCCCTGCGCGGCGGCCCGCTCGAAGCGCTCCGCGGCAGCGGCGGCCACGTCCAGCCGGACCCCGCCCCGCCGCCCCGCCTCGACGATCAGCCGGGCGTCCTTGGCCGCGGTGTCCACCGCGAAACTTGCCGGGGTGAGCCGGTCCTCCAGCACCAGCTCCGCCTTGGCCTTGAGATAGCCCATGTCGAGCGGTCCGCCGGCGATGAGGTCGAAGAAGCTCTCCGGGGCGACGCCGAGGGCCCGCGCCAGCGCCAGGACCTCGCCGGTCGCCGCGGTGGCGGCGAGCACCCAGCTGTTGGCCACCAGCTTCAGCCGGCTCGCGCTGCCCGCCGCGCCGTCCTCGCCGGTCCACACGGTGCGCGCGCCGACCGCCTCGAACACCGGCTCCACGGTGCCGCGGCCCTCGACGGGGCCGGCGGCCAGCACGGTCAGCCGGCCGGCCTCGGCGGGCTGGCGGGTGCCGAGCACGGGAGCGTCGTAGAAGACGAGTCCGTGCTGCCGGGCGAAGGCCGCGAGGTCGCCGATCGCCTCGGTGCCGGCGGTGGTCGACTGCATCCAGACCATGCCGGGGCGCAGGGCGGGGGCGGCCTCGCGCAGGACCGCGAGGGCGGCCGGGCCGTCGTAGAGGATGGTCAGGACCACGTCGGCGCCCTGGACCGCCTCGGCGGGGGAGCCGCACACCTGGGCCCCGTCGGCGGCGAGCGGCTCGGCCTTGGCGGAGGTGCGGTTCCAGACGCGGACGGTGTGTCCGGCGCGGGCGATGTTGCGGGCCATCGCGGCACCCATGATGCCCGTGCCCAGGACGCTCACGGTGAGCTGGTCGGTCATGAGGTCGGCTTCCTTACTCGTACGGGTTCTGCACGCGTGTGGGGGTTGCTGGGAACAGCCTGCCCGCCGAGTGCCCCGCCGTGCGCACGGGACCCGTCCGGAACCCGCGCGTCGCCCGGGGGCCGGGACACGGTGCGTGTACCGGCCCGCTTAAGGTGAACCGGTGAACGGCGACTGGCTCATACGCGGCCGCGACGGCCGGCTCAGTGTCTACCTGCCGACGGACGGCGCCGTCCTGTGCCGCGCGGAGCGCGGACCCGGCGGCCCCTGGGCGCCGGCCCGCAGGATCGGCGGCGACCAGCAGCTGCTCCCCTCCCACGCCGTCGGCCGGGGCCAGGACGCCTACGCCCATCTGGTCTCCTGGCGGCCCACCGTCCACGGCGAGTCCGGTCTCGTCCACTCCACCCACTTCCGGCCCCGGCTCGCGGCCCTCGACTGGAACCCGATCGGGCATCCCAACGGCAAGGGCGAGGAGACCGGCACCCCGGCCGTCGCGGTCGACGCCGAGGGGCGCGCGCATGTCTTCGTCCGCAACAGGGGCGGCGGGGTGAGCATGCGCGCGCAGAAGGAGAAGGGCGGCTGGGACCCCTGGCGCGACCTCAAGGGGCGTCAGGTGCAAGGGGAGTTGGCGGCCGTGACGGGTGAGTCCGGACGCGTCGAGCTGTACGCGGCCGTCCCCGGCGGCCTCCTGCACTGGCGGCAGGAGGAGCCGGGTGCGCAGCCGGCCCTGGAGGAGGCGATGGAGGCGGCGGCCCGGCCGGGCACCCTGTGCGCCCTCGCCACCTCCCCGCAGAGCACCACCCTCTTCCACACCGACGACTCGGGCGACCTGTGCGCCTGGCGTCCCGGCGGCAAGCCGGTCGTGCTCCTGCCGTCCGCCGGCCCGGGACCGGTCCGGGCGATCCGCTGCGAACTCGACGGCCACGACTGCACGTTGCTCGCCCAGCGCTCCTCGAGCGGCCGGGTGGCCTTCGCCGCGTACCCCACGGAGCAGGAGTCGGCGGGAGCGTGGTGGACGGAGTCGGGGCCCCAACTGCCGTCGGACGCGGAGGTGTCGCTGGCGGCGGACGAGGAGGGGCGGGTGGTGGCGGCAACGTTGTCCGCTTCGACCGGGCAGCTGCTGGTCACGCGACGCAAGGACGAGGCGGGTCTGGCCCTGGAGGCATGGCGGGCGGTGTGACGGGTCCCGCGGCGTCGGCGGGCGGTGTGACGGGTCCCGCGGCGCCGGCGGGCGGTGTGACGGGTCCCGCGGCGCCGGCGGGCGGTGTGACGGGCCCCGCGGCGCCGGCGGGCGGTGTGACGGGCCCCGCGGTCCCGGCGGGAGGTACGACGGGCCCCTGAGGCGGGGGCGGTCGTCCACGTCCCGGTCACACCGTGTTCGCGGGGTGTTCGACCTATGATGGGCGCGCTCGGCCTCCCTTGCGACAGATGTTCGGGGATCGGCACGTCGGCCGCGCCGGGCGGGAAGGAAGGGGCGGGCCACGTCATGCGGACCGGATCCGGGCGCGGCGCCGCCCGACGAAGAGCTGCCGACAGCGCCGTCGCGCACCGGCAGGACGGGCGGCACGCGGCGGAGGCGGCCGTGGACGGCCGCTGGCTGGTGCTCGGCAAGGACGGGCGGCTGACCGCCTACGGCCGTACCCGCGACGGGCTGCTGCGGTGGACCGAGACCCGGCCGGGCGGGCCGGAGTGGACGGGCCCCGAGTTCTTCCCCGTCGCGGACCTGACCCATCTGTCGGTGGTCCAGGGCGCGGACACCTACGTCCACTTCCTGGGCCGGCGCGAGGTGCGCAAGGGCGACGGGCCGCCGGCCGTCGACATCGTGCACGCCATCCAGTACCAGACGGGCCGTCCGGTCACCGAGTGGCGCTCGCTGGGCAACCCGCACAAGGACCGGGAGAAGGCCGCGCGGTTCGGCGTACCCGCGGGCGCGGTGAGCGGGTCGGGACGGGTGCACGTCTTCGTGCGCAACGCGGGTCGCGGTCTGATGCTGCGCCGGGAGGGGCCGACCGGGAAGTGGCTGGCCTGGGAGGACCTCCACGGCAGCGGGGTGCAGGACGGGCTCGCCGTGACCGCCCACGCGTCCGGGCGCATCGAGGTGCTGGCGGGCGGCGGCCAGGACGCCATGTGGTGGCGGCAGGCCGGGGCCGACGGCGACTTCCGGCAGGAACCGAACATCGCGCTGCAGGTGACGCCGGGTACGGCGGCGGCGCTGGAGACGGCACCGGACCGGGCGACGTACTACTGGACCGACCGGGACACGCGCCAGCTGATCGCCCACCGTCCGGGCGGCTGGCTGATCCCGCTCGGGGGCGCCCCGGCCGCCGAGCCGCTCGCGCTGCTGCGTGCGTCGCTCGACGGCTACGACTGCACCGTGCTGGCCCACCGCGGCCCCGACGGCCAGGTCATGCTGAGTGCGTGCGGCACGGAGAACGAGCAGGCGGGCCTGTGGTGGTCGCCCACCGGCGAGCACGCGGTCACGGCCCCGGCGCTGGCCCTGGACGCCCACGGCCGCGTCGTCCTGGCGACCGTCGCCGAGGACGGCGCCCTGCACATAGCCCGCCGGTCCAACGGCCCGGGTCTGGCCCTGTCCCCGTCGGTACGCGTCTGAGCCGGTCGGGGGAGCGGCGTCGTGACGGCCGCTCCCCCCGCCGCGCCCGTCAGGAGCTGGAGCCCGTCCCGCCGCCCCGCGCCGGGGACTTCTTGGCCGAGTCCGGGATGGGCTCGTCCGTGCGCAGGGCCTTCCAGAGCTGGTCGGACTGAGGATGGGCCGCGTCGACACGGTTGGGGTCCTGGGTGTCGTACCTCACCGGGAGCATGATCGTCTCCATGGTGGAGGGGTCGATGCCGTTCATGCTGCGGGAGAACTTCGCGAGCTTGGTGAGGGAGGCGAGCCCGGAGTCGGTGGTGAGGGACTCGGTGAGACTGTTGGCGATCTTGTACGTCTTGGTGGGGCTGCCGAGCAGGTCCTGCTTCTTGATCTCGCTGAGCAGGGCGATCAGGAACTGCTGCTGAAGACCGATCCGCCCGAGGTCGCTGCCGTCGCCGATGCCGTGCCGGGTGCGGACGAACTGCAGCGCCTGGGTGCCGTCGAGCCGGTGCTCGCCGGCCGTCAGGTTCAGGCCGCTGGACTTGTCGTGGATCTCCTGGTCGACCGTGATGTCGACCCCGCCTATCGCGTCGACCAGCCCCTTGAAGCCCGAGAAGTCGATCTCCACGAAGTGGTCCATCCGGACCCCCGACATCTGTTCCACCGTCTTCACGACACAGGCCGGGCCCGCGATCGAGTACACCGAGTTGAACATCACGCGCTTGGCCGAGGGCAGGTGCGACCCGTCCTTCGCCGTGCACTCGGGCCGCGTCACCAGCGTGTCGCGCGGAATGCTCACAGCGACCGCTTTCCGTCGCCCCTCGGGCACGTGGATCACCAGCGCGGTGTCGGACCGCGCCCCGGAGACGTTGCCCGTGGCGAGCGAGGCGTTGGCGCCGGAGCGCGAGTCCGAGCCGAGGACCAGCAGGTTCTGCCCGGACGTGGGCAGCTTCTCGGGACGGTTGTCGTCGCCGATCGCCTTGTTCAGGTCGACGCCCTTGATGTTGCCGTTCAGGTCGCTGTACAGCCAGTAGCCGACACCGCCCGCGGCCAGCACGAGCAGGACCAGACTCAGGGCGATCCAGCGCCAGACCCGACGGCGCCGCCGCGGCGGCCTGGCCCGGCGGCGCGCCGGAGCGCGCCCTGATTCCGGCGGGCCCGTCTCCGTCTGGGCGTGCGTCATGTGCGTGGGTCCTCTCTTCACTCGACCAAGTGGCTCGGGGCACGAGTGGGGGGAGAGGCCGGGCCCGTCAGCGGTGGCGGACGGTCGTCCACCAGTCATCAGACGTTCAGAGTTCCTTCAGGGTTGTATGTGTTTTCCGTCATTTATGACTGATCTTGACATCGGGGTACGCGCTTGCTGATGATGTGCCGGTTCCTGTGAAGGTTAATTTTTCGGTATGAACCGGCGACGGCTTCTCGCTGTCGCCTTACGTGGTCGCACATCGAGCCGGGGGGCACGAGGGCGAGCGGCCACCAGTACTCACGTCGGTCCTGCCGGGTGAGGAGAGGGAGGGGTGGCTGTGCTGCTGCGTGCGTCGGCCCGTGGGGGGCGAGCGACGTGACCGCTGTTTCCGATCATGCCGTCGGCCGGGTGCCGGGTGCGGCCGGAGGCGGTACGGCCCGGGGCGGCACCGCGGCGCGGGCCGCGGCGCGGGAGGCGCCCACCACGGTCACCGCGGAGCACGGCGACGTCTACGTCGAGCCCGGACTGACACCGCTGTCGGCCCGCGAGGCCAACCGCAGTGCCCTCACCGCGCTGCTGGACACGGCGGGCGTCCGCCACTTCGCCGTCCGCGGCACCGCCGACCACGGCACGGTCGTGGCCGTCGCGGAGGAGGACCGGGAGCGGGTGCTGGGCGTGGTCTTCCGCGGGCTGAGTCAGTTCCCCGGGCACCTGAGCGTGATCGACCCGGACGCGCCCCGCCCGTCCAAGCCCGTCTCCTCCCGCGACTCCAGGGCCTGGCGCGAGGTCGGCGCGGCCCGCGTCCTGCAGGTCAGCTGGTACCGCACCGACCCGGGCCGGCACCTGCTGCTCGGCCACGAGTACGGCTGCGCGATCGAGTTCTGGCAGCGCAACGGCGGCTACCTCGTGGCACCGCGCGCCAACCGGGCCACCTGGGCCGTCGCCGCCGACGGCCCGAACGTGCTCGGCGCCGCCAGACTGTTCAGCCGGTTCGTATCGGACTGGACCCCGCAGCACCTGGCGCCGGCCCTCGCCACCCGCTCCGAGTTCCTGGTGAACTGCGCGGACGACATCGCCTTCCCGGTCGACGCGGTCTACACCTGGGTCGACGGCAACGACCCGGCCTGGAAACAGCGCAAGGCGCAGGCGAAGGGCGAGGTCTACCACGCCGAGTCGGCGAGCGACGCCCGCTTCATCAGCCGCGACGAACTGCGCTACTCGGTGCGCTCGCTGCACCTGTTCGCGCCCTGGATCCGCAACGTGTACATCGTCACCGACGACCAGGTCCCGCCGTGGCTGCGCGAGGACCTGCCCGGGGTGCGCGTCGCCACCCACCGCGAGATCTTCCGCGACCGGTCGGTGCTGCCGGTGTTCAACTCGCACGCCATCGAGTCGCAGCTGCACCACATCGAGGGCCTGGCCGAGCACTTCCTGTACTTCAACGACGACATGTTCATGGGCCGCCCGGTGGCCCCGCACGCCTTCTTCACGCCGAGCGGCACGGCCCGCTACTTCCCCTCGCGCAACCGCATTCCGCAGGGCCCGGTGGTGGAGACCGACACCCCGGTCGACGCGGCCTGCAAGAACAACCGGGCTTTGCTGATGGAACGTTTCGGCAGAGTGATCACCCAGCCGATGGAGCACATCCCGTACGCCCTGCGCCGCTCCGCGATGGAGGAGGCCGAACGGGACTTCCCCGAGGCCTGGGCCCACACCGCGGCCAGCCGCTTCCGCGCGATGACCGACCTGTCGCCCACGTCGTCCTTCGCGCTGTACTACGCGGCGCTCACCGGCCGTGCGCAACCGGGATCGATGCCCTTCACCTACCTCCAGCTGGCGGTGCCGGACCTGGCGGACCGGCTGCAGCGGCTGCTGGACGGCCGTGACCAGGACTCCTTCTGCCTCAACGACGCCTTCTCGACACCCGAGGACATCGAGGCGCAGCAGGAGCTGCTGGACGGCTTCCTCAACGCCTACTTCCCCACCCCCAGCCCCCACGAGAGATGAATCGGAGTTCATGACGTGTCGGACCCGACGTCCATGAGCTCCGCCTCCAACGTCTACAAACGCCTCGTCCCCCAGCCCGTACGCTCCGCCGCCGCCACCACCGTCCCGGTGCGTGTACGGCGCAAGGTCAAGCGGCGCCTCGCGCGCACCCTGAGCCGCCGAGAGGCCCGGCTGCACCGCCGCGCCCTGCGCCGGGTGCGCAAGGCCGGGCTCGGCCACTCGGAGCGCCGTACCCAGGCACCCGACGGCCGCGTCGCCCACGTGCACACCGGCCTCACCGCCGACCTGGCCCGGCGCCTCGACCACGACCTGGTCACCCAGGCCCTGGACGCGGCCGAGATCCCCTGGTTCGCGGTGCCGGCGCTCGACGACCGGCGGATCTGCCTGGCCGTCGACCACAGCGACCGAAGGGCCGTGCGCCGCGTACTACGCGCGTTGCTGGAGGAACACACGGGATACGTCGTCTCCGTCTCGCCCGCCCACAACGACACCCGCGAGCTCCCGGGCAGCCACGTGAAGGCGTGGAAGAACTACGGCAAGGCCAAGGTGATCCGCCTGACCTGGCTGCGCACCGAGCCCACCGAGAACCTCTGGGTGGGCGAGGACCAGGGCATCGAGATCGAGTTCTGGACCGCCAACACCGACCTGGCCGCGGAGCGGCTGATCGGCCCGCGCCCCAACCGCGTGCAGCGCGCGGTGCCCAGCGACGCGCCCGGTGTCGAGATCGGCCTGGACCGGCTCTCCGGATACTCCGACATCGACGGCGACCTGGAGCCGACGATCACGCTGGAGAACTTCGACGTCCTGCGGCTCGAGGAGATCACCTTCCCCGTCGACGCGGTCCTGCTGTGGCAGCACGCGACCCCGTGGGGCGAGCAGCTGCTGCGGGCCGCGCTGCGCTCCCTGCACCAGTACGCGCCGTGGGTGGACGTCGTGCACGTGGTCGCCGAGGCGGAGCCGCCGGCCTGGCTGCAGGCCGGCGACCGGCTCACCGTGGTGCGCGCGCAGCCCGGCTCCGAGTGGCACCTGCACCTGCTGCCCGACCTCGCCGACCACTTCCTGCTGCTGCGCCCCGGTGCCGTGCTCGGCCGGCCGGTGCGTCCCTTCGACTACTTCACGCCCAACGGCGCGAGCCGCCCCCGGCGCGGCCCCTGGAACGCCCAGGAGTCGTTCGCCCCGTGGACCCGCACCGCGTACGCGGCCACCGGCCGGGTGGCCGCCCACGGCTACGCCCAGGGCCCCCAGCCGCACCGCGTCGAGACGCTCGCCCGGTTCGCGGAGACGGGGACCGCGCCGCTGCCGCTGGACGACGCGCAACGGCTGCCCGCCGCGTCCGGCACGCATCCGCTGGACGGAGTGGTCCACCACGTCGGTCACACCTCCGGCCTGGCCGACCCCTCCGGCGAGGCCACCGTGGCGCTGCACGCCGCGCTGCCCGGGATCGGCAACCACCTGGAGCGGCTGCTGGTCCGCCGGGACAGCCAGCAGATCCAGCTGCTCGGCCTCGGCACCGACGAGGCACGCGCCCGCGGCGGCACCAAGGCCGTCCTGGGCTTCCTGCACCGCTACTTCCCCGTCCCGAGCGTCTTCGAGGGCGGCCGGGGCACCGACAGACACGACGAGGCGGTCGACCAGCCGTGAGCATGGGAAATCCCGAGGCCTCCGCGGCGGTCGGCGTCTACCGCACCCTGGTGCCGGCCGGTCTCAGACGACGGATCGCGCGCCGCGTCCCGCTGCGCCTGCGCGCGGCGCTCAAGCAGCTGCTGCGCCGGCTGCACAGCGTGAACCTGTTCGCCCGGACGCTCCGCGGCGCGCGGGCCCGCCGCCGCTGGCCGCACCTGTTCGGCGCGGGGGAGCGGGCGGCCGCCCTCGCCGGGCACGGCGCACGGATCGCGCTGGTCCGCCCGACCGTGTCCCCGCTCGGCCTGCGCGAGGCCAACCTCGAACTGGTCGTCACCGCCCTGGAGGAGACAGGCGTCGACTACTTCGCGGTGCGCGGCACGTCCGACTTCCGCTCCTGCCTCGCCGTCGCCGAGGCCGACCGCGAGCGGGTCGGCGAGGTGCTGCGGCGGTGCGCCGGGCGCAGCCCCGTCTACCTGCGGGCCTGCCGGAGCGAGGCCGCGCAGGGCCGCACCGTGCTGGCCGGCTCCCGGGCCGGCCGCCGGCTGGCGGGCCACGCCGGGGTGCTGCGCGTCGGCATGGTGTGGAGCGACCCGGCCGGCTCCCTGGTCCTCGGCCTGGAGCACGGCTGCGACATCGAGTTCTGGCGGCCCGAGGACGGGCGGCTGCACGCGCCGCGCCCCAACCGGGTCACCGAGGACGTGGCCCTCGACGCGCCGCGGGTCACCGTGCCGATCAGCCGGCTCACCGGCTTCGCCGCCCTGCACACCCGCCGCACCCGCTCGGTGCGCACCATCCGGCCCTGCGCCGACCCGCTGCCCGAGGACGTCCGCTTCCCGGTCGACGTCGTCTACACCTGGGTCGACGGCAGCGACCCCGAGTGGCAGCGGCGGCGCGGCGCCTACGGCGAGCACGGCTACCACACCGAGTCCGCGAACGCCGCCCGCTACATCAGCCGCGACGAACTGCGCTACTCCCTGCGGGCGCTGGAGCAGAACGCGCCCTGGGTCCGCCACGTCTACGTGGTGACGGACCGGCAGCGCCCGGCCTGGCTCAACGATTCCCACCACCGCATCACGGTCGTCGACCACTCGGAGATCTTCGACGACCCGGCCGCGCTGCCCACCTTCAACTCGCACGCCATCGAGAGCCGGCTGCACCACATCAAGGGCCTGTCCGAGCACTTCCTGTACTTCAACGACGACATGTTCCTGGGCAGCCCCGTCACCGCGCAGGACTTCTTCCTGTCCAACGGCATGACCCGCACCTTCTTCTCCCCGTCCCAGGTGCCCCGTTGGGACCTGAGCCCCGTGGACCGGCCGGTCGACGCGGCCGGCAAGAACAACCGCCGTCTGCTCCAGGACCACTTCGGCAGCGCCATCGTGCAGAAGCTGCGGCACGCCCCCTACGCGCTGCGGCGCAGCGTGCTGGCGGAGATCGAGCGGGACTTCGCCGAGGACCACCGGCGCACCTCGCACAGCCGCTTCCGCAGCGCCGGCGACATCTCCATCCCGTCCTCGCTGTACCACTACTACGCCTACTTCACCGGCCGTGCCGTCCCCTCGAACATCACCTTCGCCTACCTCGACCTCGCCAAGCCGGAGATCCAGCGCCGGCTCGGCATCCTGCTCGCCCGCCGCGACCGGCAGGCGTTCTGCATCAACGACACCCTCTCCGACGGCCACGACGTCGAGCGCCAGACGGCGATGCTCAGCCGCTTCCTGCGGACCTACTACCCGGTGCCGTCCCCCTTCGAGAAGAAGGAGCCGCACGAGAAGAAAGAACCCCAGGTCCGGTGAAGATCTCCTTCCTGATCAACAACATCTACGGCATCGGCGGCACCAACCGCACGGTCATCAACCTCGCCGAGGCGCTCTCCGTCCACCACGACGTGGAGATCGTCTCGGTGTTCCGGCGCACCACCGCCACCAAGTTCGAGATCTCCCCGCGCATCACCGTCCGCGCCCTGGTCGACCTGCGCCCCGGCTCCGCCGACAAGGGCGCCGCCGGCAGCGACGAACCGAGTGAAGTGGTGCCGCGCCAGGAGGAGTTCTACGCGCAGTACAGCCGCTTCACCGACGCGCGCATCATCCGGGACCTGCAGAGGACGTCCGCCGACGTCGTCGTCGGCACCCGCCCCAGCCTCAACCTCTTCGTCGCCGCCCACACCCGCGACGGCGCCCTGCGCGTGGCCCAGGAACACATGACGCACCTGGCGATCCCGCCCGCGGTGCGCGCCGAGATGGCCCGCGTCTACCCCCGGCTCGACGCCGTCACGACGGTCACCGACGCCGACGCCCGCTCCTTCATGGAGAACACGCCGATCCCCGGCATCCCCGTCGTCGGCATCCCCAACAGCGTGCCCGAACCGGCCGTCACCCCCTCGGACTGCTCGCACAAGGTCGTCGTCAGCGCCGGCCGCATGCACCAGATCAAGCGCTACGACCTCCTCATCCGCGCCTTCGGCCACCTGGCCCAGGACTTCCCCGACTGGCAGCTGCGCATCTACGGCGACGGCGGCGAGGTCGGCAAGCTGCGCGCGCTCGTCACCGAACTCGGCCTGACCGGGCGGGTGCTGCTCATGGGCGGCTTCTCGCCCATCGAGTCAGAGTGGGCCAAGGGCTCCATCGCCGCCGTCACCTCGAGCGCCGAGTCCTTCGGCATGACGCTCGTCGAGGCGATGCGCTGCGGACTGCCCGTGGTCTCCACCGACTGCCCCGTCGGCCCCCGCGAGATCCTGCGCCACGGTGAGGACGGCTTCCTGGTGCCCAACGGCGAGGTCGACGGCATCGCCTGGGGACTGCGCCGCCTCATGGCCGACGAACCGGTGCGCCGCGCCATGGGCGCCGCCGCCCTGCGCAACGCCACCCGCTTCGACCCCGCGGCCGTGGCCGGCCGCTACGTCGAGCTCTTCGAGGACGCCGCCCGCCGCCGCGCCGCGGCCGGGCGCGGCTACCGCGCCCCGGCCGGCCCCCGCACGGCCGGCGCCGACCAGCTCACCGTGCCGCCCGTCTCGCTCGGCGCGGCCACCGTGGACGTGACCGCCGACGACGCGGGCTGGCTGCGGTTCTCGGCCGACGGGCCCGAGGAGGGGCGCCGCCGCTGGCAGTTCGTGCTGCGCCACCGGCCCGCGGACGGCGACGCCCGCCCGGACCTGCCGCTGCGCACCTCCCGCAAGGACCTGGACAACGGCGGCACCCGCTACACCGCCGTCGTCACCCCCTCCGCCCTCGGCGACCTCGGCGACGGGCGCTGGCAGGTGACGATGAGCACCCCCAAGTCCTCGCCCGTCCACATGAAGGCGGGCGTCCGCGACACCCGCGCCCTCATCGACGCCCGCGCCCGCCTGATCGCCCGCCCCCCGGCCGGCCCGATCGGCTGGAACCTGCCCTACGCCCAGCCCAACGGCAGGCTGATGCTGCGCACCGTCGTACGCGAGGAACACGCCGAGTGCACCCGCGTCGACTCGGCGGACGGCGCCATCACCGTGCGCGGGGTGCTGACCGGCGGACGCCGGATCGAGCCCGGCGCGCTGTTCATCGTCAGCCGCCGCGGCCGGCACGACCGCACCTTCAGCGTGCCCGTCGAGGTCCTCGGCCGGCAGGCCTTCCGTGCCGAGGCGCCGCTGCGCCAGGTCGTCGACCACCGGCTGGAGCGCTGGGAGGACTGGGACTGGTGGCTGCAGCCCGACCCGTACCACCGGGCCAAGGTGCGCGTCTGCCACCTGCTGGAGGACTTCCCCGACGTCAAGGGCGCCTACGTCTATCCGTCCGTCCCGCTGGTCGGCGACGAGGCCTCGCAGTACGCGGTCGTGCACCCGGCCCGCCCGGTGTGGGTGCGGCCCTACTGCTCCGCCTCGGGGGCCATGGCCATGAACGTGGTGGACCGGTGAGCCCGCCGAACCCGACGGCCGAGGAGGGCCGATGACCGAAACCACCCGTTCCGTCCTGCACATCGTCGCCCACCAGGACGACGACCTGTACTTCATGAACCCCGACCTGGTGCGCTCCCTCCAGGACGGCGACCTGATCACCACGGTGATCGTCACCGCGGGCGAGGGCGACGGCATCAACGTCGACACCGACGAACCCCAGCGCGCCGCCGTGCAGCCGGACTTCGCCCGCTACAGCACCGAGCGCGGCTGCGGGCTGCGCTCCGCGTACGCCCGTATGGCCACCGGCGACCGCGACCACCCCTGGCGGCGCGAACCCGTCGACCTGGTGCCCGGGTTCGCCGCCGAGCGGTTCACCCTCGTCGGCCACGACGCAGTGTCCCTGTACTTCCTGCAGCTGCACGAGGGCGCCCCCACCGACCGCGGCGCCCTCACCCGGCTGCACGACCTGTGGGAAGGCGCCCTGCGCACGCAGGCCACGCTGCCCGTGCACGGCGGCACCGTCGGCGAGGTCCAGCACATCACCCGCGACCAGCTGATCGCCGCGCTCACCGCGCTCCTCGGCCATGTCCGCCCCACCACGGTGCGCACGATGGACCCGGACCCCGAACACGACGGCGGGCGGCAGGAGTTCGTCTGCTCCGACCACGTCGACCACACGACCACCGCCCAGTTCGCGCTCGCCGCCCTGGCGCGCCACCGGGAGGGCGGCCACAACCCGGTCGTCGAGCACTACCGCGCCTACGCCAACCGCTTCTGGGGCTACAACCTCGACCCGGCCACGGTCACCGAGAAGGCCGAGTACCTGGCGACCTACGGCGGCATCGACGCCCCCGCCGTCTGCCCGCACGGCACCTGCCAGACCTGCGGCGACCGCCAGCTGGGGCCCGACCCGTTCCGCAGCACGCACATGAACAGCGCCGCCTACCGCTACTCGCCGGCCACGAACTGGCTGCGGCTCGGCCCGGGCGGGCGGCTCAACGCCTTCGCCGTGCTCGCCGGACGGCTCGCCTTCTGGACGGAGACGGGCCCGGCGAGCGGCGAGTGGAAGGGCCCCTTCGTGCTGGGCGACGGCTGGATCGCGCCCACGCTCGCCGTCACCGGGGTGCCCGGCGGCCCGGCCGAACTCGTCGGCCTGCGCCGCCAGAACGTCGTCGGCGGCGGAGTCACCGTCGACGTCGTGCACACCGCGCAGGACCCGGGCGGCAACGGGTTCAGCGGCTGGCAGACCCTGGAGAACCCGGACTGGGCCCAGGGCGACGGCCGCCGGCAGCGCGAGGCGGGCGTCCCGTCGGCGGCGGTCGACGCGGCCGGCCGGCTCCACGTCTTCGTCCGCACCTTCGACCAGGGCATCGCCTGCCGCCGCCGGGAGGCCGACGGCACCTGGCTGCCGTGGGAGAACCTCGGCGGCAGCTTCGTCCAGGACGCGGGCTGCGCCCTCGCCACCGAGCGCGGCACCGTGGAGCTGTACGTGCCGGGCAAGAACACCGTCCGGCGCTGGCACCAGGCCGAACCCGGCGGCCCCTTCCTCCTCGACGACACCCTGCGGACGGGCCGCCCGGCGACCGGCGGGGTCACCGCCGTGGACTCCGGCGACCACCGCACCTGCCTCTACTTCCGCGAGGCCGGCACCCAGCAGGTCATCGCCTACCGCCAGCACGCGGACGGCCGCTGGCCCGGCTCCGGCGCGGGCCTCGGCGGCCACGGCGGCACCGGCGCCGTGGCCGCGCTGTGGGTCCCCGAACGTGGCGCCCGCGAGGCATTCCTGGCCCACCGGGGCGGCCGCGGCCGCCTCGTCACCTCCCTGCCCGACCGGGACCGGAAGGTCTCGGGCACCCACTGGCAGGAGTCCGGCGGGATGATCGCGCAGGCCCCGGCCCTGGCGTACGACGCGGCCGGCGCGCTGGCCGTCGCGGTCGTCGGCACCGACGGCCGCCTGCACACCCGCCGCCAGCTCTCCGCCAGGGTCGGCAGCCCTCTGGGGCCCTGGTCGGCGTGACACGGTGGCCGGCCCACGCGGCACGCCGTCGACATCCTCCCGGCCCCTCATCTCCCCCATCGACATCCCATCGACGACGAAGGTCTCACCGACTGTGAAACCCGCCGTGATCGGCAGGGGAGTTCTGCCTCTCGCCCTGGGTGCCGCACTGCTCGGCGCCGTCCCCGGATCCGCGGGCGCCGAGGACGCGACGGTGTCCGTCACCGGTCTCGCCCCGCAGATCCCCGTCCGGCCGGTCACGCCGGGCGGCGTGCAACAGCCGCGGCGGCTGACGCTGTCGGTCACCGACGGGACGGACGAGCCGGTACGGCGGGAGTACCTGCTCCGGCTCGACCTCCGCGGGCTCCGGGGCGTCGCGACCGTGGAGTCCGACCGCTGCGAGGTGACGGCCGACCAGGCCACCTGCCGGGTCGAGGTGTCCAGCCCCGACCGCGTCCCCACCGTCCAGGTGGACCTGCGGGCCGGCCCGCCGCGGGCGGCCCCGGCGACGGCGCCTCCGGTGACGCGACGTGGAGTGCCCCCTCCCCGTCCGGTCCGCCGGCCACCGGCGCGCCGCCGGCCGGCGGCGACCTGGCGTCGACGGGCGCCGGGACGTCCCTGTGGATCGCGGCCCTTGCCGCACTGCTGGCCGGCGGCGGT
The DNA here is from genome assembly GCF_044767585.1 of Streptomyces sp. NPDC101225. Lineage (NCBI taxonomy): Bacteria > Bacillati > Actinomycetota > Actinomycetes > Kitasatosporales > Streptomycetaceae > Streptomyces > Streptomyces sp. NPDC101225. The sequence goes on from NZ_JBIWOE010000015.1 coordinate 70,014, forward strand.
GCCGCGGCCCGCACGCTGTCCCGCAGGCGTCGCGCGTAACCCGTGGGGCGCTCGGTCCCCATGACGGAGGGCCCCCGCCCGAAAGGCGGAGGCCCTCTTCACCTATCCGCGAGCGTTACGCCGGCACGCTCGCCAGGCCCGGAGCCAGGAACGGCTTGCCGTTCACGCGCTCCGAGACGCCCTCGCGGTCCAGGTACGGCGTGATGCCGCCCAGGTGGAAGGGCCAGCCGGCGCCCGTGATCAGGCAGAGGTCGATGTCCTGGGCCTCGGCGACGACGCCCTCGTCGAGCATCAGACCGATCTCCTGGGCCACCGCGTCCAGGACGCGGTCGCGGACCTGCTCCTCGGTCAGGACGGAGTCGCCCTGCTTCAGCAGCGCGGCGACCTCCGGGTCCAGCTCGGGCTTGCCGCTGTCGTAGACGTAGAAGCCGCGCTTGCCCGCCTCGACGACCGCCTTGAGGTTCGGGGAGACCTTGAAGCGGTCCGGGAAGGCCCGGTTGAGGGTCTCCGAGACGTGCAGGCCGATCGCGGGGCCGACCAGCTCCAGCAGCACCAGCGGGGACATCGGCAGGCCGAGCGGCTCGATCGCCTTCTCGGCGACCTCGACCGGGGTGCCCTCGTCGATGACGTTCTGGATCTCGCCCATGAAGCGGGTGAGGATGCGGTTCACGACGAACGCCGGGGCGTCCTTGGTGAGGACCGCGGTCTTCTTCAGCTTCTTGGCGACGGCGAACGCCGTGGCCAGCGAGGCGTCGTCGGTCCGCTCGCCGCGGACGATCTCCAGCAGCGGCAGGATCGCGACCGGGTTGAAGAAGTGGAAGCCGACGACCCGCTCGGGGTTCTTCAGCTTCGACGCCATCTCCGACACCGAGAGCGAGGAGGTGTTCGTCGCCAGGATCGCGTGCGCCGGGGCGACCGCCTCGACCTCCGCGAACACCTGCTGCTTGACGCCGATCTCCTCGAAGACGGCCTCGATGACGAAGTCCGCGTCGGAGAAGCCCTCGGCCTTGTCCAGCACACCGATGACCAGGGCCTTGAGGCGGTTGGCCTTGTCCTGGCCGATACGGCCCTTGCCGAGCAGCTTGTCGATCTCGGCGTGGACGTAGCCCACGCCCTTGTCGACGCGCTCCTGGTCGATGTCGGTGAGCACGACCGGCACCTCGAGGCGGCGCAGGAAGAGCAGGGCGAGCTGCGAGGCCATCAGGCCCGCGCCGACCACGCCGACCTTGGTGACCGGGCGTGCCAGGTTCTTGTCCGGGGCGCCGGCCGGGCGCTTGCCGCGCTTCTGCACCAGGTTGAACGCGTAGATGCCGGAGCGCAGCTCGCCGCCCATGATCAGGTCGGCGAGCGCCCGGTCCTCGGCGTCGAAGCCCTGCTGGAGGTCGCCGTTCTTGGCGGCGGCGACGATGTCGAGGGCGCGGTAGGCGGCCGGAGCGGCGCCGTGCACCTTGCCGTCCGCGAGGAAACGGCCCTTGGCGACGGCCGCGTCCCAGGCCTCACCGCGGTCGATCACCGGGCGCTCGACCTCGACGTCGCCCTTCAGCACGGACGCCGTCCACAGCAGCGACTGCTCCAGGAAGTCGGCGCCTTCGAAGAGGGCGTCGGCGATGCCCAGCTCGAAGACCTGCTTGCCCTTGAGCTGCTTGTTCTGGTTGAGGCTGTTCTCGATGATCACCGAGACGGCCTTGTCGGCGCCGATCAGGTTCGGCAGCAGCGTGCAGCCGCCCCAGCCGGGGACCAGACCGAGGAAGACCTCGGGCAGCGAGAAGGCCGGCAGGGACTTCGAGACGGTCCGGTAGGTGCAGTGCAGGCCGACCTCGACGCCGCCGCCCATCGCCGCGCCGTTGTAGTAGGCGAAGGTCGGCACCGCGAGACCCGCGAGGCGCTTGAAGACCTCGTGGCCGCCCTTGCCGATGGCCAGCGCGTCCTTGTGCTCCTTGAGCAGCTCGACGCCCTTGAGGTCGGCGCCGACGGCGAAGATGAACGGCTTGCCGGTGATGCCGACGCCGACGATCTCGCCGGCCGCCGCCTCCTTCTCGACCTGGTCGATCGCGGTGTTGAGGTTCGCGAGCGAGCCGGGGCCGAAGGTGGTCGGCTTGGTGTGGTCGAAGCCGTTGTCCAGCGTGATGAGCGCGAAGCGCCCGGCGCCGTACGGCAGGTCGAGGTGGCGTACGTGCGCCGACGTCACGACCTCGTCGGGGAACAGCTCGGCCGCACCCTTCAGAAGCTCAGCGGTGGTGCTCACTTGTCCCCCTCGAAGTGCGGGTTCTCCCAGATGACCGTCGCGCCCATGCCGAAGCCGACGCACATGGTCGTCAGGCCGTAGCGGACGTGTCGCTGCTCCTCGAACTGGCGGGCCAGCTGCGTCATCAGGCGGACGCCGGAGGAGGCCAGCGGGTGGCCGAAGGCGATGGCGCCGCCGTACTGGTTGACGCGCTCGTCGTCGTCCGCGATGCCGTAGTGGTCCAGGAAGGCCAGCACCTGGACGGCGAAGGCCTCGTTGATCTCGAAGAGGTTGATGTCCTCGATCGACAGGCCCGCCTTGGCGAGGGCCTTCTCGGTGGCCGGGATCGGGCCGTAGCCCATGACCTCCGGCTCGACGCCCGCGAAGGCGTACGAGACGAGACGCATCTTCACCGGCAGGTCGTGCTCGCGGGCGAAGTCCTCGGAGGCGATGATCGAGGCGGTCGCACCGTCGTTCAGACCGGCCGCGTTGCCCGCGGTGACCCGGCCGTGCACACGGAACGGCGTCTTCAGGCCCCGCAGGTTCTCCAGCGTGGTGCCCGGGCGCATCGGCTCGTCGGCGGTGACCAGGCCCCAGCCCGTCTCACCGGCCTCCGCGTTGGTGTTGCGCACCGAGATCGGCACCAGGTCCTGCTGGATCTTGCCGTTGGCGTACGCCTTGGCGGCCTTCTCCTGCGAGCGCACGGCGTACTCGTCGGCGCGCTCCTTGGTGATGTGCGGGTAGCGGTCGTGCAGGTTCTCCGCGGTCATGCCCATGAACAGGGCGGACTCGTCGACCAGCTTCTCGCTCACGAAGCGCGGGTTCGGGTCCACGCCCTCGCCCATGGGGTGGCGGCCCATGTGCTCGACACCGCCCGCGATGACGGCGTCGTAGGCCCCGAAGGCGATGGAGCCCGCGGTGGTGGTGACGGCCGTGAGCGCGCCGGCGCACATACGGTCGATGGAGTAGCCGGGCACCGACTGCGGGAGGCCCGCGAGGATGCCGGCCGTGCGGCCGAGGGTGAGGCCCTGGTCGCCGATCTGCGTGGTCGCGGCGATGGCGACCTCGTCGATCTCGGCCGGGTCGAGTCCGGGGTTGCGGCGCAGCAGCTCCCGGATCGCCTTCACGACGAGGTCGTCGGCACGGGTCTCGTGGTAGATGCCCTTCGGGCCCGCCTTGCCGAACGGGGTGCGGACGCCGTCGACGAAGACGACGTCCCTGACGGTACGAGGCACGATGGCTCTCCTCCAGAGGTGCGGGATCTGCACTGCTGCGGCACGCAAGCGCTGAGCGCGCGCTCAGGTCCATGCTACTTATGAGTAACGTAGCTGCCCAGTCCCGGCGGTCCAAGCGGTGAAGGTCACACCGGGGGAGGTGCCGTCGAGCCCCTCGGCGTGAGCACCAAAGTGGCCTCGGCCGCTCCTGGAACCGGCGATCGCCACCGTGGTGATCGTGAAGGGGATCACCGTCTGAACGACTTCTCCGTCCCCTTCCTCCGCATGCCGTCCCAGGATCTTGGCGTGATCTCGACGTCCCTCTTCCGCTTCAAGGGCCCGCCTTCGGCCACGCGGCCAGGACCGGGAGGTACCCGTCCTAGGCGGAGAGCGCGGCGACCAGGACGGGGGTCACCTGCTCCACCTGCCAGGGCCGGGCCCCGTATCCCGCCAGCGCGGCGGCGACGGAGTCGCGGTCGGCGACCTGCGGCGGCTCCCAGCAGACCCGCCGCACCGTGTCCGGGGTGATCAGGTTCTCCTGGGGCATGTTCAGCTGCTCGGCCAGCGCCGACACGGCGGTCCGGGCCGCGGACAGGCGTGCCGCGGCGGCGGGGTCCTTGTCCGCCCAGGCCCGCGGCGGCGGAGGCCCGGTGACCGGCTGCCCCGGCGCCGGCAACTGCGCCTCCGGCAGGGCCTTGGCGCGGTCCACGGCCGCCTGCCACTGCTCCAGCTGCCGCCGCCCCATCCGGTTCCCGAAGCCGTTCAGCGCGGCGAGGGCCTGCACGTCGGCCGGCAGCGAGAGCGCCGCCTCGACGATGGCGCCGTCCCCGAGCACCTTCCCCGGCGACACGTCCCGCCGCTGGGCGATCCGGTCCCGCGTCTGCCACAGCTCCCGCACCACGGCGAGCTGCCGGCGCCGGCGCACCTTGTGCATCCCGGACGTACGGCGCCAGGGGTCCTTGCGCGGCTCCGCGGGCGGGGCCGTGGCGATCGCGTCGAACTCCTGACGGGCCCACTCCAGCTTGCCCTGCCGGTCGAGCTCCTTCTCCAGCGCGTCGCGCAGGTCGACGAGCAGCTCGACGTCGAGCGCCGCGTAGCGCAGCCACGGCTCGGGCAGCGGACGGGTCGACCAGTCGACGGCGGAGTGGCCCTTCTCCAGCACGAAGCCGAGGACGTTCTCGACCATCGCGCCGAGGCCCACCCGCGGGAACCCGGCGAGCCGGCCGGCGAGCTCGGTGTCGAACAGCCGCGTCGGCACCATGCCTATCTCGCGCAGACACGGCAGATCCTGCGTGGCGGCGTGCAGGTCCCACTCGACGCCGTCGAGCGCCTGGCCGAGCGCGGACAGATCCGGACAGGCCACGGGGTCGATCAGCGCGGTGCCGGCGCCCTCACGGCGCAGCTGCACGAGGTAGGCGCGCTGGCCGTAGCGGTAGCCGGACGCGCGTTCGGCGTCGACGGCCACCGGGCCGGAGCCGGCCGCGAACGCGGCGACCACCTCGGCCAGGGAGCTCGCGTCGGCGATCACCGGCGGAATGCCTTCGCGCGGCTCCAGCAAAGGGATCGGCTCTGGTTTCGGCGCCCCCGTAACAGATGTTCCGCCGTCTTCCGGAGGGGCGCCTCCGGTGGTTCGCAGTGAGCTGTCTGCTGCGGTCTCTTGGGCGTCGGTCACCTGTCAAGAGTATCTGTGTATGGACAGCGCCCGCCGACGTAACGTTCCGTCGGCGGGCGCCTGGGGGTCGTAAACCAGTCAGGTCGGTGAAACATCCGGTTCACGACAGGTGGGACACGGGCGGGGGGAATCGGCGGCCGACTCGGTTCACGTCCGTGAATGGGGGAGAGGGGCGGTGACGCGGGAGGCGGGACGTTCCGGCAGATGGGCGGGGCGTTCGGGTCAGTGGATGATGCCGGTCCGCAGGGCGACCGCGACCATGCCGGCGCGGTCGCCCGTGCCGAGCTTGCGGGCGATGCGGGCGAGGTGGCTCTTGACGGTCAGGGCGGACAGGCCCATCGAGACGCCGATCGCCTTGTTCGACTGGCCCTCCGCGACCAGCCGCAGCACCTCGACCTCGCGGCCGGAGAGCTCGCGGTAGCCACCCGGGTGGCTCGGGGTACCCGGGGGGCGGCGGTGCATACGGGCGGCGGCTGCGCCGATGGGGGCGGCACCGGGCCGGGTGGGGAGCCCGACGTTGGTGCGGGTGCCGGTGACGACGTAGCCCTTGACGCCGCCCGCGAGGGCGTTGCGCACGGCGCCGATGTCGTCGGCGGCGGACAGGGCCAGGCCGTTGGGCCAGCCCGCCGCGCGGGTCTCCGAGAGGATGGTCAGGCCGGAGCCGTCGGGCAGATGGACGTCGGCGACACAGATGTCGCGGGGGTTGCCGATGCGCGGACGTGCCTCCGCGATGGACGAGGCTTCGATGACGTCGCGCACACCGAGGGCCCACAGATGGCGGGTGACGGTGGAGCGGACGCGCGGGTCGGCCACGACCACCATGGCGGTCGGCTTGTTCGGACGGTAGGCGACCAGGCTTGCGGGCTGCTCGAGGAGAACGGACACCAGGCCTCCTGGGGTGCGGGACGGCTTTCAAGGTCACAGTCGTCTTCGGCACCGAACCCGGAGTCCTTTAGGGAAAGATCACGATTTAGTGAGTAACAATCTGTGCAATTCGGACAAGCGATCGATCACTTGGTGAACGAATCGGTTCGTCGGAGAACCCGGTCGTGATTGAAAGTGGCCGAATCGACAAAGTGACGGTCAAGGACGTGGCCCTCCTCGTGGCAGGGGTCAGCGTGCCTGCGGGTCCCGCCGCTGCGGCAGCGTCACGATCGACGCGTCGCCCGGACCGGCCGGCGGCAGGCCCGCGACCTGGGCCAGCAGATCGCACCAGGCGGCGAGATGGGCCGCCGTGTCGGGGACGCCGCCCCGGCCCTCGCGGGGCGTCCAGGAGGCGCGGATCTCGATCTGCGAGGCGGCCGGGCGCTCCGCCAGCCCGCCGAAGTAGTGCGAGCTCGCGCGCGTGACGGTGCCGCTCGGTTCGCCGCAGGACAGTCCGCGCGCCTGGAGCGCGCCGGTCAGCCAGGCCCAGCACACGTCGGGCAGCAGCGGGTCGGCGGCCATCTCCGGCTCCAGTTCCGCGCGCACCAGCGTCACCAGGCGGAAGGTGCCGCGCCAGGCATCGTGCCCGTCCGGCTCGTGCAGCAGCACCAGACGGCCGTCGGCCAGATCCTGGTCGCCGTCGACGACGGTCGCCTCCAGCGCGTACGCGAACGAGGCGAGTCGCTGCGGCGCGCGGGTCGCCTCCACCTCGATCTGCGGCCGCAGCCGCGCGGATCTCAGTGCGTCGACCGCGGCCCTGAACGGCAGTGGTGCCGTACCGCCCCCATTCCGGTCCCCCTCCGTGTCGCCCATTCCGTCAGCGCCGTCCGACAGTCGTCCCTGAGCCGCAGCCATGCGGGGAAGATTAAGGGGAACCGGGCCGTCGCGCAGGGAGGGACACCCGTGCGAGCGCCGCCTGTCCGGATCGTGCCACGGCGACCCGGGCCTTCGGCGCGTCGCCGCCGTGCGAGACTTGCCGTCGTGAGTGCGAACGAGAGCCCCGCGGGCCAGGCCCAGACGCTGCCGACAGTCACGCCCGACACGGTCGAGGAGTCCGCCTTCCTCAAGGCGTGCCGGCGCGAGCCCGTGCCGTACACACCGGTGTGGTTCATGCGTCAGGCGGGGCGTTCGCTGCCCGAGTACCGCAAGGTCCGCGAGGGCATCCCGATGCTCGACTCGTGCACGCGGCCCGACCTGGTCACCGAGATCACCCTGCAGCCGGTGCGCCGGCACGGCGTGGACGCGGCGGTCTACTACAGCGACATCGTCGTCCCGCTCAAGGCCATCGGCATCGACCTCGACATCAAGCCGGGCGTCGGCCCGGTCGTCGCGGACCCCGTCCGCACCCGCGCCGACCTGGCCCGGCTGCGGGACCTCACGCCCGAGGACGTCTCGTACGTCACCGAGGCGATCGGCCTGCTCGTCCGCGAACTCGGCAGCACCCCGCTCATCGGCTTCGCCGGCGCACCGTTCACCCTCGCGAGCTACCTGGTCGAGGGCGGCCCGTCGCGCACGTACGAGAACGCCAAGGCGATGATGTACGGCGACCCCGGCCTGTGGGCCGACCTGCTCGACCGTCTCGCGGGGATCACGACCGCGTTCCTGAAGGTGCAGATCGAGGCCGGCGCCTCGGCGGTCCAGCTCTTCGACTCGTGGGCCGGCGCCCTCGCCCCGGCCGACTACCGCCGCTCGGTGCTGCCCGCCTCCGCCAAGGTCTTCGAGGCCGTCGCCGGATACGGCGTCCCGCGCATCCACTTCGGCGTCGGCACCGGTGAGCTGCTCGGCCTGATGGGCGAGGCCGGCGCGGACGTCGTCGGCGTCGACTGGCGTGTCCCGCTCGACGAGGCGGTCCGCCGGGTCGGACCCGGCAAGGCGCTCCAGGGCAACCTCGACCCGACGGTCCTGTTCGCCTCCACGGAGGCCGTCGAGGCCAAGACCCGCGAGGTCCTCGACGCGGCCGCCGGCCTGGAGGGCCACGTCTTCAACCTCGGCCACGGCGTCATGCCGTCCACCGACCCGGACGCGCTGACCCGGCTCGTGGAGTACGTGCACACGCACACCGCCCGCTGACTCACCACGTGTGCCGGGGCCGCGCCCTCCTGCCGAACAGCAGGCCGCGCGGTTCCGGCGGCGGGGGTGTGCCCGGCTTGAGCGGCCAGGCCAGGGCCATGCCGGCCAGGAAGCCGACGACGTGCGCGGCGTAGGCCACCGTGCCCGCGGAGGAGACGCCCTCGCCGGACGAGTAGACGGCCTGGAGCACGAACCAGAAGCCCAGCACCAGCCAGGCCGGCAGCCGCAGCGGCAGGAAGACCAGGAACGGCACCAGGACCCAGACCCTGGCCTTCGGATACAGCACCAGATAGGCGCCCAGGACACCGGCGATCGCGCCCGACGCGCCGATCAGCGGGTCGGCGGAGCCGGCGTTGAGGAGCGCGAAGCCGTATCCCGACGCGTAGCCGCAGACGACGTAGAAGAGCGCGTACCCGACGTGGCCCATGCGGTCCTCGACGTTGTTGCCGAAGATCAGCAGGAAGAGCATGTTGCCGAGCAGGTGCAGCCAGCCGCCGTGCAGGAACATCGCGGTCAGGACGGACAGCGCGGGGGACTTGTCGTAGGACGGCGGGGCCACCACGCAGCCCGCGCCGTGCGCGCCCACGCCGACGTCCCCCGTGGGCACGAGCCGCGGCATCTGATGGTGGATCAACTCCCGTGGCACGGCGGCGTAGTGATCCAGGAACGCCTGGAGATGGCAGGTCTGCGCCAGGCCGCTGTCGCCCACCACGGAACCGGCGAGGCCGGGCATGGACAGGAAGACGAGCACGTTCGCGGCGATCAGCGCGTACGTCACCCAGGGGGTGCGCCGCACCGGGTTCACGTCATGAACGGGGATGACCACAAGGAATGTGTGCCCCGGGCCGACGGAAATAGTGCCTCCCGGTGCACCGGGTGAGCCGGTGAACACCGGCCCGCGCGCGTGCGTATGACTCGTCAACCGCCCGCGGCGCGGGGAAGGCGGGTCGCGGGGACGACGTGAGGAACAGGCGATGAACGACCGAGTTACTCCTCCGATGCATGCCACGCCCGACGGCGAGGCGGAGCTCTCCCTGGTGGTGAAACTGCCGTGGGAGGACGTCGCCCGGCTCGGCCAGGAGGCGGGGCGGCTCGCCTCGCAGATGCAGCGGCCGGTGACCCTGGACGAGGCGGTGAGCCACCGGCTGCGATCCGTGCGCGGCGCCGCGCACGCGAAGCCGGCGGGGGAGCAGCCGACGCCGGTGGCCTCCACGGCTTCGGTGTCGTCGTTGCCGCCGCGGCCACCGACGGAGCAGGCGCGCCAGGCCATCGAGCGGATCAACGGCAGCGCGTAGCCGTTCGCCGCCGGGGTGCGGGTGAGGTGGCGGCCGCGCGTTCGCCATGGCTGGTCGCGCGGTTCCCCGCGCCCCGTCAGGCGTGCTGCTGCACCGCCTTCGACGCCTTGCGGGCCGCCACCAGCACCGGGTCCCAGACCGGGCTGAACGGTGGGGCGTAGCCCAGGTCCAGGGCTGTCATCTGGTCCACCGTCATACGGGCGGTGAGGGCGACCGCGGCGACGTCGACGCGCTTGCCCGCGCCCTCGCGCCCGACGATCTGCACGCCGAGCAGGCGGCCCGTGCGGCGTTCGGCCAGCATCTTGACCGTCATGCGGGACGAGTCCGGGTAGTAGCCGGCCCGGCTCGTCGACTCGATGGTGACGGCCTCGAACTGGAGGCCCGCCCTGCGCGCGTCCTTCTCGCGCAGGCCCGTCCGGGCGATCTCCAGGTCGCAGACCTTGGAGACGGCGGTGCCGACGACGCCGGGGAAGGTGGCGTAGCCGCCGCCCGCGTTGGTGCCGATGACCTGGCCGTGCTTGTTGGCGTGCGTGCCGAGGGCGATGTGCCGATCCTGGCCGGAGACCAGGTCGAGGACCTCCACGCAGTCGCCGCCCGCCCAGATGTTCTCGTGCCCGCGCACCCGCATCGCCAGATCGGTGAGCAGGCCGCCGTGCGCGCCGACGGGAAGCCCGGCCGCCCGGGCGAGCGTCGTCTCCGGGCGTACGCCGATGCCCAGGACCACCACGTCCGCGGGGTACTCGGCGTCCTCCGTGGCCACCGCCCGTACCCGGCCGTCCTCACCGGTGAGCAGCTTGGTCACCTCGGCGTCGTTGACCATGGTGATACCCAGGCCCTCCATCGCCTCGTGCACCAGGCGGCCCATGTCCGGGTCGAGCGTCGCCATCGGTTCGCCGGCGCGGTTGACGACCGTCACCTCGTAGCCGCGGTTGATGAGCGCCTCGGCCATCTCCACGCCGATGTAGCCCGCCCCGACGACCACCGCGCGGCGGCCACGCGCGCGGGCCAGCGAGTCGAGCAGCGCCTGCCCGTCGTCCAGCGTCTGCACGCCGTGCACACCGGGGGCGTCGGCACCCGGCATGTCCGGGCGGATCGGGCGGGCGCCGGTCGCGATCACGAGCTTGTCGTACGGCGTCCAGGACTCGGCCCCGGATTCGAGGTCACGCGCGCGTACCCGGCCGCCCGCCACGTCGATCCGCGTGACCTCCGTGCGCATGCGCAGATCGATGTCCCGCGCGCGGTGCTCCTGCGGGGTACGGGCGATGAGCTCGTCGCGCTCGCCCACGTCCCCGCCCACCCAGTAGGGGATGCCGCATGCCGAGTACGAGGTGAAGTGACCGCGCTCGAAGGCGACGATCTCCAGCTCGCCGGGGCCCTTCAGCCGGCGTGCCTGCGACGCCGCGGACATCCCCGCGGCGTCGCCGCCGATCACCACCAGTCGTTCCCGCCCAGCGCTCATGTTCATGCGAACACGCTACGGGGGCGGGGCGATTCAGTGCTCGCCGCCGTCCGGGCGCGGGTCGGTCCCCCGCGCCGCAGGCGCCGACGGCAGCGGGCCGGGCGCGCCCGCGGCGGGCGCCGGGACCGGGCGGCGCGGCAGCCGGGGCCGGACCAGCCGCAGCCACGCCGGCACGCCCAGGGCCGCCACCACGGCGAACGGCAGCACCGCGCCGATCACCACCGCCAGCCAGCGCAGCATCGTCACGAAGGCGTCCCAGCCGCCCGCGAGCGCGTCCACGAACCCGGTGCTCCCGTCCTTCGCGGCCGCCTTCACCGGGGTCTGGGAGAGGGAGAGGGTGATCGTGGCGAGGCTCGTGCGGTCCTTCAGCGACGCCTGCTGGGCGAGCAGCGCCTCCAGATCGGCTTCCCGGCTGCTCAGCTCGCCCTCCAGCTCCACCACGTCGCTGAGCTTGGTGGCCCGGTCCATCAGTTCACGGACCCGGGCCACGCTCGCGCGCTGCGACGTGATGCGGCTGTCGACGTCGACGACCTGGTCCGTGACGTCCTCGGCCTTCGCGGTGCGGTCCAGCAGCCTGCCCGCGCCCTGGAGGCCGGCGAGGACCTCGTCGTACTTCCCGACCGGTACGCGCAGCACGACCCGGGTGCGCTCGCGGCCCTTCTCGTCGCGCGTGGTGGTCTCGTCGCCGACGTAGCCGCCCGCGTTCTCGGTGGTGGTGCGGGCCTCGTCGAGGGCCTTCGGCACGTCCTCGACCTGCACGGTCAGCGAGGCGGTGCGGATGATGCTGCTGGTGAGCGCGGGCGCCTGGGCCCGCTTGGCGCCGCTCGCGGCCTTCTCGCCGCCCGGCGCGGACCCCTTCGCGTCGCTCCGCGCGGCGGCCTTGTGGCCCGCCGCGCTGTCCGAGGAGCCGGTGCCGCCCGCGCTGCATCCGGTCAGTGCGAGCGCCGCGGTGAGCAGGACCGCGGCCAGGGCCGGGACGGGTCGTACGGGATGCGGTGCGCTCATGTGCTGAACCCCCGGGGGATCGTGACGGCTGACGTTTCTTCGACGCCCGAAGGGCCCCGGACGTTGGACCCGGGCGGTTCCGATGCGGTCACGGTCCGGACTCGTCCTCGACACCGGGCCGCGGACGGTCCGTCGGCGGGGTCTGAGAGGCTGGTGACATGCGCGAAGAGGAGAGCCGTAGGAGTGCCGGGCAGGTCGTCGTCGTGGGAGCCGGGATCGCCGGGCTGGCCGCGGCGCACCGGCTGCTCGGGCGGGGTGCGCGGGTGACCGTGCTGGAGGCCTCGGACCGGGTCGGCGGCAAGCTGCTGCCCGGCGAGATCGCCGGCACCCGCGTGGACCTCGGCGCCGAGTCCATGCTGGCCCGCAGGCCGGAAGCGGTGGCGCTCGCGCGCGAGGTGGGCCTCGGCGGGCGCCTGCGGCCGCCGGCCACCGCCACGGCCTCCATCTGGACCCGCGGCGCCCTGCGCCCCATGCCCAAGGGCCACGTCATGGGCGTCCCCGGGACCGCCGCCGCCCTGGCCGGCGTGCTGTCCGAGGAGGGTCTGGCCCGCGTCGAGCGCGACGCGGACCTGCCCCGCACGGAGGTCGGCGACGACGTGGCGGTCGGGGAGTACGTGGCGGCGCGGCTCGGCCGGGAGGTCGTCGACCGCCTGGTGGAACCCCTGCTCGGCGGTGTGTACGCGGGCGACGCGTACCGCATCTCGATGCGTTCGGCGGTCCCGCAGCTCTACCAGGCGGCGCTGACCCACGACTCGCTCACCGAGGCGGTCCGCGCGATCCAGGCCAGGGCCGCCGCGGCGCGGCAGAACGGCCCCGTGTTCATGGGCATCGAGGGCGGCGTGGGCAGCCTGCCGCTCGCGGTGGCCGAGTCGGTGCGGGCCAGGGGCGGCGAGATCGTCACCGGGGCCCCGGTCACGGAGCTGCGCCGCGCGGGCGGCGGCACCTGGCGGGTCGTCGCCGGTGACCGCGTGCTGCGCGCGGACGCCGTGGTCGTCGCCGTGCCCGCCCCGGCCGCCGCCGCGCTGCTGCGGGCCGAGGTCCCGGCCGCCGCGGCCGAGCTGGCGACCGTGGAGTACGCGTCCATGGCCCTCGTCACCCTCGCCTACCGCCGTGCGGAGACCGCCCTTCCCGAGGGCAGCGGCTTCCTGGTGCCGCCGGTCGACGGGCGCACCATCAAGGCGTCGACGTTCGCCTCCCGGAAGTGGGGCTGGATCGCGGACGCCGACCCCGGCCTGCTGGTCCTGCGCACCTCGGTCGGGCGCTACGGCGAGACGGAGATCCTCGGGCGCGAGGACTCCGACCTCGTGGCCCTCTCCCGGCACGACCTGCGGGAGGCCACCGGCCTCGACGCCGAGCCGGTCGAGACCCGCGTGACCCGCTGGACCGACGGGCTGCCCCAGTACCCCGTCGGCCACCACGCGCGCGTGGCCCGCATCCGCGAGCACGTCGCCGGGCTGCCCGGTCTCGCCCTGTGCGGCGCGCAGTTCGACGGGGTCGGCATCCCGGCGTGCATCGCGAGCGCGTACGCGGCGGTGGACCAGCTGGAAGGCGACCTGACAGGTGTGCAGGAGCTCACCGCCAACCCGGTGCAGAGTCTGCACGGCGGAGCGGGAGAATAGGGGACATGAGCGACGACGCCTCCACCACCGAGACCGGCAGGATCCCCAACAAGGGCAAGCTGGCCAAGGACCTCAACGAGGTCATCCGCTACACGCTGTGGTCCGTCTTCAAGCTGAAGGACGTGCTGCCCGAGGACCGCGCGGGCTACGCCGACGAGGTCCAGGAGCTGTTCGACCAGCTCGCCGCCAAGGACGTGACGATCCGCGGCACGTACGACCTCTCGGGCCTGCGCGCCGACGCCGACCTCATGATCTGGTGGCACGCGGAGACCGCGGACCAGCTGCAGGAGGCCTACAACCTCTTCCGCCGCACGAGGCTCGGCCGCGCCCTGGAGCCGGTCTGGTCGAACATGGCGCTGCACCGCCCCGCCGAGTTCAACCGCTCGCACATCCCCGCGTTCCTCGCCGACGAGACGCCGCGCAACTACGTCAGCGTGTACCCCTTCGTGCGCTCCTACGACTGGTACCTGCTGCCCGACGAGGACCGCCGGCGCATGCTCGCCGACCACGGCAAGATGGCGCGGGGCTTCCCGGACGTGCGCGCCAACACGGTCGCCTCGTTCTCCCTCGGCGACTACGAGTGGATCCTGGCCTTCGAGGCCGACGAGCTGCACCGCATCGTCGACCTCATGCGCCATCTGCGCGGCTCCGAGGCGCGCCGCCACGTCCGCGAGGAGATCCCCTTCTTCACCGGCCGCCGCAAGGACGTGGCGGAACTGGTCGCGGGCCTGGCCTGACCGCGGCCGCCGCCGGCGGCGGTCAGCCGCGGGCGGCCTTGCCCTTCAGCGTCTCCTTCAGGGGCGTCCGGTGGGCGCGGTCGCCGCTGGAGGGCTCGGGTTCGGCGTGCGGGGCGCAGGAGGCGCGCCGGTCCGGCGTGCGGCCCTCCAGCAGGTAGGCGTCGAGGTAGCCGTTGACGCACTTGTTGGGGCCGCCGGCGATGCCGTGCGTGCCCGCGTCCCGTTCGGTCACCAGGACCGAGCCGGACAGCCGCCGCTGCATCTCCAGCGCCCCGTCGTACGGCGTCGCCGCGTCCCGCTCCGCGGCCAGGATCAGCGTCGTCGGCAGCTCGCCCGGCGCGGTCCGCACGTCCAGCGGCCGCTGCCGGGGCGCCGGCCAGTAGGCGCACGGCAGGTTCATCCACGCGTTGTCCCAGGTCTCGAACGGCGCCATGCGCGCGAGCCGCGTGTTGTCGCGGTCCCAGACCTTGAAGTCGGTCGGCCAGGCGGCGTCGTTGCACTCGACGGCCGTGTACACCGCGTTGGAGTTCTCCGCCTCGGCCGCCGCCTCCGTGGCCGGCCCCGCCTGCTCGACGAGCGGCTTCGGGTCGCCCTTCAGGTACGCCGACAGCGCCTGCGCGCGCCGGGGCCAGTAGTCGTCGTAGTAGCCGGCCGACAGGAACGCCGCCTGGAGCTCGGCGGGACCCACCTTGCCGCCCGCCGGCTCGGCCGCGAGCTGCGCGCTCGCCTTGGCGTAGCTGTGCTGGACCGTGGCCACGGTCTTCCCCAGCCCGTACACGTCGTCGTGCCGGGCGATCCACTCCCGGAAGTCCGTCCAGCGGCTCTCGAACGCGGCCGACTGATCGAGGTTGTTGCGGTACCAGATCTGCTCGGGCGCAGGATTCACCGCCGAGTCGAGCACCATCCGCCGCACGTGCGAGGGGAACATGGTCGCGTACAGGGCCCCGAAGTAGGTGCCGTACGACGCCCCCATGAACGTCAGTTTCTGCTCGCCCAGTGCCGCCCTCAGCACGTCCAGGTCACGCGCGTTGTTGAGGGAGTTGAACTGCCCCAGCCCGCTGCCCGACCGCTTGGCGCAGCCCTGCGCGTAGGCCTTCGCCTCCGCGATGCGCTCCTGCTTGTACGACTCCGAGGGATGCGTCGGCGCCTGCGAGGGCGCCTTGAAGAAGCGCCCGGGGTCCTCGCAGGACAGCGGCGCGGACCGGCCGACGCCGCGCGGGGAGTAGCCGATCAGGTCGTAGGCGGAGGCGATGCGCTTCCACTCCGGGAGCAGACCGACGAGCGGGAAGTACCGGCCGTCCCCGCCGGGGCCGCCGGGGTTGTAGACCAGCGCGCCCTGCCGCCGCACCCGCCGCTTGCTGTTGTGCGGGTCCTTGTGCGTGGCGGCCACCCGCGTGACGGTCAGCTTGATCTGCTTGCCGCCGGGGTGGGCGTAGTCGAGCGGGACGGACACCGTGCCGCACTGCATGGCGCCGGGCATGTCCTTGATGTCGGAGCACTTCCCGAAGGCGATGCCGGCCTCCCGGGCCCGCGCCGCCGCCACCGCCGTGCCCCGCAGCTCCGCCGCGCCGGGGGCACCGGCCGCACCCGGTGCGGCCGGTGCGCTGCCGGCCGGGGCGAGCGCCAGGGCGGTCAGGAGCAAGGATCCGGCGGCCGAGTGGAGGGCGGCAGCTCTCATGACGTGTCCCTTCGGTGCATGGCAGCGACAAAAGGGATGTTTCGTTCGGTGTATGAAGAAGGCAAGCACCAACCGGCGGTGTCGGCGCCAATGCCCCCTATGCGCCCCCGATGTGCGGTTCGCGCCAGGGCTGGTCGCGGTGTGCGAAGGCCGCCCTCAGGTCCGGTTCGCCGAGCGCGCGGACGCCCCGTACGGCGACGGTGGTGAGGTACGTACGGTCGTCGCCGCTCGTGGTGCGCCGGGTCAGGGCGCCCAGCAGCCGCTGCCCGGCCGGGGAGGCCCAGCGCGAGTACGGGTGGACCTCGACCCGCGCTATGGCCAGGCAGCTCAGGGCCAGCGCGAGGGGCAGCGCGAACCACAGGGCGACCAGGGCGCGCGGCATGTCCGGCTGGGCGGGCACCAGCAGCGCGGTCGCGCCCAGGACGAGCACCGCGAGCGCGGCGAGCCGCACCTGGCGGACGCCGGCCGCGACGGTGGTCCGGGCGCCGGCGGGCACGGCCAGTCCCGCGTCGACGAGCCGGTCCGCGAGACCGGCGACGGCGTCCGCGGAGGCCGCCGCGGCGCGTACGGGTGCGATGCGGCTCTGCCCCTCGGGTCCGATGGCTCCGATGACCGACCGTTCCATGTCGTCCCGGCCGCGCGGGTCGACCACCGTCGCCCAGCCGGTGCGAGCGAGCAGCAGCCGCCGCTGTCTGGCCATCGAGACCATGGTCAGATCGGCGACCCGGCCGGGTCCGCCGGACAGGAAGGCGGCCTCGTAGAGGGTCAGCTCATGACGCCCGGCGCCCCCTCGGGCGTCCGCCTCGCCGGCCGCCGCCCGTACGGCGGCCAGGCACAGGCGTGTGCACGCGGCGCCGGCCGCGGCCCAGGCCAGCAGCAGGAGAAGGACCCAGAACATGCCGCGTTTCTATGCCAGATGCTCCGGGGAACGCCATGCCTTGTTCACCATACGGACAAGGCGTTGCCGGTCCGTGACGTTCCGTTTGACCTGTGCGTTCCGTTCGGTCCACTCGATCCCGGCGCGCCGGGGGAGCGGCTCACGGCGGCTCACGGCGGCGGGCTGGAGGCGGGCGGCGGGAGCGGGTAGGTCGGGGACGGCGACGCCGTGACGGGGGTGGCCGGGCGCGGGCTGGCCGTCGGGCCGGGCGGGGCCGACGGGTCGGTGAGCGGGGGAGTGCTCGCGGAGGCCATGTCCCGGGCGAGCGCGTCCCAGTCCACGTACCCCGTCGCCTCCAGGGCCTCGATGTGGTCCAGCACCGTCGTGTTGGCGTCGTCGGCGAGGGCGCGCACCAGCGCGTTGCGGGTGGTCGCGCGGACCTGGGCGACGAGGGAGAACACCTTGCCGTGCGCCAGCCGCGCGATGTTCACGAACCGGCGGTCGTACTCCGTGCCCTGGGCCGCGGTCAGGGTCGCGAGCCACTGCCGCTGCTGGGCGGTGGGCTCGTCGGGAAGCTGGAGCCCGAGCCGGGCGGCCACCTCGCGCACCCGCCGGTCGAGGAAGGTGTGCCCCACGACCAGGTGCTGCCCCGCCGTGCGCACGGCCTGGGTGGTGCCCTTCTGCTCGGCCTCCTGCCCGGCGGGCAGCTCCCACAGGCCGGCCAGCCGGACCCGGGTGACGAAGTCGCGGTCGAGGGCGGACAGCGGCCCGTACCGGGTCGGCACGGTGTGGGCGCTCAGCGTGCTCACGCCGGTGCCCGACCGGTCGGCGTACGACCAGATCGGGAAGATCAGCGCGAGCAGGGTGGCCATCAGGCCGATGACGATGATTCCCGTGCCGCTGAATATGCCTCGGCCCTTGACGGGTGGTCGCGGTCGCATGGTGCCTCCTGTACGGCACCGCATATTACTGCGGGGTTCGAGCGCCCCCTCAGCGGTGCAGCAGTACCCGCCGGGCCACCCTCGCCACCCGCTGCGACCGCGGTCCGGGCCCCGACCGCTCCAGCCACCACCCCCTGAGCTGCCGCCGGGCGCGGCCGTCCTCCGGCTGACCGTCGAGCAGCAGATGCCCCGCGAAGTCGAGGGCGTCCCTGCGGTAGCCGCCCGTCATCGGGTGCCCGTGGGCGTAGGCGAGGAAGGCGGACCGGTACGAACCGCCCAGGATCTCCGGCAGCTCGGGCGCCACCTTCGCCACGACGTCCGCCCGCTTGCGGGCGAGCGCCCGCGCCTGCACCCCCAGCCGCACCCGGTCGAACCCCTCCGGCACGGGCGTCCCGGCGACGAGTGCCGACAGCAGCGCGGTCTGGGCGAGCGCGAGCCGCTGGCGGGCGGCGTCGGTGGCGGGGGAAGGGACCGTCCGGGCGCCGGGCCAGGCCCTCGCGCCCCGCCCCGCCCGCTCCGCCCGCCCCTTCTCGACGGCCGCCTCGATCTCCTTCAGCTCCCGTTCCAGCTCCGCCGGTTCGGGGAAGTTCTCGTCCCGCTCCAGCAGCACGCCGGGCGGTGAGACGCGGGAGGAGAGGCCGGTCAGGATGTCGAGGACCGGCTGCGGGACCGGGTGGGCGTGGCTGTCGTGCCAGACGCCGTCGCGTTCGAAGCCGCCCGCCACATGGACGTAGGCGATGGCCTCGAGCGGCAGTTCGGCCAGCGCCGTGGCCGGGTCCTCGCCGCGGTTGACGTGGTTGGTGTGGAGATTGGCCACGTCGATCAGGAGCCGTACGCCGGTCCGGTCGGCGAGCTCGTACAGGAACTGCCCCTCGGTCATCTCCTCGCCCGGCCACGCGATCAGGGCGGCGATGTTCTCGACGGCGAGCGGCACCGGAAGCGCGTCCTGCGCGATGCGGATGTTCTCGCACAGCACGTCCAGGGCGTCCCGGGTGCGCGGCACGGGCAGCAGGTGCCCGGCCTCCAGGACCGGGGAGGCGGTCAGCGGACCGCCCGCCCGCACGAACGCGATGTGCTCGGTGACCAGCGGCGACCCCAGCGCCTCGGCCCGCTCGGCGAGCGCGGCGAGCCGTCCGGGGTCGGGGCGGTCGGCGCCGCCGAGGCCGAGCGAGACGCCGTGCGGGACGACGGTGACACCGCGGGCGCGCAGCCGCCGCAGCGATGCGGGCAGGTGCCCGGGGCACACGTTCTCGGACACGGCCTCGACCCAGTCGATGCCCGGCATCCGCTCCACGGCCTCGGCGATCTCCGGCCGCCACCCGATGCCCGTTCCCAGTCGTTCCATGGTCCGTCCCCCTCCTCGGCCGTGCCCGGTCCACGCGTCCGCGGTGATACGTCTCCTTCGGTACGCAGGCCTCGACGTGACGGGGGTATGGCCCCGCCGGCGGGGACCGAATCCCCGCCCGCCCACCTTCAGAGCAAGATTTGAGGTTCGCGGCCGGCTCCCGCGGGCCCCGCGAGCGACCGGGTCGGGCGGGTTCGGTGGCACACCGTCCGGCGAGGAGGGCTGGTGAGGGGTCGGTCAGCCGCCGGGCCGGCGGAGCGCCGGGTGGTCGGCCACCACGGTGCAGGAGCCGGGGGCGATCTCCGTGAAACCCGCGTCGCGCACCAACGGCAGCCCGCCGGAGGTCAGTTCGTCCCAGCGCGCCGGGTCGGCGGTGCGCACGGCGAGCGCGAACCCGGCCCCACGCCAGGCGGTCCGCTCCTCGTCCGGCAGTTCCCACCAGGCCAGTTGGGCGGCGTGCCCCGCCTGGGCCATCGCCTTGCCCGCGGACATGTCCAGGCCGGGGTTGAGCCACAGGACGGGCAGGGCCGGGTCCGCCGCGAGAGGCGGCCCGGGGTCGTCGAGGTCGGTGCCGGACACCTGCAGCCTGGCCAGGTCCTTGGGCCATCCGTCGAGCGGTACGGGCGGGAACACCCGCACCTCGGCCGACGTGCCGCTCTCCGTGATGCCGGGCAGGGCCTCGGCCCGCCGCCACTCGGCGCCGCGGGCGCGCCGCACCACCTTGCGGATCCGGGCGTCCTGCCAGTCCCGTACGGCCTCGGCCCACTCGCCGTCCCCGAGGGACCGCTCGTCGCTGAGCATCACGAGCACGGCGCGGGCGGCGGTCTCCAGCGCGTCGGTGCGCGCGGGCGGCGACTCCTTCTCGATGCGCACGACGAGGGGCAGCACGAACTGCCGTGCCCGGTCGCGCTCGCCGGGCTCGGACCGGAACGGGCTGTCGGCGGAGGACGTCAGGTCATGGCTCACACCGGCCAACCCTAAGGGGGCGCGGGACGGTGCCCCCGGGGAGGATGCCCGCGTGCGACGCGGTCGCTCGTGCCTCCCGGCGCAGGCCGGTCACCGGTGGCCGGCGGTGGCCCCGATCAGCTGGGACACCTTCACGAACCGGTAGCCCTTCGCGCGCAGCTCGGGCACGACCGTGCGGACGGCCTGCTCGGTGACGGGAGCCGCGCTGCGCGTGCAGTGCATGACGACGACCGAGCCCGGCCGCACCCCCTCCAGCACCTGCCGCGCCACCGCGTCGGCGTCCGTCGCGAACGCGTCCCCGCTCACCACGTCCCACTGCACCGGGGTGACACCGGTCGAAGCCAGCGCCTTCAGCGTCCGCCGGTCGTGGCACCCGCCCGGGAAACGGAAGTACGGCATCGCGTCCGGCACCCCCGCCCTGCGGAACGCCGTGTACGCCCGTTCCACGTCCGACCGCAGGCGGTCCGGGGACATGGTCGGCAGGCCGTAGCAGTTCCCGGTGAAGGCGTAGTGGCTGTAGGAGTGGTTGGCCACCTCGAACAGCGGGTCGCGGCCGATGGAGCGCGCCTGGCGCGGATACTCGTCGGCCCACCGCCCGGTCATGAACACGGTCGCCGGCACCTTCAGTGCCCGCAGTGTCGCGATCAGCCGCGGATTGTCGAAATGCTCACCGGCCGCGGCCCGCGCCCCCTCGTCCGCGGTCATGTCGGCGTCGAAGGTCAGCGCGACCGTCCTGCCCCGCGTGCGCGGGCCGTGGGTGAAGACGCGGGCGAGTCCTGCCGGGCCCGGCGCGAGGGTCGGTGGCCGGGACGGGGCGGCGGAGGTGGCGGAGGGGGCCGGGCGGGCGGCGTGGGGCGCCTCGGGGGCGCCGCAGGCGGTGAGGACGGCGCCGGCCGCGCAGGCGAGTGCACAGGCCGCGGCCGCTTGTCGTACGTGAATGATCACCACACGAACATAAGCGTACAAAACGGGCGCGTGGTGGACCGGCGCGCTCAGCGGCCGTAGCGCCCGGTCAGACGTCCGGAGGCGAGGGTGTGGCCGCTCAGCGCGCGCTTCACGGCGTCGGCGGAGGCGCCGGACGCGAGGTGCAGGGTGCGGTCGGCGGCGTAGGCGGAGAAGACGTAGTGGTGCCGTTGGCCCCGGGGCGGGCAGGGTCCCGAGTAGCCGTTCTTCTTGAAGCCGTTGCGGCCCTCGGCCGTGCCCGGCGGGACCTGCCCGGCCGGCCACCCGCCGTGCGCCGGGGACGCGTTCCAGACCACCCAGTGGGTGAAGGTGCCGTGCGGGGCGTCGGGGTCCTCGACCAGGACGGCCAGCCCCTTCGTGCCGGAGGGCGGACCGGAGAAGGCCAGCGGGGGTGAGACGTTCCCGCCGTCGCAGGTGTAGCGGCGTGGGATCGTGCCGCCGTCGGCGAACGCCGGACTGGACACGGTGATCCGCCGCGCGGCGCTGGGCGCGGGGGCGGACGCGTCACCGCCGTCGTCCCCGCACCCCGAAAAGAGCCCCACCGCCGCCGCGACGGCGACGATCACGAGCCTGCGCCGCATGGACGGAACGCTAGCCGCGCCCCCGCACGGCCGCTACCCGCACCCCGGCCCGGCGGCCGTGCGCGGAGCACGGGTCACTCGCCGAGTTCCCGTGGCGGCTGCTGCTCGTGCGGGTGCTCGTGCTGCCACTCGTGGGGGTGTTCGTGCGGGTGCTCGTGCGCCTTCTCCAGGAAGCGCAGCAGCTCGACCGGGAAGGGCAGCACGAGGGTGGAGTTCTTCTCGGCGGCGACCGCCGTCACCGTCTGCAGCAGCCGCAGCTGGAGCGCGGCGGGGGTGTCCGCCATCTGCTGCGCGGCCTCGGCGAGCTTCTTGGAGGCCTGCAGTTCGGCGTCCGCGTTGATGATGCGGGCCCGGCGGTCGCGGTCGGCCTCGGCCTGCCGCGCCATGGAGCGCTTCATGGTCTCCGGCAGGGAGACGTCCTTGATCTCGACGCGGTCGATCTGCACGCCCCAGCCGATGGCAGGGCTGTCGATCATCAGCTCCAGGCCCTGGTTGAGCTTCTCGCGGTTGGAGAGCAGGTCGTCGAGATCGCTCTTGCCGATGATCGAGCGCAGGGACGTCTGCGCCATCTGGGAGACCGCGAACTTGTAGTCCTCGACGTTCACCAGCGCCGCTGCCGGGTCGACGACCTTGAAGTAGACGACGGCGTCCACGCGCACGGTCACGTTGTCCCGGGTGATGCCCTCCTGGGCCGGGATCGGCAGCGTCACGATCTGCATGTTGACCTTGCTCATGCGCTCCGCGACCGGAAGGATCATGGTGAAGCCGGGTGAGCGCGCCTCACCCGCCAGCCGCCCGAGTCGGAACACCACCCCGCGCTCGTACTGCTTGACGACCCGGGCCGCGGCCGCGAAGTAGACGAGCCCCACGGAACCGGCGGCCACGACCGCCGTCACCAGCTCAGGGACCATGACGACCTTCTTCGTCAGAGGTCTGGAACGTCTGCTTCTGCAACGATATGCCCGGTTGCCGATCCCGGGCCACGACGGGCTCCGGGATGGGCGACCGGGGTGTTCAGCTCATGGCGCCGTCGTCCGCGCCGGATCGGCACGGGCCGTCACCCGCACCGGCTCGGTGCCGGCCGCGCTGTGCCGCGCGGCCCAGCTCTCCAGCGCCGTACGGCAGGCGTGGTCCAGGTGGTGCAGGCCGGACAGGTCCAGCTCCACCGGGCGGTCCTGGGGCAGCGCCTCCAGGCTGTCGAGGATCTTCGGCAGCCGCAGGAAGGTCGCGTTGCCCGTGAGATACGCCTGCACGGGTCCCGCGCCCTTGTCGACGATCTCCAGCTTGAGGTGCGAGGCCTCCCAGGCCGTCTTGGCGACGGACAGCGCCAGGCCGATCAGGACGCCCTCGAACATGCTGACCGCGACGATCGACACGGCCGTCACCACGAGGATCAGCGCCTCGCCGCGGTGCTCGCGCCACAGCGCCACCAGCCCGCGTACGGGGATCAGCCTGGCGCCGGCGTGGACCAGGACGCCCGCCAGCGCGGGGATCGGGATGCAGGCGAGGACGCCCGGCAGCAGCGCCGCGAACAGCAGCAGCCACAGGCCGTGCAGCACCCGGGACGCCTTGGTGCGGGCGCCCGCCCGGACGTTCGCCGCGCTGCGCACGATCACCGCGGTCATCGGCAGCGCGCCGAGCACGCCGCAGAGCGCGTTGCCCGCGCCCTGCGCGATCAGCTCCTGGTCGTACCGGGTGCGCGGACCGTCGTGCATCCGGTCCACCGCCGCCGCGCTGAAGAGCGACTCGGCGGAGGCGATCAGGGTGAAGGCGACGATCGTGCCGAGCAGGGCGACGCCGGCGAGCGCGCCGAAGGCGCTCACCGGGGGCGGCTGGACGGAGCCCAGCAGGCCCTTCACCTCGACCGTCGGGATCCGCAGCGGGAACACCGTCGCGACGGCGGTCGCGAGGGCGACCGCGGCGAGCGGTGCGGGGATCGCGCGCAGCCGCTTCGGCATCCGCCGCCACACCACCAGGACGGCGACGGTGCCCGCGCCCATGAGGAGCGAGGTGAGGGCACCGGTGCTCCCGAGGGCGCCGACGAGCGCTCCCGGGAGCCGGGCTATCTTCTCCAGGCCGGAGGCGGGCGCCGCGGCGCCCGCCATCGAGTAGAGCTGCCCGGCGATCAGTACGAGGCCGATGCCGGCGAGCATGCCCTCGACGACCGAGAGGGAGATGGCCCGGAACCAGCGCCCGAGCTTCAGGGCGCCCATGAGGATCTGGAGCACGCCGGTGGCGAGCACGATCACCCCGAGGGTGGCGAGCCCGAACTCCCGCACGGCCTCGAGGACCAGCACGGTCAGTCCGGCCGCGGGTCCGGAGACCTGCAGGCTGCTGCCGCGCATGAGGCCGGTCACGATGCCGCCCACGATGCCGGTGACCAGGCCCAGTTCGGCCGGGACGCCGGAGGCGACGGCCACGCCCACGCACAGCGGGAGCGCGACCAGGAAGACGACCAGCGACGCGGCGAAGTCCTGCCGCAGGTGGGGGTGGGCGGTCATCATCGCCGCGCTCACAGGGCCTTGAAGGCGTCGGTCTGCGGGTCGTGCGTCAGCACGGCGCCGGTGTGGACCTCGTAGAACCAGGCGTGCAGGGACAGCCGGCCGTCCGTGACCCGCTTCTCGACGTACGGGTACGAGCGCAGCCGCAGCAGTTGTGTCAGGACGTGGCTCTGCACGCCCTCGGTGACGGCCGGGTCCTCGACGGTGCCGGACGGGCGCGGGGTGGCGTGCGTCAGCCAGTCGCGCACGGCCGGGACGGCGGTCAGGTCGTCGCCGCGCACCAGGGCGCCGACGGCGCCGCAGTGCGAGTGCCCGCAGACCACGATGTCGCGGACGCCGAGCACCTCCACCGCGTACTCGACGGTGCACGCCTCGCCGGTGGGGTGTGCGGAGGTGTACGGCGGGACGATGTTGCCCGCGGTGCGCAGCTCGAAGAGCTCGCCCGGGCGGGCGCCGGTGATCAGGGCCGGGACGACCCGGGAATCGGAGCAGGTGATGAACAGCACCTGGGGGGACTGGCCTTCGGCGAGTCCGGCGAACTCCTCAGGGCGCTGTCCGAACAGACGGGCGTTGTCGATGAGGGGCTGCATGTGGATGACTCCTCCTGGCGCGCCGCTGCGGCGCGTCGGTGTGGGCAGGACAGAGGTGGGGGGAACTGCTCCGCCGTCAGCGGCGGAAGACCTGAAGTGCTGCCGGGGTGCGGGCCGTCGAGGATCTCGACGTGCCGGGTGCCGGGAGCACGGCGTCGCAGTGGCGGTGCGTGACCGTCTCACCGAGCTGAGCGGTGCCGGACAGGGTGATTCCGGTCGGGGCCTTGGCCTCGACCTGACGGGCCGTGTGCGCGGATGCGAAGGAGTGAGCGGGAGCGAAGAACGGAAGGGCGATCAGAACGGCGACGAGGAGCGCCGGCGTGCTCCGGCCCGCGACGATGCGGAACATGCGCCCCCCTTCAGGTGGTTCACACCGTTTGTACGCACCAACTACAGCTCAACCATTGATCAATGGAAGGTCTGCAGAGGGTCAACGGCAGGTCAAGAAACAGGTTAGCCCTGCGGCGTTGTTTGCAGGGTTAACTTCACGTTTCCTGTTGAAGAGGGCCTGAAATGCGCTGCTGGGGTGGCGGGAACTAGTCGCTCTCGGTGAGCCCCTTGGCGTCGCGCGCCAGTGCGGTGAGCCGGGAGATCGCCCGGAAGTACTTCTTGCGGTAGCCCCCGTTCAGCATCTCCTCGCCGAACAGCCGGTCGAAGGGCAACCCGGAGGCCAGGACCGGCACTTCACGGTCGTAGAGCCGGTCGGCGAGCACGACGAGCCGGAGGGCCGTCGACTGGTCGGGGACGGGCCGCACATCGGTGAGGCAGACCGCCGCCACGCCGTCGGTCAGGGCGCCGTAGCGGCTGGGGTGGACCTTGGCGAGGTGGTCGAGGAGCTGCGGGAAGCCGTCCAGCGAGGCGCCCGCGGTGGCGTACGCCGCCCTGGTGACCCGCTCCTCGGGGAAGGGGGCCGGCGCCTCGGGCAGACCGCGGTGGCGGTAGTCCTCGCCGTCGATGCGCAGGGGGCGGAAGCGGGCGGACAGGCCCTGGATCTCGCGCAGGAAGTCGGCCGCCGCGAAACGGCCCTCACCGAGCTTGCCGGGCAGGGTGTTGGAGGTGGCGGCGAGTGCCACGCCGGCGTCGACGAGCTTGCCGAGCAGGGTCGACACGAGGACCGTGTCGCCCGGGTCGTCGAGCTCGAACTCGTCGATGCACAGCAGCCGGTGGCCGGAGAGGGTCTGGACGGTCTGCTGGAAGCCCAGCGCGCCGACCAGGTTGGTGAGTTCGACGAACGTGCCGAACGCCTTCAGCGCGGGCTCCGCGGGGGTGGCGTGCCAGAGGGAGGCGAGCAGGTGGGTCTTGCCGACGCCGTAGCCGCCGTCGAGGTAGACGCCGCGCGGCCCGGCCGGGGCCTTGGCCGCCTTCGCCCTGCCGAACCCGAACAGGCCCCGCCGGCCGCCGCCGACGGCGTGCGCCCCGCCGAGCCCGGCCGCGAAGGTCTCCAGGACCTGGACGGCCTCGGTCTGGCTGGGCCGGCCCGGGTCCGGTATGTACGTGCCGAAGCGCACCGAGTCGAAGCGCGGCGGCGGCACCATCTCGGCGACCAGCCGGTCGGCGGGGACGTGCGGCATGCGGGCGCACAGGGACAGCGGCGCCGCGTCCGCTGCGGGGCTGCGGTCGGTGGCGGAAGGCGAGGACGACACGGTTCACCATGCTAAGCGGCGTGCCACACTGCACGACATGCGACGCCTGTTCCCTGTGACCGACGAGACAGCGCCGAACGCTCCAGGTGAGGGGGAGTGGAGCCTTGCCGAGCTCGCCGCCGCCTACGCCTATCCCGGGCCGGCCGCGGGCGGCGGGCCCGTGCCCTGGCTGCGGGCGAACATGATCTCCACGCTCGACGGCGCCGCCCAGCACGAGGGGCGCTCGCAGCCGATCTCCAGCGCGGCCGACATGCGGATCTTCGGCACCCTGCGGCAGCTCGCGGACGTCGTGGTCGTCGGTGCTGAAACGGTACGCCAGGAGGGATACCGGCCCGCACGCGCGCGTGCGGAGTTCGCGGACGCGCGCCGGGCCGCGGGACAGGGGCCGGCCCCGGCGATCGCGGTGGTCAGCGCCCGCCTCGACCTGGACTTCTCCCTCCCCCTGTTCACCTCGCCCCTGGTGCCCACCCTGGTGCTGACCGGGGCGGCGGCACCGCCGGACCGCGTCGCCGCCGCCGAGAAGGCCGGAGCCGAGGTGGTGGTCGCCGGTGGCGGTGCGGGCGTGGAGCCCGCCCGCCTCGTCCGGGCCCTGGGCGAGCGGGGGCACACCCGGCTGCTGACCGAGGGCGGCCCGCGGCTGCTCGGCCAGCTGGTGGCCGCCGGGGTGCTGGACGAGCTGTGTCTCGCCGTGTCGCCGACGCTCACCGCCGGTGCCGCGCAGCGCATCGCGGGCGGGCCCGCGGTCGGGGTTCCGCGGCGCTTCGTCCTCGCGTCGGTTCTCGAGGAGGAGGGGTTTCTCTTCACCCGCTACCGGCGGGCCTGATATTCGGTCAGCGGTGCCCTCGGTCCCGAAAACGGCGGAATCAACCGTTCCGCTTACCTTCGGGCGGGCACACTGAATTGCGCAGTCCCCGTGACATCACGGGGCAGGATGGTTTCCGCAGAAGGGGCGCCCGGTGTTCACAAGCGTATTGATGATCGAGAAGGCACTGACGTCCGCGGACGTGGAGTTCGTCACCGGTCTGCACGGTGACGAGAATGTCTTCTTCCATGTGCTGCTCCAGCCCCGCGGCGACCAGGCGGACCGCCTGCTGCGGGCGATCGACGACGTGGCGCTCGGTGAGCTGGACGAGGCGGCGAAGGAGCGCGAGGTGCCCGAGGGGGAGGCCGCGAAGGACTTCGGGACGCGGGCCCTGGAGGTGTCCCTGCAGGCGCTGCGGGCCGCCGACGGCGAGGCGGAGGGCCGGCTGATCGAGGACCATCCGCTGGACGCGCTCAAGGCGCTGGTCGACGAGACCGAGGCGGACGAGGTCATCGTGCTGACCGATCCCCACTACGTGGAGGAGTTCTTCCACCGGGACTGGGCGTCGCGGGCGCGGCACAAGGTGGGGGTGCCGGTGCTGAAGCTCTTCTCGCACAGCAAGGCGTGACGCCGCCGTCCGGCCCGGCCGGGGCCGCCGTCGGGCCTGCGGGCCCCCGGACGGGCAGGGCAGGGCCCCGGACCGCATAGGCTGGGCGGCCGAACGTCCGCCGTACGCACCACGCACAGGAGACACGCATGGCACCCGGCCTTCCCCCCGCCATGGACCGACCGCACTTCATCGGCATCGGCGGCGCCGGGATGTCGGGCATCGCGAAGATCCTCGCGCAGCGCGGGGCGAAGGTGGCGGGCAGCGACGCGAAGGAGTCGGCGACCGCCGAGGCGCTGCGCGCCCTGGGCGCGACGGTGCACGTCGGGCACGCGGCGGAGCACCTCGCCGACGACGCGAGCTGCGTGGTCGTGTCGTCGGCGATCCGCCAGGACAACCCCGAACTGGCCCGCGCGGCCGAGCTGGGCATCCCGGTGGTCCACCGCTCCGACGCCCTCGCCGCGCTGATGGACGGCCTGCGCCCGATCGCGGTCGCCGGCACCCACGGCAAGACCACGACGACCTCCATGCTCGCGGTGTCGCTGAGCGCGCTCGGCCTGGACCCGTCGTACGCGATCGGCGGCGACCTGGACGCGCCCGGCTCCAACGCCCTGCACGGCGGGGGCGAGATCTTCGTCGCCGAGGCGGACGAGTCGGACCGCAGCTTCCACAAGTACGCCCCCGAGGTCGCGATCGTCCTCAACGTCGAGCTCGACCACCACGCCAACTACGCCTCCATGGAAGAGATCTACGAGTCCTTCGAGACGTTCGCCGGCCGGATCGTGCCCGGCGGCACGCTGGTCGTCAACGCCGACCACGCGGGTGCGCGCGAGCTGACCCGGCGGCTGGCCGGCTCCGTGCGGACGGTGACGTACGGCGACGCGGAGGACGCCGACGTACGCGTGCTGTCCGTCGTGCCCCAGGGCCTGAGGAGCGAGGTGACGGTCCTCCTGGAGGGCCGGGAGCTCACCTTCACGGTCTCGGTGCCCGGCCGCCACTACGCGCACAACGCGGTGGCCGCGCTGGCCGCGGGCGCCGCGCTCGGCGTCCCGGCCGCGGAACTGGCGCCGGCCCTGGCCGCGTACACCGGCGTCAAGCGCCGCCTGCAGCTGAAGGGCGAGGCCGCCGGAGTCCAGGTGATCGACTCCTACGCCCACCACCCCACCGAGATGACGGCCGACCTGGAGGCGATGCGCGCCGCGGCGGACGGGTCCCGGATCCTGGTCGTCTTCCAGCCGCACCTGTTCTCCCGCACGCAGGAGCTCGGCACCGAGATGGGCCAGGCGCTCGCCCTCGCGGACGCGTCGGTCGTCCTCGACATCTACCCGGCCCGGGAGGACCCGGTCCCCGGCGTCACCAGCGACCTGATCATCGCGGCGGCGCGGGCC
This sequence comes from Streptomyces sp. NPDC101225, assembly GCF_044767585.1. Taxonomy (NCBI): domain Bacteria; kingdom Bacillati; phylum Actinomycetota; class Actinomycetes; order Kitasatosporales; family Streptomycetaceae; genus Streptomyces; species Streptomyces sp. NPDC101225. Next base: position 99,115 of record NZ_JBIWOE010000015.1, read on the forward strand.
GCGGGCGCGGACGTGACGCCGGTCCACGACAAGGCGGACGTGCCCGGTGCGGTCGCGGGAATGGCGAGGCCCGGTGATCTCGTTCTCACCATGGGCGCGGGCGACGTCACCGACCTCGGACCGCGCATCCTGGACCGTCTTTCGCAGTGAGGGGCTGAGGCTCATGTCGTACGACGTCGAAAAGCCGGACGAGCAGTGGCGGGCGGAGCTGACTCCCTCCGAGTACGCCGTGCTGCGCCAGGCCGCCACGGAGCCCGCCTTCACCGGTGAGTACACCAACACCAAGACGGAGGGCGTCTACTCCTGCCGGGCCTGCGGCGCCGAACTGTTCACCTCCGAGACCAAGTTCGACTCCCACTGCGGCTGGCCGTCCTTCTTCGACCCGAAGGACACCGACGCGGTGGAGCTCATCGAGGACCGCTCGCACGGGATGGTGCGCACGGAGGTGCGGTGCGCCCGGTGCGGGTCGCACCTCGGGCACGTCTTCGAGGGCGAGGGGTACGGGACGCCCACGGACCAGCGGTACTGCATCAACAGCATCTCGCTGCGGCTGGCGGAGGACGCGGGCTGACCGGGGCCGACGCGGACCGGCACGGGCTTCACAGCACCTTCCGCTGCACCAGCGCCGACAGCACCAGTGCTCCCGGCAGCAGCGGCAGCCAGACCGTCAGGACGCGGTAGCCGATGACGGCCGTCGTCGCGATGTCCATGGGAGCGCCGAGGGCGTTCATGGCGAGGACGACGGCCGCGTCCACGGGGCCGATGCCGCCGGGCGCGGGCACGGCCCCGACCGCCGTGCTCGCCGCCAGGAAGGCGAAGGTGACCTGCGCCCAGCTCAGGGGTGAGCCGAGCGCCGCCCCGACCGCGAAGATCACGCTCGCCTGGAGCACCGGTGCCGCGGCCGCCCCGCCCCACAGGGCGGCGATCCGCGCGGGGCGGGTGTGCAGCAGCCGTACGTCGGTGAGCGCGCAGCGCAGGGCGTCGAGCAGCGGGCGGCGCAGCGGACGCACGGTCGCCACGAGGAGGGCCGAGAGGCCGAGGCCGAGGGCCGCGCCGCCGCCGATCAGGAGCAGCGTCCAGCCCCCCGGCACCAGGCCGCCGGTCAGCAGGACGTCGGGGAACGCCACCAGGAAGACGAGCAGGACCAGGGTCTTCGCGATCGGCCTGACCACCGCGTACAGGGCCAGCGAGGCGGTGGCGCGGGGCAGGGGCACACCGCGGTTCTGCAGGAAGCGCAGGGTGACGGCGTGGGCGCCGAGGCTGGCCGGAAGGGCGTGGTTGGCGGTGCCGGCGGCGAACTGCGACGCGATCAGCAGGCCCGTCGGGAGTCTCTCCGGCAGGGCGCCCTGGCGGACGCAGGCCGCCGTCAGCCAGCCCAGGCAGGTGAAGAGCAGGGCGAGCAGCAGCCACCAGGGGTCGGCCGAGGCGAGGCGGGCGGAGCCGTCGTACACGGTCCGCCAGTCGATCGCGACCCATACGCCGATCAGCAGCAGGGGCAGCAGCACCAGTGCCCGGCGCAGCAGCACGGCGGCGCGGGAGGGGCGCAGGGGAGGAGCGGCGGAGGGGCCCGCGACGGGGAGGGGGCCGCGGACTTCTTCGAGCGGGAGCAGGGACACGGCGCACGTCGTCCTTTCACGTCGGCCCGGGCGACGGGGTGCGGCGCATGGCAGCAGGGGACGGCGGAACCGTTCCCGCCCGGCGTGACGGCCTGGTGTCCGGGAGCCGAAGGGGCGCGGGCGGGCGGACGACGCGGCAGCCTCTCCGGTTGTGCCCCGCACGGCGGTCCGTGAATCATTCAGCCAGCGAAGTGTTGACTTCCGGATGAACAAGCCAGCACCATCCTTGGGTGACCTCCGAGCACGTCTACGCGGGCACGGCCCTGTCCTCCGTCTCCTCCGAGGTGGACGAGGCGGTCCACCGCTGCCTCGTCGCCGGCTTCGAGGGCACGACGGCCTTCCCCGACACGCTCAAGCGGCTCGTCGACCGCGGCCTGGGCGGCGTCGTCCTGTTCACCCGCAACGTCCGGGACGCGGAGCAGGTCCGTGAGCTCACCGACGCCCTGCGGGCGATCCGCCCCGATCTGCTGGTGGGCATCGACAACGAGGGCGGCGGCATCGGCCACCTGGTGGCCGCCGGTGCCCCCGAGGTCCCCGGCTCCTACGCCCTCGGCGTCGCCGACGACCCGGACCTGACCGCCCGCTGCGCCGACGCGCTCGCCGGTCATCTGGCCACGCTCGGCATCAGCGCCACCTACGCCCCCGTCGCCGACCTCCAGCGGCGGCCCGACAACCCGATCGTGCGCACCCGCTCCTTCGGCGCCGGCCCCGGCCTCGCCGCCCGGCACCTGCGCGCCTGGATCGCCGCCACCGAGGCGCGCGGCATCGCCTCCTGCGCCAAGCACTTCCCCGGCCACGGCGGCACCGCGACCGACAGCCACTTCGACCTGCCCGTCGACCCGCGGCCGTACGACGACCTGCGCGTCGACCTCGAACCCTTCCGCGCGGCGGTCGCCGCGGGCGTGCCGATGCTGATGAGCGCGCACGTCGTCTTCCCGGCGCTGGACGCCGAGCGCCCCGCCACCCTCAGCCGCCGCATCCTGGGCGACCTGCTGCGCCGCGACCTCGGCTTCGAGGGCGTGCTGGTCAGCGACGCCCTGGAGATGGAGGCGATCGCCGGCCACTACGGCGAGGCGGCCGGTGCCCGGATGGCGCTCGCCGCGGGCGCGGACCAGGTCGTCGTCTCCGTACCGGACCTGGAGGTCACGCTGGCCTGCCGCGACGCGGTGCTCGACGCCGTGGACTCCGGCCGGCTGGCCGAGGAGCGGGTGCGGGAGGCGGCGGAGCGGGTGCGGCGGCTCGCCGAGCGGTACGCGGTCCCCGCCGCCGGGCCGGTGCCCGCGTGGGACGGCGGGGCCGGACCGGAGGCGGCCCGGCGCGCCGTGCGCAGCCGTCCCCTGCCCCCGCCCGTGCGCGGCGTCCACATCGTCGACCTCTTCCCGCCGCCCCACCCGGCCCTGAACTGGGGCGGCGAGGACCTGCTCACCGAACTGCGCGCGCTCGACCCGACGGCATGCGGAACGGCGGTCGGCGGGGAGCCGGCCGACCCCGGCGCCCTGGTCGACGGCATCCTGCACATGGCCGCCGGCGCACCCCTGGTGGTGGCCACCTGCGACGCCGGCCTGCACCCCTGGCAGGCCCGCTTCCGGGACGCGCTGCTGGCCCGGCGGCCGGAGGCGGTACGGGTGGACACCGGGCTGCCGGAGGGCGGGGACCTGTGCTCCTACGGGCGCGGACGGGTCAATCTGCGGGCCCTGGCCGAGGTGCTGACCGGCGCCTGAGCCCCGCGAGGAGTGGAATCCAGGAGTGGAGTACGCGACAGACATGCCCGGCCGTCCGGACGAGAGCGCGGACGAACCGCCGCCGCCCCTGGTGATCGGCCTCGACGCCGGCGGCACCCGTACCCGCGCGGTGCTGGCCGCCGCCGCGGACGGCCGCGTCCTCGGTGCGGGCGCCGCCGGACCGGGCAACGCCCTCACCGTCCCGCCGGCCCTCCTCACCGCACACCTCGCCGAGGCCCTCTCCCGGGCGGTGCCCGAGGCCGCGCGGAGCCGGGTCGTCGCCGTGGCGGGCGGCTTCGCGGGTGCCACGGGGGCCGCGGGGGACGAGCCCGGGCACCTGACCGCCCTGGCCGCGCTCGGGGACGCGCTGCGGCGGATCGGCGTGCCCGCCTGCCCGGTCTCCGTCGGCAGCGACATCGAGGCCGCCTTCGCCTCCGCCCCCGGCACCCCGGCCGACGGCCTCGCCCTCGTCGCCGGCACGGGCGCCGTCGCGGCGCGCATCGCCGGCCGCCGCTGCACGGCCACGGTCGACGGCGACGGCTGGCTCCTCGGCGACGACGGCAGTGGCTTCTGGATCGGCCGCCGGGCGGTGCGGGCCGCGCTGCGGATGGCGGACGGCCGGGGTGCGGCGACCGTGCTGGCCGACGCGGTGGGCCGGGCCCTGGGCCTGCCCGCGGAGGTCCTGCCGGACCCGGCGGCGTCCGGCTGGTCGCGGGCCGGCCGCGAGCGCTACCGCATGCATCTGCTCCCCGCCGTCATGGCCGAGCCCCCGGCCCGGCTGGCCCGGCTGGCCCCGCTGGTGGCCGAGGCGGACCGGGCGAAGGACGGGGTGGCGCGGGCGATCCTCGACGAGGCCGCCGAGCGGCTGACCGACACCGTCAGGGCGCTCGGGCCGCGGGCGGGCGAGCGCGTGGTGGCCACCGGCGGACTGCTCGGCCCCGAGGGCCCCCTGACCGCGGGCCTGACGGCCCGGCTGGGGACGCTCGGCCTGACGCCGGAGTGGGTGGCGGACGGCTGCGCGGGCGCCGTGGCCCTGGCGCGGATCGCCTACGGAGACCGCGGGTGAACCGGTGCCCCGCGGTCACTTCCTCCGGCGCGACGTCACCGCGTGACGCGGCGTGATGTGGTCGGTCAGTGCCAGCGAGGCGCTGGCGCGCTGGTAGGTGAGCTGGGCGACGCGGACGTAGAGGCAGTCGACGAGCATCAGGACCGAGTGGCGGCCGCCGATGCTGCCCGTGCGGAAGCTGGTCTCCGAGGCGGCCGAGATGAGGCGGATGCCGGCGGCCCGGGCGAGCGGCGAGCGCGGGTCCGTGGTCAGGGCGATCGTGGTGGCGCCCCGCTCCCCGGCCGTCTCCAGCGGTTCGAGGGTCTCGCGGGTCGCGCCGGAGTGCGAGATGCCGATGGCCACGTCCGCCGGGGTGAGCAGCGCCGCGGAGGTGGCCGCCCCGTGCACCTCGGTCCAGCCGCGCACCTGGCAGCCGATGCGGAACAGCCGCGTCTCGGTCTCCTGCGCCACGGCGCCGCTGCCGCCGATGCCGTAGACGTCGATGCGCCGGGCCTTGGCGAGGGCCTGGGAGGCGCGTTCCAGGGCGTCGAGGTCGATGCGGTCGACGGTCTGCTGGATCGCGCGCAGGTCCGCGACGCCGATGACCTGGACGACCCGCTCCAGGCCGTCGTCGGGGGAGATGTCGGTGTCGATCTCGGTGGAGCCCCAGTCGGAGACCTCGCCGCGGCCGCGCTCCTGGGCCAGTTCGATCAGCAGGTGCTGGTAGGACTCGAGCCCGATGGCGCGGCAGAAACGGGTCACCGTGGCCTGCGAGGTGCCCGTGCGCCGGCCCAGTTCGGCGGCCGAGCAGCGGGTGACGGCGGCGGGGTCGTCCAGGATCAGCTCACCGACCTTGCGCAGCGACCCGGCCAGCCGGGGAAGCTCGGTGCGGATCAGCGCGGTGACGTCCGTGGGGGGCATGAGGAGAAGGTATCAGCCACCGTTCGGGGCAAGGATTGAATACCAGGACCAGTCCGGCGGGCACATTCCGTGCCGCGCACGTGCTTTCCTCGCCCGTTGCTGGCCGTCCGGGCCGTGTGGTTTATTGATTCAGCTGTTGAGGCTCATCTGGGGTGGTTCAATCCACCAGTGGGGAGTGCCGCGTGACCGTCGACTCCGTCAGCGCCGAAGGCTTCGCGCAGCAGGGCCTGGCCGTCCTGCGGGACCTCGCCGGGTCGGCGCGCGAGGAGGTGGCGGCCGCCGCCGCACTCGTCGCCGACTGCATCCGCGCCGACGGCGTGATCCAGGCCTTCGGCACCGGGCACTCGCAGGCCCTCGTCCTCGAACTCGCGGGCCGCGCGGGCGGGCTCGTCCCCACCAACCGCCTCGGCATCGCCGACCTGGTCCTCTACGGGGGCGACGAGCCGAGCGTCCTCGCCGACCCGCTCCTGGAGCGCAGCGAAGGCGTGGCCGAACGGCTCTACGGCCTCGCGGGGCCGAGCCCCCAGGACCTCTTCGTGATCATCTCCAACTCCGGTGTCAACAACGTCGTCGTGGAGATGGCACTGCACGCCAAGGAGCGGGGCCACCGCCTCCTCGCCATCACCTCCCTCGCGCACACCCGCGCCGTCCCCGCCGGACACCCGAGCGGCAGGAAGCTCGCCGACATCGCCGACGTCGTCCTCGACAACCGGGCCCCGCGCGGCGACGCCCTCCTCGGCCTGCCGGGCGGGGGCTCCGTGTGCGCCCTGTCCACGCTCACCGGCGTGATGCTGGTCCAGATGACCGTCGCCGCCGCCGCGCGCCTCCTCCTCGACTCCGGCGAGCGCCCGCCCGTCTACGTCTCCGCCAACGTCCCCGGCGGCTTCGAGGGCAACCTCGAACTGGAGCGGCGCTACGCGGGGCGCATCCGGCGCACGGCGGGCTGAGGGCGCTCCGGGCCCGGCCGCCGAGCCGCTCGATCCACATTGTGGTGCGGGTCACAGCAGGTCTAGTGTGAAGGCGCTTGGAGGGTCAGCCCGGGCGAGCCGAACGGCGGCACGCGTCCGGGCCTGCTCCGGGTGAGGAAGTGATCTCTTTGTCCGTCGCGTGGGACGACATCGGCGGGCTCGTCGATGCTCATGAACGGTTCCTGGCCGGTGCCCGCGTCGAGGCGGATGTGCGGGGCCCGGTGCTGGAGTCCTGGAAGCGCTGCCGGTCCGTGGGCCTCCAGCCGCATGAGCTGCTGCTGCCCTACGAGGCCGGGCTGACCCTGGACGAGCGGTTCCTGCGCGCGGCCGAACCGGTCCTGGCGGACCTGGTCGACTCCCTGGCGGAGATGGGCACGGTGCTCGCGGTGTGCGACGGGCGGGGCCGGGTGATCCAGCGGCTCGGCGGCGAGAAGGGACTGCGCGACCGCCTCGACGCGGTGCACTTCGCCCCGGGGTTCGACGCCTCCGAAGGGGTGGCCGGCACCAACGGCGTCGGCACCGCACTCGCCCAGCGCGGACCCGTGTACGTCGTCGGCCGCGAGCACTTCGCCGACTGCCTGCAGCCCTTCGCCTGCGCCGGCTCGCCCGTGCGCAATCCGCTGAGCGGACGCGTCGAGGCCGTCCTCGACCTCACCTGCCTGCGCGACGACGGCGACCCCGCCATGCTGCGGCTGGTCCGCGCGGCCGCCGAGGACATCGAGAGCCGGCTGCTGGAGCAGGCCACCGAGCGGGAGCGGGCACTCCTGGCCGCCTACCGCGCCGCGGGCTTCGCGGCGCACGGCGTACCGCGGCCGGCCGACCGCCTCGTGCCGGACCACGACGGCGACCGGCTCGGCCGGATCGACCTCGCCGTGCTGCGGGAGAAGGCCGAGGAGCTCATCGCCTCGCCGCACCGCACCCTCGACGAGGTCCTCCTGTCGGGCGGCCGCGTCGCCACCCTGCTGCGGCGCCGGCTCCTGGGCGCGGCGGGGGAGGCGGGAGCCGCGGTGGAGGCGCGCATCGCCGGCGGGCCGCGGCTGACCGGGCTCGGGCTGCCCCTCACACCGGCGGCCGAGGCCACCGCCGACGGCCCGGCGAAGACGGCGGGCCCGGCGCCGGACGGGACGCCGGCACGCCCCGCCGGCGGACGCCCCGCCGCACCCCCGGCAGCGCGGCCGGTCGAAACCGTCGGGGACATCCTCGACGGCGCCGAGAGCCGGCTGCTGCTCCTCGGCGAGCCCGGGGTCGGACGGCTGGCCGTGCTCGCGCGCAGACGGCTGGAGTTCCTGCACGAGGCCGGCACCCGGATCGGCACCACCCTCGACGTCACCCGCACCGCGGAGGAGCTGGCCGAGGTGATGGTGCCGCGCTTCGCCGACTTCGCCGCCGTCGACCTGCCCGACGCGGTGCTCAGGGGAGAGGAGCCCGAGGAGCTCGGCGGCCTCGACGCGCTGCGCCGGGTGGCCATCCGCGCCGTCCGCAGACAGCCCCACAACCTCTACGACGTCGGTGACACCGTCGCCTACGTGCCGTCCACCCCGCAGGCGCGCTGCCTGGAGACCAGGCAGTCCGTCATGGAACCCGTCCTGGCCGAGGCGGGCGGCTGGTTCGCGCAGGACCCCCGGCGGCTGGAGCGGGTGCTCGCGGCGGGCGTCCACTCGCTGATCACCGTGCCGCTGCGGGCCCGCGGCACCACCCTCGGCGTGGCCAGCTTCTACCGCTCCGTGCGGCCCGCCTCCTTCGAGGACGACGACCTCTCCCTCGCCCAGGAGCTGGCCGGCCGGGCGGCGATCTGCATCGACAACGCCCGCCGCTACACCCGCGAGCACAACACCGCCCTCGCTCTCCAGCGCAGCCTGCTGCCCAAGGGCCGCCCCGAGCAGAGCGCGGTCGAGGTCGCCTGCCGCTACCTGCCCGCGCAGGCCGGCGTCGGCGGCGACTGGTTCGACGTCATCCCGCTGTCCGGCGCCCGCGTCGCGCTGGTCGTCGGGGACGTCGTCGGCCACGGCCTGCACGCCGCCGCCACCATGGGCCGGCTGCGCACCGCCGTGCAGAACTTCTGCTCGCTCGACCTGTCCCCCGACGACCTCCTCACCCACCTCGACGACCTCGTCGGGCGCCTCGACCGGGGCGAGGGCTGGGACGTGGAGAGCGCCCAGGCCGACTCCGGCATCGTCGGAGCGACCTGCCTCTACGCCGTCTACGACCCCGTCTCGCGGCGCTGCAGCCTCACCTGCGCCGGGCATCCGCTGCCCGCGGTCGTCGCACCGGACGGCACCGTCGAGTTCGTCGACCTGCCCTCCGGCCAGCTCCTGGGCCTCGGCGGCATGCCCTTCGAGACCATCGAGCTGGAACTGGCCGAAGGCAGCCAACTGGTGCTCTACACCGACGGACTGGTGGAGGACCGGCACCGCGACATCGACTCCGGCCTGGACCGGCTGCGCACCGTCCTGGCCGCCGCCGGGCGGGCGCCGGAGGACACCTGCGAGGCGGTCCTCGACGCGCTGCTGCCCGTCCGGCCGGGCGACGACGTGGCCCTGCTGGTCGCCCGCACCCACGTCCTCGGCCCGGACCGGATCGCCGAGTGGGAACTGCCCTGCGACCCGGCGGTCGTCTCCCGCGCCCGCTCCGCGGTCACCCGGCAGCTCGCCGCGTGGGGCCTGGACGACCTGGCGTTCACCACCGAACTGGTCGCGAGCGAACTCGTCACCAACGCCATCCGCCACGCCACCGGCCCCGTCCAGCTCCGCCTCCTGCGCGACCGCGCCCTGATCTGCGAGGTCTCCGACGGCAGCAGCACCTCGCCCCGCCTGCGCCGCGCCCGCAGCGAGGACGAGGGCGGCCGCGGGCTGTTCCTCGTCGCGCGCCTCACGGAACGGTGGGGGACCCGGTACACGCCGTACGGCAAGGTGATCTGGACGGAACAGCCGCTGCCCTGACACCGCCCCGCCGACGTCACCAGTACGTCAGCAGCAGGTGGTTGACCAGCAGCGCGAGCACGGCCTGCGCGGCCAGCCAGCCGCGCGGCCTCGGCAGGAACGCGCAGCACGGCAGCAGCCACAGCGCGAACGGCAGCCAGATGCGTTCCGTCTCCGCCTTGCTCATGCCGGACACGTCGGCGACGAGCAGGGCCAGCAGGGCCGCGCCCACGAGGGCACCGAGGCACAGCGTGGCCCGCTCGGTGGCCCTCACCCGGAGGCGGCGCAGGCCCGCCGCCGTCGCCGGTCCCACGATGAACACCGTGCAGGCCGGATTGGCCCACACCCAGTAGCCGTACGGCCGTACGCCGCCCGCCCCCTGGTAGTAGCGGGTGACCAGCAGGTGGTACGCCGCCCACCAGTCGAAGCCGAGCGCGGTGAACACGGCCGGGACGACGGCGAGTCCGGCGAGCAGGAAGGGGAGCGGGCGGACACGGTGGGAGCCCAGGAGCAGGACGGCCGCCGCGATCAGGGCGAAGAGCGTGAGGCCGTACGAGAGGTAGGCGGTCAGGCCGAACAGCAGGCCCGAGACGAACCCCGTCAGGGCCGGGCGGCGCCCCGTCACCGCGAGCGCGAGGAACGCCACCGCCCACGCGGCGACCGCCGCGAAGTACCCGTCGGCCGACGTGCCCACCCACACCGCGCCCGGGGCCAGCACGAGGAAGGGGGCGGCGCGCCGGGCCAGCTTCTCGTCGGCCAGGGCGCGCACCGTGACCAGCACCGCGGCCGCCGCCGTCGTACCGGCCGTGATGACGAAGGCCCCCGCCCAGCCGCCACCGCCCAGGCCGATCCGGTCCAGCAGGACGAAGGTGACGGTGGCTCCCGCGGGGTGGCCCGCGACGTGGGCGGGCCAGTTGCCGGGGGAGTCGATGAGGATGTGGTGGGTGAAGTCCCGCAGGGTGGCGGGGATGTCGTGGAAGCGGCCGATGACCTGGAGGTACTCGTTGCGGGTGGTCAGCCGGCCGGCGACGCCCAGGTGCCAGCCGTCGACGAGGGCGAGGGACCACGTCCAGGCCATGGCCGTCCCCCAGGCGGTCAGCAGCAGTGGACGCCAGGGCAGACGGACGGCGAGGGAGGGGCCGTAGGCCACGACGGCCACCGCGACGGCGACGGCCGCCGGGGTGCCGGGGCCCAGGTGCGGGTCCCATTTCGCCAGCAGCGGGGGCCAGCTGACGCGCAGCGAGCCGTCGCGGTGCTGGATGCCGGTGCCGACCACGGCGGCCACCACGACGAGCAGCGCGGCGGCCGCGGCGGCGTACAGGTCTCGGCGCAGATCGCGGTTCACGGACCGAACGCTAGGCTGCGGAACCTGCCCCGGACGGCTGACGTGCGCGGACGTCAGCGTTTCGTCATGGTTCGCAGAGCCGCTCTTGGGGTGATGCGGACCTACGGTCGGGTCATGAGACGCACTCCCTTCTCACCCTCCTTCTGGCGCAGCCCCCTGCGCGGCCCCTGGTTCACCTCGGTGCTCGGCGTCGTCCTGCTCGTCGGGATCACCGTGCTGTTCGTGACGGGACTGCTCTCGTACGCCGCCTACAACCCGGGCCTGTCACCGGTGAACGACAAGACACCGGGCAAGGGGATCCTCGGCTTCTACCTCTTCTCCTGGCCGACCGACCCGCACTGGCTGTACCGGCTCACCCAGGGCGTCCACGTCACCCTCGGGATCACCCTGATCCCCGTCCTGCTGGCCAAGCTGTGGTCGGTGGTGCCCAAGCTGTTCACCCTGCCCCCGGCGCGCTCGCTCGCGCACGCCCTGGAGCGCCTGTCGCTGCTGCTGCTGGTCGGCGGCGGGCTGTTCGAGTTCGTCACCGGCGTGCTCAACGTCCAGCTCGACTACATCTTCCCCGGCTCCTTCTACCCCCTGCACTTCTACGGCGCCTGGGTGTTCTTCGGCGCGTTCGTCGCGCACGCCGTGCTGAAGATGCCGGTCGCGTGGCGGAATCTGCGCCGGATGCGGGAGGGGGACCAGCCCGAGCGGACCGAGCTGGTGGCCCCCGACCCCGATCCGCCCACGGTCTCCCGGCGGGGCGCGCTCGGGCTGGTCGGGGGCGGCTCGCTGCTGCTGTTCGCCACCACGGTGGGACAGGACGTCGACGGGCTGCGGTGGAGCGCGGTGCTCGCGCCGCACGGCGCCGATCCGGGGAACGGGCCCGGCGGCTTCCAGATCAACAAGACGGCGGCGTACGCGGGTATCGGCGCGGCCGACATGAGCGAGGAGAACTGGCGCCTGACGGTGACGGGACGCACCGGCACGGTCCGGCTCAGCCGCGCCGACCTGCTCCGGCTCCCGCTGCACAGCTCGGCGCTGCCCATCGCGTGCGTGGAGGGCTGGTCGACGTCGGACCAGTGGTGGCGCGGGGTGCGGCTGCGGGATCTGGCCGCGCTGGTGGGCCACGACGTCAGTCCGCCCGACGTGTTCGTGGAGTCGCTGCAACGCCACGGTGCCTTCCGCCGGGCCGCCCTGCGCGCCAACCAGGTCGCCGACCCGCGCTCCCTGCTCGCCCTGTTCGTCAACGGCGAGCCCCTGACCCCCGACCACGGCCACCCGGCCCGCATCATCGTTCCCGCGGCCCCCGGCGTCCTCAACACCAAATGGGTGGCCAATCTGACCTTCGGAGACCTGCCATGATCCGCCCCCGCCCGAGCCTCCCGCGCCTGACCCTCCCCCGCCTGACCCTCCCGCTCGGCAGCCCGCTGCAGATCCTGCTGCTGTCCTGCTCGTTCGCGCTGTCGGCGTACGCGGGGGTGCAGCTGCTGGAGAACGACTGGTTCGAGGTGGCCCTGTGGATCGTGGGGGCGGCGCTCCTGCACGATCTGGTCCTGCTGCCCCTGTACGCGGCGGCGGACCACGCCCTCGTGCGCGTGGCCGGCCCACGCCGGCGAGGGGTGAACTACGTCCGCGTCCCGGCCGCCCTCTCCCTGCTCCTCCTGCTGGTCTGGTTCCCGCTGATCAGCGGGCAGGTGACGGAGCGCTACCGAGCGGCCACCGCGCTGCCGGCGGACCGGTTCCTGACGCGGTGGCTGCTGGTGACGGCGGTGCTCTTCGGAGGGTCGGCGGCGGTGTTCGTGACGCGGTCGGTGCGGTCGCGCAGGGCGGTGCGGCAGCGGGCGCGGCCCGTGCGCTGAGCGGTGGCCCGGCGGGCGACCGCCGGTCAGCCGCGGTGCGGCCGGGGCTTCCCCGTCGTGCCGCGGCTGCGCAGCGCCACGAAGCACCGCCCCCCGGTCGTCCACTGGTCCACGGCCCGCCACCCCGCCCGGCGCGCGTGCCGCAGCAGGGCCCGGGTGCCGACGCGGGCCCACGGGAAGGGGCTGCCCGCGGCTCCCCGGGTGTCCGTGACGTGGACCTGGACGCGTTCGTCGATGTCCGGGTCGAAAGCCGTCTCGGCGATCAGCAGACCGCCGGGGGTGAGGAGTTGGTGCATACGGGCGAGCAGGGTCTCCGGGTCGCCGCCGATGCCCACGTTGCCGTCCATCAGGAGCGCCGTGCCCCAGCGGCCCTCGGCGGGCAGCGGGTCGAAGACCGAGCGGTGCAGGGCCTGGCCGCCGAGGCCGAGGGTGCGCGCCACCGCCGCGTCGCTCACGTCGATGCCCAGCACCGGCCAGCCGCGTGCGGCCAGCGCGGCGACCAGGCGGCCCGGGCCGCAGCCCACGTCCAGCACCTTGCCCTCGCAGCGCCGTACGACCTCCAGGTCCACCGCGTCGGCGTCCGCGCACCAGCGCTCGACCTCGAGCAGGAGCAGCCAGCCGTCGGCACGGCGCAGGAACAGCGGACCCCGGCCGGTGCGCAGGGCGTCGGAGTAGGGGTCCGCGGACCAGGTCCCGGCATCCGGCGGCGCGGGGGGCTGGCGCCCGATCCTGGTCGCCGTCATCCGGTGCGCCGCGCTCATCGGCCCGCCGCCAGACGCGTCAGCCGCGCCGCGAAACGGCTGCCGGGCGCCTGGCCCGCGACCGCGTGCGCGTCGTGCGCCGTGTCGACGTCCCGCAGCCGCGGCAGGTCACGGACCCGCAGGCCCGCCAGCCGCGCCCGCTGGGCGGCGCCCGTGCCGGGCGTCGACATCGGCACGCCCCGCAGCAGGCCGGGGTCCGGAGCGGCCAGGCCCAGGGCCCAGAAGCCGCCGTCCTCGGCGGGGCCGAAGTACGCGTCGCAGTCGCCGAAGTCCACCGACAGCAGGTCCGGCGTCACCTGGGGCGTGTCCATGCCGATGAGCAGGGACGGGCCGGTGCAGTGCGCGAAGGCGGCGGCCAGCCGTTCGTCGAGGCCGCCGGCGCACTGCGGTACGACGTCGAAGCCCGGCGGCAGCCACGGGCCCGGCGAGCCCTGGAGGACCAGGACCCGGCGGCGGGCCGGTGTGCGGGCCACGACCTCCAGGGTGTCCGCGAGGGCCGCCTCCGCGAGCGCGGCCGCCTCCTGCGGGGTGAAGGGCGGGGTCAGGCGGGTCTTCACGTGCCCGGGCCGGGGCTCCTTCGCGATGACCAGGAGTGTGGTCACCGCTCGGCCCCCTCGAACGCCGGCACACCGCTGCGCGGCATCGGCGGCTCGGCCAGCACCCGGCTCATGTCCCGCACCGCCTGCCAGGTGCCGCGCCAGGTACCGGTCACCTTGGAGGCGCCCGTCCGCGGCAGGTAGGGGACGTCGTACTCGGCCACGCGCCAGCCCGCGTCCGCGGCGCGCACGACCATCTGCAGCGGGTAGCCGCTGCGGCGGTCGGTGAGGCCGAGGCCGAGCAGCGGCTCGCGGCGGGCGGCCCGCAGCGGGCCGAGGTCGTGCAGGCGCAGGCCGGTGCGGCGGCGCAGCAGCCGGGCGAGGGCGAGGTTGCCGGCGCGGGCGTGCGCGGGCCAGGCGCCGAAGCTCCGGGTGCGGCGGCGGCCGAGCACCAGGTCGGCCTCGCCGGCCAGGACCCGGTGCACGAAGGGCACCAGCTCGGCCGGGTCGAGCGAGGCGTCGCAGTCGCAGAAGCAGACGATGTCCGCGGTGCTGGCGCTCAGGCCGGCGTGGCAGGCGGCGCCGAAACCGCGTCGTGCCTCGTGCACCACCCGTGCGCCGAGGCCGCGGGCGAGGTCCGCCGAGCCGTCGGTGGAGCCGTTGTCCACGACGAGCGCCCGCCAGCCGGGCGGAATCCGTTCCAGCACCCACGGCAGAGCCTCGGCCTCGTCCAGGCAGGGCAGCACGACGTCCACGGACGCCGCGGCCACCGGGACTCTCTCGTCTTCGTCGGAAGGGGTCGTCGTCACGCCCATCACCCTACGGGCAAGAAGCGGACAATCCGGGCGCAGGCTCCTTACGAAACACGGACGTCAGAGGCGGGTGGCGGCGCTCGCGCGCACGCGGTGCGAGGCTTGCTCCATGGAGCAGCAGCAGGACGCACAGACCGGGGCCCGGGTGCTCGTCGTCGACGACGACCCCACGGTCGCCGAGGTGGTCACGGGGTACCTCGACCGGGCCGGATACGTCGTCGACCGGGCCGGCGACGGCCCCGACGCGCTCGCCCGGGCCGCCGCCCACTGGCCCGACCTCGTCGTCCTGGACCTGATGCTGCCCGGCATGGACGGACTGGAGGTCTGCCGCCGGATGCGGGGGCGCGGGCCGGTTCCGGTCATCATGCTCACCGCGCGCGGCGACGAGGACGACCGCATCCTCGGCCTGGAGGTGGGCGCCGACGACTACGTCACCAAGCCCTTCAGCCCCCGCGAACTCGTCCTGCGCGTCGAGTCCGTGCTGCGCCGCACCCGCCCGGCCCGCCCCGCGCGGCTGCTGAGCGCCGCCGGGCTCTCGCTGGACCCGGCGGCCCGCCGCGCGCTCAAGGACGGCAGCGAACTCGCCCTCACCATCCGCGAGTTCGACCTGCTCGCCTTCTTCCTCGGCCACCCCGGCCGGGTCTTCAGCCGCGAGGACCTGATGCGCGAGGTGTGGGGCTGGGACTTCGGCGACCTGTCCACCGTCACCGTCCATGTGCGGCGGCTGCGCGGCAAGGTCGAGGACGACCCCGGCAGGCCCCGCCTGATCCAGACCGTCTGGGGCGTCGGCTACCGCTTCGACGGCTCGCACGCGGAGGCGTGACCATGCGCGACAACCTCCTCATCGCCCTCTTCGCCTTCCTCGGCGCCGCCGCGGCCGGGCTGCTGGGGGCCTGTGTGCTGCTGCTCATCCGGCGCCGCTCGCTCGCCCTGCACCTCGGCGTGGTCGCCGCCGTCGCCGTCGGCGCCATGTTCGCGGGCACCCTCGCGGTCGCGCAGGCCATGTTCCTGTCCAAGCACGACCTGAAGGTCGTCACGACCGTCGTCGCGATGGCCGCGGTCGTCTCCCTGGCCACCGCGCTGCTGCTGGGCCGCTGGGTCGCCGCGCGCAGCCGCGACCTCACCCTCGCCGCCCGCTCCTTCGGCGAGGGCGGCGGCTTCACCTCGCCCGACGGCCCCGCCACCGCCGAACTCTCCGCCCTGAGCCGCGAGCTGGAGGCCACCAGCGCCAAACTCGCCGAGTCCCGGGAACGCGAGCGCGCCCTGGAGACCTCCCGCCGCGAACTCGTCGCCTGGATCTCCCACGACCTGCGCACCCCGCTCGCCGGACTGCGCGCCATGTCCGAGGCCCTGGAGGACGGCGTCGCCACCGACCCGGGCCGCTACCTCAAGCAGATCCGCACCGAGGTCGAACGCCTCAACGGCATGGTCGGCGACCTCTTCGAACTCTCCCGCATACACGCCGGAGCCCTCGCGCTCAGCCCGAGCAGGATGTCCCTCTACGACCTCGTCGGCGACGCGCTCGCGGGCGCCGACCCACTGGCGCGCGAGCACGGTGTACGGCTGGTCGGCGGCCAGGTCGAGCCCGTGCCGGTCGAGGTGGACGGCAAGGAGATGAGCCGTGTGCTCGGCAACCTGCTGGTCAACGCGATCCGGCGGACCCCGGCCGACGGCACGGTCGCGGTGGCCGCCGAGCGCTCGCCCGACGGCGTCGTGCTGTCCGTCACGGACAGCTGCGGCGGCATTCCCGACGAGGACCTGCCCCGTGTCTTCGACACCGGCTGGCGCGGCACGCACGCCCGGACTCCCCCCGCCGGCGCGGGACTCGGCCTGGCGATCGTGCGGGGCATCGTGGAGGCGCACCAGGGCCGCGCCACCGTCCGCAACATCCCCGGCGGCTGCTGCTTCGAGGTGGTGCTGCCCGCCGCCGCTCCGTGAAAGGCGGGCAGCACCACCGGTCCGGACGAGGGCCGGCTACGCCTCGCGCAGTCCCGCACGCGCGAACTCCCGCATGCCCTCCTCGAAGCCGACCTCGGGCTTCCATCCCTCCTCGTCCCGCAGGCGCGCCGAGTCGGCCGTGATGTGCCGTACGTCGCCCAGGCGGTACTCCCCGGTGACGACCGGCTCCGGGCCGCCGCACGCCGCGGACAGCGCGCGGGCCATCTCGCCGACGGTGTGCACCTCGCCGCTGCCGGTGTTGTACACGGTCAGCGCGCCCTCGCGGGACCCCGCCTCCAGCGTGACCGCGTTGGCCGCCGCCACGTCCCGCACATGGACGAAGTCCCGCCGCTGGCAGCCGTCCTCGAACACACGCGGGGCCTCGCCCCGGGCCAGCGCCGAGCGGAAGAACGAGGCGACCCCGGCGTAGGGGGTGTCGCGGGGCATGCCCGGCCCGTACACGTTGTGGTAGCGCAGCGACACCGCGCAGCCGCCGGTCGCCCGCGCCCACGCCGCCGCCAGGTGCTCCTGGGCGAGCTTGGTCGTCGCGTACACGTTCCGCGGATCGGCCGGGGCGTCCTCCGCGACCAGGCCGGGCTCCAGCGGCGCCCCGCACACCGGGCACGGCGGCTCGAAGCGCCCCGCGTCCAGGCCGGCGACGGTACGCGGGCCGGGCCGTACCACTCCGTGCCGGGCGCAGGTGTAGCGCCCCTCGCCGTAGACCACCATCGACCCGGCCAGCACCAGCCGCCGTACGCCCGCCTCCGCCATGGCGGTGAGCAGGACGGCGGTGCCCAGGTCGTTGCGCGAGACGTACTCGGCGGCGTCCGCGAAGCCCGTGCCCAGGCCCACCATCGCCGCCTGGTGGCACACGGCGTCCACGCCCGCCAGAGCCTGACGGACGACGACGGGACTGCGGACGTCCGACGCCGGGTCGGTCCGCAGGTCGAGGACGACGGGCTCGTGCCCGCGGTCCCGGAGTGCCGTCACGACATGGGACCCGATGAATCCGGCACCGCCGGTGACCAGTACGCGCATACGGCCACGCTAGGGCCGGGAACCGCTGTGGCGGGTGAGCTCCGCCCGGCACGTCACGGGTCCGTAAGACCCGTGGCGCCCTGCAGCGGCAGCGAGAGGGTGAACACCGTCGCGCCCGGGGCACTGCTCAGCCCGATCGTGCCGCCGTGGGCGCCGGCCAGCGCGTCCGCGACCGGCAGGCCGAGGCCGCTGCCGCCGCGGTCACGGCTGCGGGCCTTGTCGACCCGGTAGAAGCGGTCGAAGACGCGGTCCCGGTCGGCGGCCGGGATGCCGGGTCCCTCGTCCGCGATCCGCACCACCGCCGCGTCCCCCTCGCGCGCGACCTCCACGGTCACCCGTGTACCGGCCGGGGTGTGCACGGCCGCGTTGGCGAGCAGGTTGTCCAGGACCTGCCGGATGCGGTGCGGGTCCATGCGCAGCGTCAGCGCGGCCGGACGCGGGGCGAAGGTCAGGGGGTGCTCCGGCCGGCTCGCCCGGAAGGCGGCGGCCGCCTCCCCGGCCAGGTCCACCAGGTCCGCCTCCCGCAGCCTGAGCGGCGTGGCCGGCTCCGCCGCGTCCAGACGGGCGAGCAGCAGCAGGTCGTCCAGGAGCACCCCCATGCGGGCGGCCTCGGCACGCAGCCGGGCCAGGTGCCTGGCGCGCTCCTCGGGGGCGTTGGCGGCGGCGTACTGGAAGAGGTCCGCGTAGCCGCGGACCGACATCAGCGGCGTCCGCAGCTCGTGCGAGGCGTCGGCGACGAAGCGGCGCAGGCGCTGCTCGGCCTCGGCGCGCACGGCGAGCGAGTCGTCGATGTGCTCCAGCATCGTGTTGAAGGCCGTGCGCAGCTCCTCGACCTCGGGGCCGCCGCCCCGCTCGTCGGCGCGCAGCGGCAGCCGCGCCGCCGACTCCGTCAGGTCGTGCGAGGCGATGCCGTGGGCGGTGTGCGCCATGTCGCTCAGCGGGTTCAGGCCCCGGCGCAGCATCCGCCGGCCGAACACCACCAGCGCCAGCAGCGCGAGCCCGAAGGCGACCACCTGGACCCCGACCAGCCGCCGCACCGTGTCGCCGATGGCGTCCGTCGGCGCCGCGCTGACCAGGACCACACCCGGCTCCACCTCGCAGGCGCGCAGCCGGTACTCGCCCTCGCCCGCCAGATGTGCGGTGCGCAGCACCTCGGTGTCCGCGGCGGACTGCGCCCGGGCCAGGGAGGTGAGCGGGGCGATGTCCCCGGGCAGGTCAGCGGCCTCCTCCGGGGTGCGCAGCACGGCGGTGCCGTCCTTCACGTCGTACACCGCGTAGTACCAGCGGTAGTACTTCTTGCCCTGGAGCGTGCCGTTCTGCGCGATGCTCTTGGACTGGGCGACCTGGGCGAGGCCGAGCTGGGTGTCGAGCTGGTGGGACAGGTAGTCCCGCATGGACGTGGTCAGGGCCGTGCCGACGACCGCGAACACCACCAGGGCGAGCGCCCCGAGGCCCAGCGCCAGCCGGGTGCCGAGGCGCAGCCGCCGGTACGCGCGGCGCAGCCGGCGGATCACTCGGCGGCCCGCCGGACGACGTAGCCGAAGCCCCGCACCGTCTGGATCAGCGGCTCGGCCGTGGTGTCGGCGGTGTCGAGCTTGCGGCGCAGCCGGCTGACGACCAGCTCCACGACATTCGAGCGGCCCCCGAAGCCGTACTCCCACACGTGGTCGAGGATCTGCGCCTTGGTCATCACGGTCGGCGACCTGCGCATCAGGAACCGCAGCACCTCGTACTCGGTGGGGGTGAGGGTCAGCAGCCTCTCGCCGCGGCGCACCTCGCGGGTGTCCTCGTCCATCGACAGGTCCGCCACCCGCAGCACCGACCGCTGGAAGGCGGGCCCGGCGCTGCGCCGCAGCACCGTGCGCAGCCGCGCCATCAGCTCCTCCACCGCGAACGGCTTGACCAGGTAGTCGTCGCCGCCCCGGGTCAGCCCCGCCACCCGGTCGGCCACCCCGTCCCGCGCGGTCAGGAACACCACCGGCACCGTCGTGCCGGAGCGCCGCAGCCGGTCCAGCACGCCGAAGCCGTCCAGGTCCGGCAGCATCAGGTCGAGCACCACGATGTCCGGATGGAACTCGCCGGCCAGCCTGAGCGCGTCCTCGCCGCGGTTCGCGGTGACCGCGTCCCAGCCCTCGTAGCGCGCGACGGTCGCGACGAGGTCGGCGATGGGCGGGTCGTCGTCGACGACGAGGAGGCGTATTTTTTCCACCCGCACATAGTGCGTCACGCGGCCGAGGAGGCCACGGCGCGGACCTCACCGCCGGGACATCGGCACGAGCTGACCGACGGCGCGGTCGCCGCCGCCTCCGCCCGCTACGAACGCGGCGACCACATCCTCGACGGCCGCACCGGCCGCCCGGCGACGGGCCTGCTCAGCATGACGGTCGTGGCCGCCGCCCTGACGGAGGCGGACTCCGTGGCCACCGCGGCGTTCGCGATGGGCACGGAGGGGGTCGCATGGGCGGCCTCGCTCGCGGGCTGCGGGGTGTTCGCGGTGGCCGCCGACGAGCGGGTACTGCGCACCGAGGGCGTCCCGGCGATCCGGGAGTCCCCGGCCGCTTCGGGGAGGGGTGAGGGCGGGCGGCGGGTCAGCTCGCGTCCGAGGCGTCCAGGCGGTAGAGGCCGCTGTAGGCGCTGACCGCCGTGCCGTGCTTCCTGACCCAGGTGGCGATCCCGGAGTCGGTGCCCTGGCCGCCGCCGCTGCTGCTCACGACGATGTAGTGCAGCTTCCCGGACTGCACCAGGCTCTTGAGCTTCGCGAGGGTCATGGCGGCGTCGCTGCCGGACCAGCCGCCCATGGAGATGACCGGCCGGCCGGACTCCAGAATGATCGAGGACGCGGTCTGGTCGGTGGCGACCGCCACGAGCCAGGTGGCGCCGTCCTGGTGCTTCTTCAGGTACGTGATCATCGCGGAGCCGACCTGATCGCCGCCGCCCGTGCCTGCGGCGGTTCGGCCGGAAGGGGACCGCCCGCCGCTCTCGGCGCCGGGAGTTCCGGAACCGGTGCCGGTCTCGCCCGTCGAACGGCCCTGGCCGGAAGCGGAGTCGGCGCCGCCGGGTCCGCTGCCGCCCCGGCCTCCGCCCGGCCCACCGCCCATACCGTCACCGGTGCCGGGCCCGGCCGTCGGATTTGTGCCGTTGCCCGTGGTGGTGGCCGCCGAGACCGAGTACGCGGCCGGACCCGTGAGCAGCGCGACGACGGCCGTGAGCGAGGCGAGTGCCGTCAGGCGCCGCCGCTTCATGAACCGCCCGAGCAGGAGCCCGAGTACGGCCGCCGCACCCGCGACCCCGGCCACGACCTCGGTGACCGTGTAGAGCGTCCCCGAGCCGGACACCCGCTGGAGCAGCACGACCGCCCAGACCGCGCTCACCGCGACGGCCAGGGGGAGCACCCAGCCCCACTTCGCCGCCGGGCGGTCCCTGAAGGCGCGGTACAGCATGACCCCTCCCGCGCCCGTCAGGGCCGCGATCCCGGGCGCCATCGCGGTGACGTAGTACGGGTGGAACGTGCCCTCGGCGAGGGAGAAGGTCAGGAAGTGCAGGACGAACCAGCCGCCCCACAGCAGCAGCGCGGCGCGCCGGGCGTCCGTGCGCGGCGCCCGGCCGCGCAGCACCAGGGCGCCGATCAGCGCGATCGCCGCGAACGGGATCAGCCAGGAGATCTGCCCGCCCATGATGCTGTTGAACATCCGGTACAGGCCCGAATCGCCGCCGAAGCTCGCGCCGTTGCCCTGCGAGCCCACCGACGAACTCGCCCCGAAGATCCGGCCGAAGCCGTTGTAGCCGATGACGAGGTCCCACACCGTGTTGTCGGTCGAGCCGCCGATGTAGGGGCGGGACGAGGCCGGGATCAGGTCGACGACCACCATCCACCAGGCGCTGGAGAGGGCCAACGCCACCGTGCCGGCCGCCAGATTGCGCAGACGGCGGCCTAACGAGCCCTTGGCGGCCCAGAGATGCACCAGGAAGAACGCGGGCAGCACGACGTACGCCTGCATCATCTTCGTGTTGAACGCGAAGCCGATCGCGACGCCGGACCACACCAGCGGCAGCAGCCGCCCGGTGCGCACGGCCTTCAGCAGCGCGGCCGCGCCCAGCAGCATCAGGAGCACGAGGACCGGGTCGGGGTTGGTGTCGCGGTTGATCGCCACCGTGATGGGGGTGAGGGTCAGCACGAGCGCGGCGACCGTGCCCGCCGCGACGCCGAAGTCCCGCTTGACGAGCCGGTACAGCAGCGCCACCGAACCGGTGCCGGCCGCGACCATCGGCAGCGTCAACTGCCAGGTGCCGTAGCCGAGGATCCGGGCCGACAGGCCCATCACCCACAGCGCGAACGGCGGCTTGTCGACCGTGATGAAGCTGCCCGAGTCGAGAGCGCCGAAGAAGAACGCCTTCCAGCTCCTGGTGCCGGACCAGACGGCCGCGTCGTAGAAGGTGTTCCCGGTGAGGGAGGAGAGGTTCCAGGTGTACAGGGCCGTGGCCAGGACGAGGATCGCCCACAGTGCGGGGCGGGCCCAGCGCGGGTCGCCGGGCGCGCCGGCGAAGAGCCTTCCGATCCGGGAGACGGGCGGCGGCGCCACCCGGTGCCGGCCTTCCTGGGCGGGTGCGGGAGGCGGGGCGAGGGTCGTCATGACGCGTACTCCAAGGGGTCCACGGCGGTGTCCGCCCGGTCGGGCGGGCCTTCGTCCATGGCCATGACCATCCGCGCCGCCGCTGTGCGACCGCTGAGCAGGCCCTGAGCGCGCCGTGAGAATCAGCGCCCTCATGGGCGGGGCACAGGGGACCGCGGAAGAACACCCAGGCCGGGCCCCTGCCGGGCGCGCGGGCGCGGTGCGCGCACCGGGCGGGATTTCGCCAAGCTCCCGACGAACCGCCGCGGCGCAGTCGGTCTAGACTCTCCCCTCAACGGCCCGCGCGACCGAGGCCACCGTGCGGACGGCCTCAGCCAGACCCGAAGGGCATTCGGCGCTTTGATACGAATAGATTCAGTCACCAAGCGGTATCCCGACGGGACGGTCGCGGTCGACAACCTCTCACTGGAGATCCCCGACCGGTCGATCACCGTCTTCGTCGGTCCGTCCGGCTGCGGGAAGACGACGACCCTGCGGATGATCAACCGGATGATCGAGCCGAGCGAGGGCAGGATCCTGCTCGACGGCAAGGACATCACGCAGCAGCCGGTCAACACGCTGCGCCGGTCGATGGGTTACGTCATCCAGAACGCGGGGCTGTTCCAGCACCGCACGATCGTGGACAACATCGCCACGGTGCCCCGGCTGCTCGGCTGGGGCAAGGAGCAGGCGCGCGGCCGGGCGCGCGAGCTGATGGAGCGGGTCGGGCTCGACGGGGCGCTCGCCAAGCGCTACCCGTACCAGCTCTCCGGCGGTCAGCAGCAGCGCGTCGGTGTCGCGCGGGCGCTGGCGGCCGATCCGCCGGTGCTGCTGATGGACGAGCCGTTCTCGGCCGTCGACCCGGTGGTGCGCAAGGGCCTGCAGGACGAACTGCTGCGGATCCAGGACGAGTTGGGCAAGACCATCGTCTTCGTCACCCACGACATCGACGAGGCCGTCAAGATCGGCACCATGGTCGCGGTGATGCGCACCGGAGGCCATCTGGCCCAGTTCGCGCCGCCCGCCGAACTGCTGTCGAACCCCGCGGACGGCTTCGTCGAGGACTTCCTCGGCGCGGACCGCGGCATCCGGCGGCTCTCCTTCTTCTCCACCGCCGAGCTCGACCTGCTCACCGGCCCGATCGTCGCGGTCGACTCCACCGCCGAGCAGATCGCCGAGCGCGGCACCGACCGGGTGCCCTACCTGCTCGTCACCGACGTGGACGGCAAGCCGCTCGGCTGGAGCGAGCCGGGCGCGCTGACCGCGGGCGCCGTCGACCCCGCGCGGCTGCTGCCGTACGGGCGGCCCTTCGTGCACGGCAAGGAGTCGCTGCGCGCCGCGCTCGACGGTGCCGTGCTCTCGCCCACCGGGTGGGCCGTCGCGGTCGGCGCCGACGGCCGGGTCACCGGCGTCGTCTCGCAGCAGACCATCGGCGAGGCGATCCGCACCGCCCACGCCGCCGGCCGCAGCGACGCGAAGGTCGCGGGATGAGCGGCGGCCTGTTCGACATACCGAGCGACCTGCAGAACACGTACTGGGGTCTGGTCGGCATGCATCTGCGCCTGGCCCTGGTGCCGGTCGTGGGCGGACTGCTGCTGGCCCTGCCGATCTCCCAGCTGTGCGTGCTGATGCGCTGGCTGTACCCGCCCGTGCTGTGGGTGACGACGGTCCTGTACGCGATCCCGTCGCTGGCCTTCTTCGTCGTCCTCATCGACTACACCGGCCAGTCCGAGCTGACCGTGATGATCCCGCTGGGCATCTACAGCCTGGTGGTGTTCGTCCCGGCGATCGTGGACGGCGTGCGCTCGGTGCCGCAGGAGACGCTCGACGCGGCCACCGCGATGGGCCTCGGTCCCGTGCGCCGTTACTTCCAGGTGCAGTTGCCCATCGCCGCGCCCGCGATCATCGCCGGGCTGCGGGTGGCGACGGTCTCCAGCATCTCCCTGGTCAGCGTCGGCATGCTGATCGGCAACCAGGGCGGACTCGGCAACCTGCTCAACGACGGCATGATCTACCACCAGCCGCGTCTGGTCTGGCTGTCGGTGATCGGCACGGCCGTCCTCGCCATCCTCGCGGACGCCTTCCTGGTGCTCGTGCGGGTCCTGGTGACGCCCTGGATGCCGCGCGGCACCCGCAAGCCCCGTCCCGTCGACGAGCCCGAGCCCGAATCCCGGCCCGAGCCGGCCGCCGCCGCACTGGAGGACTCCGTCCGATGAACGTCCTCCACTTCGTCAACTCCTTCTTCAGCGACAGCGCCCACTGGCACGGCTACGACGGCATCCCGACCCGGATGCGCGAGCACGTCCAGTACTCGCTGATCGCGCTCGCCATCGCCGCCGCCATCGGCCTGCCGGTCGGCCTGCTCACCGGGCACACCGGACGCGGCGGCAACAGCGTCGCCTTCGTCGCCACCGCCGGCCGCGCGCTGCCCAGCTTCGGCCTGCTGGTACTGATGTTCGTGCTGCTCGGGCTCGGCCAGACCCCGGTGATGATCCCGCTGGTGGTGCTCGCGGTCCCGCCGATCCTGGTGACCACCTACGAGGCGGTGCGCTCCGTCGACCCGTCCCCGGTGGACGCCGCACGGGGCATGGGCATGGCCGAGTCACGCATCCTGTTCCAGGTCGAACTCCCGGTCGCGCTCCCGCTGATCCTCAGCGGGCTGCGCTCGGCGGCCATCCAGATCGTCTCGACGGCCACCATCGCCGCGTACGTCTCGCTCGGCGGCCTCGGCCGCTACATCGTCGACGGCCTCTACCAGCGCAACTACGAGAAGGTGGTGGGCGGCGCGACCCTGGTGGCCGTGCTGGCGCTGGTGACGCTGGGCTTCTTCTGGCTGGTCGCGCGGCTCACGGTGTCACCCGGCGTGCGCCGCGGCGCCTGACCCCGAAGGACCGCGGGCCCGGGACGGATCCTCCATCCGCCCCGGGCCCGCTCGCGTTCACGAGGCGGTGCCTCACGCCTTGGTACGGGCCAGAGCCTGTTCCAGTACGACGAGCAGGGCGTCGCGCACCGAGCCGCGCTCGCGGGCGTCGAACACCAGCACCGGGACGGGCTCGGCGACGTCGAGCGCCCAGCGCACCTCGTCCAGGCTGTGCTCGATCCTCCCGTCGAAGGCGTTGACGGCGACGGCGAACGGGATCCGGCGGTGCTCGAAGTAGTCGACGGCCGCGTAGCAGTCGTCGAGGCGGCGTGTGTCCACGATGACCAGGCCGCCGACGGCGCCCTCCACGATGTCGTCCCACATGAACCCGAACCGCTCCTGGCCGGGCGTGCCGAACAGGTACAGCTTGAGCGTGGGGTCGATGGTGATGCAGCCGAAGTCCATCGCCACGGTGGTCGTGGTCTTGCGCGGGGTGTGGCTGAGGTCGTCGACGCCGGCCGCGACCTCCGTGATGGCGGCCTCGGTCGTCAGCGGCTCGATCTCCGAGATGGAGCCGACGGCGGTGGTCTTGCCCACGCCGAAGCCGCCCGCGATCACCAGCTTGACCGGCAGCGGTGGTCTGACGGCAGTCACCTCGGCGGCCGCCACGGGGGCGGCCGGTTCAGTCCGCGTCACGGATTACCCCTCGGGAGTCGGGGATGGCACGCAGGGCGTCGATCACCCTGCGCAGGACGGTGGCGTCGTGCGTGACGCCGGAGTCGGGGACGTGCACCGCCAGCAGCCCGGCGGCCCGCAGGTCCTCCGCGAGCACCCGGACCACGTTCAGGTGCAGCCGCAGCCGGGCCGCGAGCTCCGCGATGGACTGCGGCTGCCGGCAGGCGGCGATGATGTCGTACTGCTCGAAGGAGAGCTCGTCGAGCACGGCGAGACCCTCGGCGGTCGCCACCACCTGGGTCTCCACCGGTACCGGCCGGCCGGCCGCGGTGGGTGCGACCCGGCCGGCGGTGACCAGGAAGGGCCGTACGGCCGAAGCGGGGCCGACCGGGTCCGGACCCGGTGGTGGGGAGCCGTCCGCCATGAGGTCGTCGTCCGTCCCTCGGTCAGAGGGCTGTCGGGGAGCCGACGCTGTTCTTCAGCGCGAGCACCAGTTGCGGGCTGAGCGCGCTGCCGGCCCGGTTGGCGAACAGGGTCATCTCGTAGGCGATGTTGCCCAGCTTGGCCTCCTTGTCGGTGACGACGCCGAGCACGGCGCCGCTGCCGATCGCGGAGACCAGGACATGGCCGCCCTCCAGGTCGATGATGACCTTGTTGAGGCCGCCGAGGCCGTAGTTGCCGGACGCGCCGGCGGCCAGGCTGGTGATGCCGGAGACGATCGCGGCCAGCCGCTCGGAGTCGGCGTGCTCGCGCAGTTCGGACACGGCGATCAGCAGTCCGTCGGAGGACACCGCGATGGCGTCCACGACACCGGCGGTCTCCGTGGCAAAACGGTTGAGCAACCAGGTGAAGTCGGCTGCGGCGGCCTGCAGTTCGGCCGGCGTGGTGGCTCCCGCGTCGGGAGTGTCACCTGTCGACGTGCTCACTGCTCGGCTCCTTCCGGGAGGTGGTTCCGGTCGTGCGGGTCTGTGGTCGCCGGCCGGTCGTCGGCGTCGCTGTCGCGGTGCGCCCGCTCCACGGCAGCCTCGAACTCCTCGAGCGAGGCCCGCACGGCGTCCGCGTCGGCGGGCCGCGGGGCCCGCCGTGCCGCCAGCTGGGCGGCGGTGTCGGTGGTCGAGCGGAGGGTGGCACCCCGGACGCGGCGGCGCAGCGGGCGGGGGGAACCGTCGCCGGCCTGGGCGGACGGCGCTGTCGCACCCGGCCGTGACCCGGACGACGATACCGGTTCGGCGAGCCCGCCAGGCCGTGCGGGCGTTGAATCATCGGACCGAGTGTGGGTCACGCCGGATCCGGCCTCCGTACGGCTCGGGGACCCGGCGCCCGGGTCCACGGCCGCCTCCCGGCGGGGCACGCGGCGGGGGAGCGGCCGCGGCCGCCCGCCGTCGGCACCGGCCTCGTCACCCACGGCGGCCGCGGGCCGGGGCCCGGACGGCGCACCGTCCGGCGGTTCGGACCCCGCCCACCCGGCGCCGGCCTGGCCGGCCGCCGTGACGCCACGCTCGTCGCCCGCTCCCGGCCGGCCGTAACCGGCCCGCTCGGCCGGGCGGCCGGCCGTACCCGGTGAGGCCGTGAAGCCCGGCGCCGTGCCGCCCCGCTCGTCCACCGGACCGCCGGAGGCCTCGGCGCCGGCGGGGGCCGCCCCCCAGGTGCCGGTGCTCATGCCGGCCGTCGCCGGCCACGCGGAGTCCGCCGCCCCGGCCGCCTGTTCCGGTACACCGCCCCCGGCCGCGAGGCGCTGCTCACCGGCCGTGCCGCCGGTGGCCCCCGCCGTGACCGGGCTCATGGCCAGCAGCAGCGACGAGGGCACCGTCACCTCCGCCGTCAGGCCGCCGCCCGGCGTCCGGGACAGTTCGACCGAGACGTCCCAGCGGCGGGCCAGGGTGCCCACCACGAACAGGCCGAGCACCTTCGTCGGCACCAGGTCCAGCCGCTCGCGGCGGATCAGACGGGCGTTCTCCTCGGCCAGGCGCTCGGCGCTCATGCCGAGACCGTGGTCGGAGATCACGATGGTGGCGCCCCCGGAGCGCGCGGCGTCCACGCCGTAGGCGTCGCGGACGTAGACCTCGACCGGGCTGCCCGCGGGCGAGAACGACACGGCGTTCTCCAGCAGCTCGGCCACCATCAGGGTCAGGTCGCCGATGATGTCGGGCTCCACCATGACCTCGGTGTGCGCGTGCAGCCGCACCCGCTGGAAGCCCTCGATCTGGCCGAGCCCGGCGCGCACGACGTTGGTGAGCGCGGTGGGGCCGGAGTCGAGGACCGTCTCGCGGATGCCGGCGAGCAGCATCAGGCTGTCGGCGTTGCGGCGCAGCCGGACCGCGATGTGGTCGATGGAGTAGAGGCGTTCGAGCAGCGCGGGGTCGGTCTCGCCGCGTTCCACCGCGTCGATCAGGGCGAGCTGGCGGGTGCTGAGGTTGCTGACGCGGCGGCCGACGTTGCCGAACATCTCGGCGACGTTGCGGCGGCTGAGCACCTGCCGCTCCAGCAGGCCGATCGCGGTGGTCTGCACCCGGTTGAACACCTCGGCCAGCTCGCCGATCTCGTCGCGGGCGGTGACCGGCATCTCGCGCAGCTTCGGCGGGCTGTCGTCCCCGGTGTCGTCGTCGGCCACCCGGGCCAGCTCGCGCCCGGCCACGTCGGCGACCTCCCGCGCGGCGCCGGTGAGGGCCATGACCGGCCGGACCACCGAGCGGCGTACCAGCACCGAGAAGGCGAGCCAGAGGACGAAGCCGAGCAGGGCGGCGGCCAGCAGCAGGCCCGCGCGCCACCAGGCGTTGTGGGAGGTGCTGTCCGCGCCGTCGGCGATCTGGTCGATGAGCGACGAGGTGATCTTCAGGCGGCTCTCCGCCTGCTGCGGATAGGCGGAGTAGTCGCCGAGCGCCTTCTGGAACGCGGCGCGGATCTCGGCCGGCGTGTCCGCCTGGAGGGTGCTCGGGGCGACCTGGAGCTCGGCGTAGGCCTCCGCGATCTTCTGGTGGGCGGCGGTGTGCTCGATGCCGGAGAGCTGGTCGGCCTGCTGCTCGGTGGCGAACCGGGCGAAGCGGTCGGTCTGGGTGGTGTAGATCTGGTAGGCCCCGACGGCCGTGGTGAACTCGATCTGCGCGTTGGTGTCACCGGTCGTCGCGGAGAAAACCCCGGTCTCGAACGTGCCGTGCGCGGCGTCGGCGCGCAGCAGCGAGTCCAGCAGGTTGCCGGTGAAGGTGGCCGCGAGCTCGGCGTTGCGGTCCAGGCCCAGACCGGCGATCACGGTCCTGGCAGCGTTGTCGTAGGCGGGGTCGATGTTGCTCGCGGGCAGATAGCTCTGCTCGACGGTGCCGCGCAGGCTGGTGAGGCCCTCGACCTCCTTCAGCGCCTGCGTCTCGCCGGCCGGCAGCGTGCCGCCGAAGGTGTCGCGCACCTTCGTGACCTGGGCGTCGACCGCCCGCTGCGCCTTGCGGTAGTCGGAGAGCGTGGCCTTCGCGCCGCGCCCTCCGGCCTCGTAGCGCACGGAGAGCAGGATCGCCAGCTGGTGCTCGGCCTCGACCTTGTTGACCAGCGAGGACACCTGCTCGCTGTTGCGTACGAGGTCCGCCGCGGACGCCGCGTCCCGTGCCTGGCCCACCTGGTCGGCGATCAGGTAGGCGAGCAGGGCCGCCACGACGGCCAGCGGGATGCCGACCAGGAGGTTGAGCTTGCGCCGGAAGGGCCAGCGGTCGGCGAAGCCTCGTATGCCACCCCTGTGGGGCGTCGGAGCCGGCCGGGTCGGCGCGTCCACCTCTGTCGTGGACACCGGGCCTCCTTCATGGGGTCTCATCGCGCGCGACCACGCCGATGGTGACTGATTCTGATCGTTGGGAAAAGATGCAGGACGGCACCCCAGCGACCCCCGTTGCCGCTGTGACGGACGCCAACTTCCGTGAGACTACCGTCTCTTTGAACGATCAAGGGCGTAGCCCTACGTCAAGAATCCGTTACAAAGAGCCTCCGCTTCCCTGCCGGTCCGTTCACACTGCATTCACAACTGATCACGCATTGAGGCCAATTGGTGACCCGGCTGGTCTTGACTGAGTAAGAACAGGCTGGATTGGATCAGTTGCAGAGTTTGTTTCTCATCAATCCCCCGAGTCCGGAACGGGAATCGTGACTTCCAACGCCCCACGCAGCAGGTCCCTCAAGAGCTACCCCGCGGCGGCCGTCGCGCTTGCCGCGACCACGGCCCTGCTGGCGGGATGTGGCTCCTCCTCCGACGGCAACAAGTCCTCCGACCCGCTCCAGGGCGGGAAGTCCGACGGCAAGACGGTCGTCGTCGGATCGAACAACTTCGCCGAGAGCATCCTCCTCGCCGACATCTACGGCGAGGCCCTGAAGGCCAAGGGTGTCAAGGTCACCTACAAGCCGAACATCGGCAGCCGTGAGACGACCTACGGGCTGCTGAAGAACGGCTCCATCACGGTGCTGCCCGAGTACAACGGCGCGCTGCTGGCCTACCTCGACCCCAAGGCGACGCCCAAGACGGTCGAGGCCACGACGGCCGCGATCGAGGCCAAGCTGGACTCCAAGCTGACGCTGCTCGACCCCGCGTCCGCGCAGGACAAGGACTCGGTCACGCTCAACAAGGCCACCGCCGACAAGTACAAGCTGACGTCCGACTCCAGCATCGCGGATCTCAAGGACATCGCGAAGGACCTGGTCATCGGCGCCTCGCCGGAGTTCCAGACCCGGCAGCAGGGTCTGGTGGGCCTGAAGTCGGTGTACGGCCTGGAGTTCAAGGGCTTCAAGGCCCTCGACGCGGGCGGCCCGCTGACCCAGGCGGCGCTGAAGAAGAACACCGTGCAGGCGGCGGACCTCTTCACCACCGACCCGACCATCACCAAGGAGAAGCACGTCGTCCTGCAGGACCCGAAGAACCTCTTCGGGTTCGAGAACGTGCAGCCGCTGGTCTACAAGAGCGGTCTGTCCTCGGACGGCGTCTCCGCGCTCAACGCCGTCTCCGCCAAGCTCGACACCAAGAGCCTGCTGGACCTGGACACCCAGGTGCAGCAGGGCAAGGACCCGCTGGACGTCGCCAAGACGTGGCTGAAGTCGGCCGGCATCGGCTGAGCCTCCGGCCCTTCGCGGACGGAACCGCGGGGGCGCCCCTCCTTCGTGAGGGGTGACCCCGCGGTTCCGGCGCCCGGTGCCGTCAGTACCCGACGCGGAAGGTCGCGTCCTGCCGGTCCGTCGCCGTCGCGACCGGATCGACGCGCAGGACGAAGTCGGCGTGGCGGATGTACCGGGTCGGGTTGTTGTACGACCGGAACGACGCCCAGGAGGCGTCCGCCAGGCCCGCGGTCCGGTAGAAGGTCGCGTCCCCGGCGAACGTGGACGTGCCGTCGTCCGCGTCGAGCCGCAGCACGTAGTCGTAGTGCCGCAGATACCGGGTGGGGTAGTTGACCGACTGGAAGGACACCCCCGCGCCGTCCGCGAGCCCCGGCACCAGCTTCCACATGCCGTCCGGGTACGGGTCGAAGGCGTACGCGTCGATCCGGCCCACGAAGTCGGAGTGCCGTACGTAGCGGGCCGGGTAGTTGTAGGACTTCAGCCGGTTCCACGCGGGGGTGCCCCAGGTGGCGAGCAGGCCGGCGTGCTCGGCCGCGGTGATCGGCTGGATGCCGCAGTGCTTGGAGTTGAGCGGCTGGGTGTAGGTCTTCTGGTCGAGCGCCGTCCAGGTGCCGGCCGCCAGGCTGCCGGTCCGCCAGGCGTAGAAGACCCCGTTCGGGCTCCAGGTGTCGCCCCACAGGTACCAGGCGCCGTCCGACGCCGGCGACTCCACCAGCGTGGGGGCCTCGGTGCCGCCGTGCGCGACGGCGGTGCCGAACTCGGTGAAGCTGCCCGGGTCCAGTGAGGCGGAGCGCGCGCCCGCGAGCGTCGAGTTCTTCTTGAAGTAGAGGTAGTTGACCCCGTTCACGCCGAGCGCGAGGTCGCCGTCGATCACGTCGTACCCGGGGTCGAAGAAGACCTGCGGGCCGCTCGCCGTCACGAAGTCGCTCGTGTAGTTCACCATGATCACGTTGTGGCCGCTGCCGTCGACCGCCGAGTAGATCACGCCGTACCGGTCTCGGCCCGCGTCCCAGAAGGCCTCCGGCGCCCAGCTGTGCGTGTCCATGTCGTGCAGCTTCATCCGCCGGTAGCCGGTGAAACTGCGCAGGTCGGTGGAGTCCCAGACGTGGATGTACTGGCTGACGTACGTCCAGTCGGTGCCCTTGAGGTCGGTGGCGAGCACCACGAACGTGCCGTCCTGCTTGCGCAGGACGAAGGGGTCGCGCAGCCCGCCGGAGCCGGCGGTGGGGGTGGCGACGGGGTTGTTCTGGTTCAGCGGGGTCCACTCCAGGCCGTCGGGGCTGACGGCCAGGTGCAGGCCGTAGTCGGCGGCCAGCATGTCCGGCGACTCCGTGAAGTAGCACATCACGAAGGCCGGGTGGGCGGCCGCTCGCGCGGTTCCCGCGCCGAGGGCGAGTGCGCCGGTGGCGGCGAGCGGAACACCCGCCGCCATGCCGAGGAAGCGGCGGCGGGAGGACCGGGGCAGCGAGCGGGGGAGCGCGTCCATGAGGTCTCCAGGGGGCAGACGGGGAGCGAGGGGCCGGTGACCGGCGGCCGGTCACCGGCGCTCGACTGTCGGTATGTCGAACACGGTTCGGTAAGCCGATCAGAAGGTAGGGATGTGGCCCGTGGGCGTCAATCACACGGCCGTGGTTGGCCGGATCTCGCCCGCCCCCAGCTCCGCCCGGGCCCGCGCGACCGCCCCGATCGCCACCGCGTCGCCGCCGAGACCCGCCGGCAGCACCCTGAGCGGGCGGCCGCTGACCGGGGGCTCGGCGGCCAGCGCCCGCCGGATGGACGGCTCCACGAGCGGCCAGGAGCGGCTGACGCCGCCGCCGATCACGAAGGTGGTCACATCCAGCAGGCCCGCCGTGATCAGGATCGCCCGCGCCACGCCCGCTCCCGCGGCCTCGTACACGGCGCGCGCGTCCGCGTCGCCCGCGGCCGCCGCCTCGGCCACCTCGCGGGCGCCGGCCGACCGGCCGGTGCGCTCGCCGTACCGGGCGGCGATCGACCGGCCGGACGCGAGGGTCTCCAGATGGCCGCGGCCGCCGCAGGTGCACGGCAGCCCGCCGAAGCCGGGCACGTGCCCGATCTCGCCCGCGGCGCCGTGCGGGCCGTCGTGCAGAGCGCCGTTCAGCCACAGCGCTCCGCCGACCCCGGTGCCCAGCGTCATGCCGAGCACGTGCGGTACGCCCGCCACGGCGCCGGCCGCCGCCTCGCCGCGCAGGAACGCGTTGACGTCGTTGTCGAGGAACACCGGTACGCCCAGCGCCCGCTCGGCCACCGCGGTCACCTCGAACCCGGCCCAGTCGCGGAAGGAGTCGCTCGCCACCAGGATCCGGCCGGCCCGCGCGTCCACCACGCCGGCCGCCCCGATCCCGACGGCGAGCAGCCGCGCGGGCCTGCGGGCGAGCAGCCGTCGTACGCAGTCCAGGGCGGCACCGACCATGGCCGAGCCGCCCTCGGCCGCCGGGGTCGCCACCTCCAGGCGGTCGAGGACGCCGAAGTCCGGCGCGCACAGGATCACCTGGGTGGTCGTGCCGCCGATGTCGACGCCCGCGATCACCTCGGGAGCTCGCGTCACGCGGTGGCCTCCGTCCGCTGCCGCGCCCGCCGCCGTCTTTGCACCACCGGATCGGGTACGGGTACGGCCGCGATGAGCCGGCGTGTGTAGTCGGTCTCCGGCCGCAGCAGCGTGGACATGGTGGGCCCCTGCTCCTCGACCCGCCCGGCCCGCATGACGACGACCCGCTGGGCGAACTCCTGGACGACCGCCAGGTCGTGGGAGACGAACAGGCAGGCGAAGCCGAGTTCGCGCTGGAGCTCGGCGATCACCTCGAGCACCGTCCGCTGCACGCTCACGTCGAGCGCGCTCGTCGGCTCGTCCGCGACCAGGAGGCGGGGTTCGAGGACCAGGGACCGGGCCAGGCTGACGCGCTGGCGCTGGCCCCCGGACAGCTCGCGCGGTCCCCTGGCGGCCGATTCCTTCGGCAGCCGCACCAGTTCGAGCACCTGTCCGACCCGGGCCCGCCGGTCCGCCGCCGACATGCCCCGGCGGTGCATCCGCAGCGGCTCGGCGACGCACTCGGCCACACTCATCCGCGGGTCCAGGGAGGCCACCGGGTCCTGGAACACGACGCCCACCCCGGACAGCAGGGCCCGCCGTCCGCGGCCCCGCGCACGGCCCAGGTCGGTACCGAAGAGCGACACCGATCCGGAGTCCGGCGCGATCAGGCCGAGGGCGACCCGGGCCGCGGTCGACTTGCCGGAGCCGGACTCGCCCACGAGGCCGACGGTCTCGCCGGGCCGGACGTCGAGCGTCACGCCGTCGAGCGCCCGCACGGCGCGTGGCCCGCGCCCGAACCGCACGCGGACGTCCCGGAGTTCGACCACCGCCGCGCCCTCCCGCGCGGGAGCGTCCTCCCCGCTGAGCGCCAGCCGCGGGACCGCCGCCAGCAGCTGCCGTGTGTAGTCGTGCCGCGGCCGCAGCAGCACCTGCTCCACCGGTCCGGTCTCCACGATCTCGCCGCGCAGCATCACGGCGACCCGGTCGGCGAAGTCGGCGACCACGCCCATGTTGTGCGTCACGAGCAGCACGCCCGTACCCGAGCCGACCGCCGACTCCCGCAGCAGATCCAGGATTTCGGCCTGCACCGTGACGTCCAGGGCCGTCGTGGGCTCGTCCGCGATCAGCAGGTCCGGCGCGTTGGCGAGGGCCATCGCGATGACGACCCGCTGCCGCTGCCCGCCCGACAGCTGGAACGGGAACGCCAGGGCCCGCCGCTCCGGCTCGGGAATGCCGACCCGGCGCAGCAGTTCGACCGCCTCCCCGGCGGCCGCGGCGCGCGAGAGCGGCCGGTGGTTGCGGATGACCTCGGCGATCTGCGCGCCCACCCGGGTGAGCGGGTCGAGGGCGGTCGCCGGTTCCTGGAACACCATCGAGGCCGTACGGCCGCGCAGCCGGGCCAGTTCCGCCTCGCCGGCGCCGACGACCTCCGTGCCGCCGATCCTCGCCCGGCCCGACACCCGCGCGTTGCCGGGCAGCAGGCCGAGCGCGGCCAGGGCGACCGTGGACTTGCCGGAGCCGGACTCGCCGACCAGGGCGAGGGTCTCGCCGGGCCGTACGTGCAGCGAGACACTGCGCACCGCGGGCACATCGCCGGTGTCGGTGCCGAACGTGACCCCGAGCCCCTCCACCTCGAGCACACGCTCCGCCTTCGCGGCGTTCATCCCCGCCCCCTCACGTCGAACGCGTCCCGCAGCCCGTCGCCGATCGCGTTGAACGCGCACACGACGAGGATGATCGCCAGACCCGGTGGGACGATCAGCCACCAGCGGCCCGAGTACGCCGCCGTCAGGCCGGCCGACAGCATGCCGCCCCAGTCGGTCTTCGGCGGCTGCACGCCCAGGCCCAGATACGAGACGTACGCGACGAGCAGGATCGCGTCCGCGACCTGGAACGTCGCCGCGACGACGATCGTCGACACCGAGTTCGGCAGGATGTGCCGGGTGACGGCCCGGCCGTGCGTGCCGCCGGTCGCGCGCAGCGTCAGCACGTAGTCGCGGCTCTTGAGCGTGAGCGTCTCCGCCCGCACCAGGCGGGACGGCACCAGCCAGGACACCAGGCCGAGCACGACGATCAGCCCGAGGGTGTCCGGCGTCGTGATCGCGGAGACGACCAGCAGGATGAACAGCGCGGGAATGGCGATGCCGGCGTCCACGATCCGCATCATCACCGCGTCCGCCCAGCCGCCCGCGTAGCCCGCGGCCGCGCCCCAGAGCGTGCCGATGACCGTGGCGAGCAGCCCGGCCGCGAGTCCGACCACCAGCGAGACGCGCCCGCCGAACATGAGCCGCCCGAGCTCGTCGTGCCCCACGGCGTCCGTCCCCAGCCAGTGGGACCCGCCCGGAGCGAGGTTGACCTGGTGCAGATCCGTGTGGACCTGGTCGGTCGAGTACAGCAGCGGCCCGGCGAAGCAGAAGAGCAGGAAGAGCACGACCACCACGAGCCCGGCGACGGCGAGCCTGTTCCGCCCGAACCGGCGCAGCGACAGACGGTGGTTGGCGACGGGTTCCACGGCCGGGCCCGTGGTCTGCAGCACGGCACTCATGCGCGGCGCTCCTTCACTCGCGGATCGACCACCCGCTGGACGACGTCGGCCAGCAGCGTTCCCGTGACCGTCGCGACGGAGATGACGAGGACGCAGCCCAGCAGGACCGGGTAGTCGGAGGACTGCGCGGCGCTCCAGAACAGCAGCCCCATGCCCGGATAGTTGAAGAGCTGCTCGACGACGAGCGCGCCGCCGAACAGGACGGGCACGTAGTAGCCGAGCATCGCGACCACGGGAGTCAGCGAGTTGCGGAACACGTGCCGGAAGAGGATCGCCCCCTGCCGCGAGCCGCCGGCCCGCGCGGTGCGGACGTAGTCCTCGGAGAGGTTCTCCAGGGTCGCCGCCCGCATGTAGCGGCTGAAGACGGCGACCATGGACGCGGCGCCCGTGACGACCGGCAGGACGAGTGCCACCGGGTCCGCGAACACCTGCCCCAGGGTGTCCCCCTGGGGCGCCTGGGAGGGGAACCAGTGCAGGGTCTGGGTGAACACCAGCACCAGGATCAGCCCCAGGAAGTACACCGGCGTCGAGTACGCCACGAAGCTCAGCGTGGTGATCACGTAGTCGGCGGGCCTGTTGCGCCGCACGGCCTGCCACATGCCGAGCGGGATCGCGAGGAGCAGGCCGGCGAGCGCCGAGAGCACCGTCAGCACCAGCGTCTTCGGCAGCCGCTGCCCGATGAGCTGGGAGACCCCCTCGTTGAGGGTGTAGGACGTGCCCAGGTCACCGTGGAGCAGCGTGCGCAGGTAGTAGGCGTACTGGACCGGCAGCGGCCGGTCCAGGCCCTGCTCGTGGTTGAACGAGGCGATCTGCTGTGCCGTCGCCTGCGGTCCGAGGATCCCGCGGGCGGGACCCCCGGGCAGCGCGTGCAGCAGGCAGAAGACCACGATCGTGACGATGAGGATCACCACGAGGGCCTGGAGCAGCCGCCGGGCCAGATAGAGCAGCGTCTCCATGCCTCAGCTCGTCCACTTCCACTGCGCGGGGTGGAAGTTGGCGAGCGAGTCCTGCGCGAAGCCGCCCAGCCCGTTCTTCAGCACGGAGATCTGGTAGTCGGGCTCCGGCAGCCAGATCACCGGCAGGTCCTTGGCGAGGGCCGTGCTGTAGTCCTTGATCGCCTGGTTCGAACTCGACGTCGTGGACGTGCTGATGAGCTGGTCGACCCCGGCGTCGGAGTAGTTGCCGAAGTTCGAGCCGCCCTGGGACTGGAAGAGGGAGTCGCCGGTGGGGAAGGCGGGGAAGTACCAGCTGCCGGCCGTGCCGAAGAAGGACAGCTGCCACGTGCAGACCGACTGGCCCGCCGTGCACTGCGGGGTCTGCGCGAGGACCGAGTTGACCGGCGCGGTCCTGATGGAGAACTTGATGCCGGTCTTGGCCAGCGAGGACTGGATCGCGCTCATCATGTTGTCCGTGACGGCCGAGCCGGACTGCGACAGCACCTGCAGCTGGAACTTCGTCCCCTTGGCGACCCCGTCACCGCACTGGCCCGCTCCACCGCCCGGGCCCGTGCACGTCATCACCCCGCCCTGCTCGGTCCAACCATGTGCGGTGAGCAGGGACTTGGCCGCACTCGTCGAGAACGGGTACGGGTTGTCCTTCTGCGTCCGCGAGACGAAGGCGGAGGTCTGCGCCGTCGGGATGGGGCCGTAGCCGGGGACCGCCGTGCCGTTGAAGACGACCTTCGCGATGCTGGTCTGGTCGATCGAGCGCTGGATCGCCTGGCGGGCGTAGAGCTGCTTGAACACCGCTCCCATGGAGGGGTTGTTGAAGTTGTACGGCATGTAGGTGATCGCCCAGCCCGACCACGGCTTCACCGTGTAGCCGCGTGAGGTGAAGCTCTCCTCCTGGTCGAGGTCGGTCGCCTCGATGTAGCCGTAGTCGACGCTCCCGGAGCGCAGCGCGTTCTTCTCGGCCTCCGCCGTGGTGAAGGGCAGCAGGTTCACCGTGGGGATCCCCGGCTTCTCACCGCCGTCGTACTTCTTGTTGGCGGCGAGGACGACCTTGCCGGCCGTCGAGAAGGACTTCACCGAGTACGGGCCGCTGATGGTCTTCCACAGCGGGTCGGAGGCGTAACTCCCGATGTTCTTCGCCGCGTTGTTGAGGTAGGTCCAGGTCTTGGTCGCGCCGCCGCCCTTGTCCCAGGCGTGCTCGGGCAGCGGTGTGATGCTCTGCAGCTCGTTGGCCAGCATCCACTGCGGGTTGTACGCCTTGTCGAAGGTGATCGTGAAGTGGTGGTCGTCGCCGGCCTTGAAGGAGGTCCAGTTGTCGGGTGCCTGGCCGGGCGTGTAGCCCGCCCACTGCTTCTTGTTCGCCTTGATGAGGTCGAACCAGAACCGCACGTCCTGCGAGGTGATCGGCTTGCCGTCGCTCCAGTGGCGGTCGCCCAGGGTGATCTTCACGCTCTTGTTGTCGGCGGCGAAGTCGGCGGCCGTCGCGATCGAACCGGCCTTGTTCCAGCCGATCTTGCCGGTCGAGCCGTCGTAGGCGATCAGCGGTTCCCACAGCGCGGCCGTGATCGAGTTGTTGTTGGTGTTCAGATGTGCCGCCGTGCCGATCGGCAGGATCCAGTTCGGCGTGAAGTTGGCGGGCAGCGCGTAGTTGATGGAGTCCTTGGACGCGGGGGACGAACCGGTCGACCCGGAGCAGCCCGCGAGCAGCAGCGCGCCCGCGGAGAGGGTGACACCGGCCAGGAGTCTCGTGCGGGCAGGGGACATGGCTCTCCTCGGGGAAGGGGGTCGAGCGGAGTGAGGACAGTCAACGACCCCGATGTCCGAAGAAACAGACGCGCCGCTGTAAAAAGTCTGTTTCTGCTGTTCTGAAAAAAGCGCGGAGGGGTGTGAGTTGGCCTACGCTCGTCGCTCCGACCGCCGAAGACGGAAGTTGTTTCGTCCATGACTGAAAAAAGTCCGCCGAGGCGGAAGCCCAGCGCCGGTGTCTCCTCGCTGGCCGAGCGCGTCCTCGAACTCCTCGCCTCCGGACAGGCCACCACCCGCACCCAGATCGCCGGGCTGCTCGGGGCCGCGCCCTCGACCATCTCCTTCACGGTGAGCCAGCTGCTGGAGCTCGGCCTGGTCGCCGAGGAGGGCACGGTGTCCTCCGCCGGCGGCCGGCCGCGCAAGGTGCTGCGGCTGGGCGGCAGCGAGGGGTTCGCGGTCGCGGCGGAACTCGGCGGGCGGCACGCGCACGTCGGCGTGGTGCTGCCGGGCGGCGGGCTCACCGACGTCTCCACCGTCCCGTTCCCGACGGCGGACGGCCCCGACGCCGCCCTGCCCGGGCTGGCCGGGACGCTGGCGGACCTCGCCGCCCAGCACGGCCGGTCGCTGCTGCGCGGCGTCGGCCTCTCGCTGCCCGGCCCGGTCGACGTCACCTCCGGCGTGGTCACGCTCCCCTCCCGGATGCCGGGCTGGAACCGCTTCCCCGTCCGCGCCTGGCTGGAGGACCACTTCGGCGTACCCGCGGCCATCGAGAACGACGCCAACTGCATGGCCGTCGGCGAGCACACCGTCCAGCCCTCCGGGCGCCGCCAGTCGATCATGGTGAAGACCGGCACGGCGATCGGCGCGGGCGTCATCGCCGACGGCCGCCTCTACCGGGGCGGCACCGGAGCCGCCGGCGAGATCACCCACGTGCGGGTCGAGGCCGCCCACGACATCCCCTGCTCCTGCGGGAACACGGGCTGCCTGGAGACGGTGGCCTCGGGCGCCGCCCTGGTCCGCATCCTGCGCGAGCGCGGCCTGGCGGTGACGTCCACCGAGGACGTCGTGCGCCTCGCCTCCGACGCCGACCCCGAGGCCACCCGCGCCGTCCGGCAGGCCGGCCGCTACCTCGGCCAGGTACTCGCCGCGAACGTCAACTTCTTCAACCCCGACGCCGTGTACCTCGGCGGCATCCTCTCCACCCTGGAGCCGTTCGTCGCCGCCGTACGCAGCCAGTTGTACGAGGGCTGCCATCCGCTGGTGACCGAGCATCTGGTGATCGAACGGGCCAGCCTCGGCGCCGACGCGGGCCTGGTCGGCGCCGGGCAGTTCGCGCTCCAGCGGGCACTGGCGCACGCGCTGCACACCGTGACCGGCACCCCTCACCCCTGACCCTCCCGGAGAAGCCATGCCGCAAGAGCGCCCCGTGATCGCCGTCGCCGGTCTGGGCATCGAGTCCTCGACGTTCTCCCCGGCCCGCACCGAGGCCCCCGCCTTCCATCCGCGGCGCGGGGACGAGGTCCTGACCCGCTACCCGTTCCTGGCGCCCGGCACCGCCCTGCGCGCCGCCGCCGACTGGCGCGGCGCCCTGGTCGGCAAGGCACTGCCTGGCGGCACGGTCACGGCCGCGGCGTACGCCGAACTCTCCGCCGAACTCATCGAGCGGATCCGCCGGTCGGGCCCCGTCGACGGACTCTGGTACGACATCCACGGCGCGATGACCGTCGAGGGCCTGGACGACGCCGAGGTGGACCTGCTGACCCGCATCCGCGCGGTGATCGGCCCGCACGTGCCCGTGTCGACCTCGATGGACCTGCACGGCAACGTCTCCCGCGCACTGGTCCACCACAGCGACCTGATCACCTGCTACCGCATGGCCCCGCACGAGGACGCCATGGAGACCAAGGAGCGCGCGGCCCGCAACCTCGTGAACCTGGTGACGAGCGGCGCGCCCCGTCCGGTCAAGGCCTGGGTACCGGTCCCGGTGCTGCTGGCGGGTGAGCAGACCTCGACCCGGATCGAGCCCGCGAAGAGCGTGTACGGCGCGGTCGCGGACGTGGCGGCGGCCGAGGGCGTGACGGACGCGGCGATCTGGGTCGGCTACGCCTGGGCCGACGAACCGCGCAACCGGGCCGCCGTCGTGGTCACCGGCCCGGACCGGACCGCGGTGGCGGCGGGCGCCGAGCGGCTGGCCCGCGGCTTCTGGCAGGCCCGCCACGACTTCGCCTTCGTCGCCCCGACCGGCACGCTCGACGACTGCCTGGACGAGGCGCTGGCGTCGGCCGCCCGGCCGTATTTCATCAGCGACACCGGCGACAACCCGACCGCCGGCGGCGCGGGCGACGTCACCTGGGGACTCCAGCACCTCCTGGCCCGGCCGGAGTTCAAGGACCCTTCGGGCCCGACGGTGCTCTACGCCTCGCTGCCGGGACCGTCCGCGGTCGCCGCGGCCGAGAAGGCCGGCGTCGGTGCGACGGTCACCGTCACGGCGGGCGCCGAGACCGACGACCGGCACGCCGGACCGCTCACCCTGACCGGAGTGGTGCACGCGGTCCGCCACGGCGACCGGGACGCCGGGACCGAGGTGGTGCTGCGGGTCGGCGGCGTGTACGTGATCCTGACCCGCCTGCGCAAGCCGTACCACCACGAACACGACTTCACCGACCTGGACCTCCACCCCCGCACCGCCGACCTCGTGATCGTCAAGATCGGCTATCTCGAACCCGAGCTCTTCGCCATGGCCGCCGGCTGGAAGATGGCCCTGACCCCCGGCGGCGTCGACCAGGACCTCACCCGGCTCGGCCACCACCGCCTCCGCCGGCCCCTGTTCCCCTTCGACGCGGACATGGCCGACCCCGATCTCACCGCCCGGATCGTGCCGCCGCCGACCGAGCCCCTCAGCGGCCCGGACCGGTGAGCCGTCCCGAGCCGTTCGCCCCGGCCGCCGACGCGATCAACTGGTCGATCAGCGCGATCAGCACGTCCCGGGAGGAGTCCCGCTCCCGGGCGTCGCACAGCAGCACCTGCACATGTTCCGGAAGGGCGAGCGCGTCGCGTATCTCCCCGGGCGGGTAGGGGTGGTCGCCGTAGAAGCCGTTCACGCCGACGACGAAGGGGATCTTGCGGCGTTCGAAGAAGTCGATGGCGGCGAAGCTGGTCTCGGGACGGCGGACGTCGACGAGGACGACGGCGCCGAGGGCGCCGAGGGCGAGGTCGTTCCACATGAACCAGAACCGCTGCTGACCGGGGGTGCCGAAGAGGTAGAGCACGAGGTCCTGGCCGATGGTGATGCGGCCGAAGTCCAGGGCCACGGTGGTGGCGTTCTTCTCCTCGATGCCGGCGAGGTCGTCGACGTCCGCGCCCGCGTCGGTCAGCCGTTCCTCCGTGCGCAGCGGGGCGATCTCGCTGACCGAGCCGACCATGGTGGTCTTGCCGACGCCGAAGCCCCCGGCGATCAGGATCTTCACCGTGTCGGGCGCCGCCGGGGCGACGGTGTCAGAGCCGGCCAAGGCCGTCCCTCACTTTCTGCAGCAGGTCCAGGTCCGGATTGCGGGTGACGGGGTGCGGGGGGCGGACCGTGATGCGGCCCGCCTCCAGCAGGTCGCAGAGCATGATCACGATCACGCTCACCGGCAGGTCGAGCAGCGCGGCGAGCTCCGCGACGGCGACCGGCTCGGCGCAGCGGCGCAGGATGCGCTGGTGCTCCGGCTGCGGCCGGGTGGCCCAGGTCGGCGGCGGGTCCACCGCGGTCACCGTGGTGATGAGCGTGAAGTCGGCGCGGCTGGGTCTGGTGCGCCCACCCGTCAGCGCGAACGGCCGGACCAGCCGGCCCGCCGTGTCGCCATCGCCCACCTCACGCGCCGGATTCGGCGGCCGGCCCCGGGCCCGACCGTGGTGCCGCGCTGAGGTGCTCGCCGATCTTCTTCACCAGCATGTTCATCTGGTACGCCACCACGCCGACGTCCGCGCCCTGGCTGGTGAGGACGACGAGGTGGGCGCCCGGGCCGGCCGAGGTGAGTATCAGATAGCTGTGCGCCATCTCGATGAGCGCCTGGCGCACCGGGCCGCCACGGAAGTCCATGCTGACGCCCTTGCTCAGACTCATCAGCCCGGACGCGGTGGCCGCCAGCCGCTCGGCGTCGTCGCGCAGGAACCCGGTGGACTTGCTGACGACCAGACCGTCCTCGGACAGGACGACGGCGTGGTTCACCTCGGCGACCCGCTCCACGAGTCCGGTCAGCAGCTGGTCGAGCTGGGTATGGGTGGCTGGGATGGGGCGTGTCATGGCGGTGGTCCTTCGTCAGCGGTCGGCGGGCGGAGTCGAGGGGACGGGCGTGCCTGCGGCGGGGAGCGGCGCGTCCGGGTCCCGAGCTCCGGGCGCGTCCTCCTGGTCGTACTGCGTCTCGGTGTCGTCGTCACGGGCCCGGAGCGTGCCGCGCTGGAATCCGGTGAGCGAGGCGGCGGCCTGCTCCGCGGTGAACTCGTCCGTGTGGCCGTTCCGTTCGCCGGCCGGGGTGTCCTCGCGCAGCTCGGCCGCCAGGCTGGTCTGGGGGACGCGGCGGGGGAGCGGGGCGACGCCGTCGCGCCGGCCGGCGGGGACGGGACCGGTGGGTGCCGCCGCGGGGCGTGCCTCCTCTTCGGCGGCCGTGCCGGCGGGCTCCTCCTCCTTCCCCTCCTTCCCCTCCCTCTCCTCCCCGTCCCGCTTCTCCTGCTTCTTGCGGGCGGCCGCCGCCGGGGCGTCGGCGGGAGCGTCCGGTGCCTCCCGTACGACGATCTCGTGCGGCAGCAGCACGATCGCCGTCGTACCGCCGTACGGCGACGGTCGCAGCGTGACCGTGATGCCGTGCCGGGTGGCGAGCCGGGCGATCACGAACATGCCGAGGCGGAGGTCGTCGGCCAGCGCCACCACGTCGAACTGCGGCTCCACCGCGAGCTGGGCGTTGAAGGAGTCGTAGTCCTCCTCCGGCATGCCAAGGCCCCGGTCCTCCACCTCCACGGCCAGGCCCTTGGCGACCATCGCGGCCCGCACGCCGACCGGGGCCGGCGCGGGCGAGTAGACGGTCGCGTTGTCGATGAGCTCGGCCAGCAGATGGATCACGTCGGCCACCGCGGGCGGCGCGAGGTACACGTCCTCGTCGGTGTGCACCTCCACCCGCTGGTACTCGGCCACCTCGCCGACGGCACCGCGCAGGATGTCGATCAGGGCGACCGGCTCCAGCCAGCTGCGCCGGGGCTGCTCGCCGCTGATGATGACCAGGTTCTCCTCGTAGCGGCGCAACTGGCTCGCCGTGGAGTCCAGTTCGTACAGGCCCTTGAGGACGTCCGGGTCGGAGTGGCTGCGCTCCAGCGCGTCGAGCTTGGTGAGCTGGAGGTTGACCAGGTTCTGGCTCTGCCGGGCGATGCCGAGGATGACCTTCTGGAAGCCGCGCCGGATGTCGGCGAGTTCGACGGCGGTGTGCACCGCGGTGCGTTGCGCCTTGTTGAACGCCCGTGCCACCTGGCCGAGTTCGTCGCGGCCGTAGTCCAGCGGCGGGGTCGCGAGGTCGGCGTCGACCTTCTCGCCCCGGTCGAGGCGGGCCACCACGTCCGGCAGCCGCTCCTCGGCCAGGCTCAGCGTCGCCTCCCGCAGGCCGCGCAGCCGCCGGGACAGCGAGCGGGTGATCCGCCAGGACATGCCCACGCACAGCAGCAGGGCGATCAGTCCGCCCGCGCTGAGCGAGGCCGCGGTCAGCAGCAGGCTGTCGGCCTTGTCGGCGCTGCGGTCGAGCAGCCCGGAGGTCTGGCCGCCGATCAGCCGCGCGTACTGGTCGGCGACCTTCTGGAACGCGGCCGCCCACTCCTTCTGCGCGGCCGGCAGCGCGACCTTCCCGGCACCGCCGGCCGGCCGGGAGGCGAGCACCCGGTCCTCGATGTCCTGCATCGTCTTCCACTCGCGGCTCTGCAGGATGCGTTCGGTCCGGGTCTTCGCGCTGCCGCGCAGCGAGGGGACGATCTGGTCCCGGACCAGCCAGCGGCGGGTGTCCACCAGCTCCGCGAACTCCGA
Source organism: Streptomyces sp. NPDC101225 (assembly GCF_044767585.1). Classification (NCBI taxonomy): domain Bacteria; kingdom Bacillati; phylum Actinomycetota; class Actinomycetes; order Kitasatosporales; family Streptomycetaceae; genus Streptomyces; species Streptomyces sp. NPDC101225. The sequence goes on from NZ_JBIWOE010000015.1 coordinate 143,634, forward strand.
CCACTCCGTGCGGCTCAGCTGCCCCGACGGCCAGGCCACGGTGAGCCGCGCGTCCTCCTGGGAGACCAGCTCGGCCGCGTGCTCCAGGGCGACCAGCGGGCCGGCCTGCGAGGTGAGGTCGCCGTCGTCGACCTGGGAGAGCTCCTGGAAGGCGTGGATCTGGTCGTCGATGATCGAGCCGTACTGGTCCAGCGCCTGCGCGGAGGTGATGTCGCTGGGGTCGTCGAGCTGGCCGCGGTAGTACTCCAGGCTGCTGACCGAGCCGAGGACGGAGTAGAGCCGGTCCGAGATGCGCGCGGGCGCCTTGTTGATCGCGTCGGTCTGGCCGACCAGCTTGGCGACCGCCTTGTCCGTCGCCCGGCGCTGCTCGTCCAGCGCGGCCCGGGAACCGTGCGGGTCGGCCAGCCAGGCCGCCGACAGGCTGCGCTCCCGCTGGAGGGCCAGCGTGGCGTCGGTGCCCATGGCGCCGGTCGACCGGCTCAGCTCCGTCTGACCCCGCAGCCGCAGCCCCTCGCTGAACATCTGGGTGGTCGTCAGACCCCACATGGCGGCCAGGGTGACGGTGGGCACCAGGGCCAGCAGGATCAGGGAGAGACGTATGGAGCCGAGACGGCGCCCGGCACCTGCACCTGTCCGTGGAGACATCGTCGTCCTAGGCGTTCGGCGGAGCGGAGGGGACAACACGGGGGTGGCCGTGATCGGGGAGAGAAGGGGTGCACAGGATGCTATCCGTACAACTGACCGCAGGTGCCACAGGTCTCCGAATCTTTCGAGACATTGACGTCCGAAGTGTCGTCGGGCGAGGTCCGGCGGGCCGGCCGATCAACGCGTCCCGTGCGCCGCGAAGGCGGCGACCGAGGCCACGTCGGCCTTGGTGACGAACGCCGGGCCGGTGAGTACGGGGGAGACCCCGCCGCCGCTGACATTGCCGTTGGTCTTGTACAGCCACAGCGAGTCCACCGCGAGATAGCCCTGCAGATACGGCTGCTGGTCCACCGCGAACTGCACGTCGCCGCTCTTCACGGCCTTCACCAGGTCCTGGTTGAGGTCGAAGGTGGCCACATGCGCCTTGCTGCCCGCCTCCCGCACCGACTTCACGGCGTTGAGCGCGAACGGGGCTCCCAGCGTGACCACTTCGTCGATCGTCGGGTCCTGCCGCAGCCGGGCGGTGATCGCGGCGGCGGTCGCCGTCGTGTCGGTGCCCTCGACGTAGACGATGTCGGTCTGGCCGTGGAAGGTCTTCTTCACGCCGGCGCAGCGGGCCTCCAGCGCGACGTTGCCGCGCTCGTGGATCACGCACAGCGTGTGCTGGGCCCCGAGCTCGTCCAGCTTGTCCCCGACGGCCCGGCCGGCGAGGCTCTCGTCCTGCCCGAAGAACTCCATGACTCCCTCGGACTGCCAGGAGTCGATGCCGGAGTTGAGGCCGACGACGGGGATGTCCGCCGCCCTGGCCGCGGCGACCGGGCTCTTCATCGCCTGCGGCTTGGCCAGGGTCACCGCGATGCCGTCGACCTTCTGGCGGACCGCGTCCCGCATCAGCGCGGCCTGCCCCGCCGCGTCCGGGTCGTTGGCGTACGTCAGGTCGACGCCGTCCTTCGCGGCGGCGTCCTCGGCGCCCTTCTTCACCAGATTCCAGAAGGTGTCGCCCTCCGAGGCGTGCGTGACCAGGGCGACCTTGAGCCGGGAGGCGTCGGCCCCGCCGGCGGCGCCGCGCGCGGCGCCGGACGTGGGGCCGGAGCCGGAGCAGCCCGCCAGGAGCAGGCAGACGGCCGCCGCCGCGGCGATCCCACGGGCGGATCTGTGGGGGGCGGAGGGGGGTGGAGGAGTGTTCATGAGGGTGCGGCACCTCGCTGTGCGGCCGAGCAAGTGGAACGGCGAGAGCGGGCCCGCCGCCGACGTCCGACGTCGTACGCCGTGGGGGTGACTCTCGCTGGCCGGAGCCAATCGCGTGTGACCGCCGGTAGTCAAGTGATCAGCAACATGGAGTGAGTTGTCGCTGCCGCATCGTGATGATGCGTCCCGGGCACCTGCGGCGGGTCTACGCGCATCAGCACCCCACACACCGGGTCCCGCACCCCCGGGTCCGAAGCCCGCGGTCTCGCGGCTCCGGGTTCCGCGATCACGGCTGCGGGGGCTGGGGTCTCGCGACCCCGGGTTCCGCGATCACGGCTGCGGGGGCTGGGGTCTCGCGACCCCGGGTTCCGCGATCACGGCTGCGGGGGCTGGGGTCTCGTGGCTCCGGGTTCCGTGGCCATGGCTGCGGGGGCTGGGGTCTTGCGGCCCCGGGTTCCGCGATCACGGCTTCGGAGGCGACGGGCCGCGCGCCCGGGTTTCGCGCCACGGGTCTGGCGGCCAAGGGTTCTGCGCCCGCGGGTCCCGTGTCCGCCGGTTGTGCGTTCGCGGGCCTTGCGTCTGCGGCTTCCGCGCCCGTGGGTTTCGTGCCGCGGGTTTCGTGTCCGCCGGTTCTGTGCCTGAGGGCCTTGTGTCTGCGGGTTCCGTGCCGGGGATTTCGTGTCTGCCGGTTGGGCGTCCGGGGGCCTTGCGTCTGCGGGTTTCGCACCCGCAGGTTTCGGGCCGTGGGTCCCGTGTCCGCCGGTTCCGCGTCCGTGCGCCTTGCGTCTGCGGCTTCCGCGCCCGTGGGTTCCCTGTCCGCCGGTTCTGTGTCCGGGGCCCTGCGTCTGCGGTTTCCGTGTCCGCAGGGTGCACGTCTCGCGTCCACTGATCGCGCGTCCACGGGGCCCGCGCGCACGGGACCCGCCCCTCGGGAACTTCGCGTGGACGGCTCTCGTGATGTACGGGGCCTGCACCCGCGGGTTCCGCGAATGGCGTGACCCGGCCCCGCCCCCTTGCCTCGTCAACCTGCGTGCGGGGCACACCGCTTGGGCGACCGGAGGCGGGGCCGCGCGCTCACCGCCGTACGGCCTCCGCCGCGTCGTCCGCTTCCGCCGCGGCCGCTCCGGCGCCCTCCGCCGCGGATGCCTCCTCCGCCGCCCGCGCGTCCTGCCTGCGCCGACGACGGCTTCGGCGTGGTTCCTGGTCCGGGAGCCAGCCGAAGACGAGACAGCTGCCCACGGCTCCCAGGAGCAGCCCGACGAAGAAGCCGCCCAGGTTGGAGGTGATCCAGGTGCCCAGGGAGGTCAGCACACCGATGATCGAGTAGAAGACACGCTGGGAGGGGCTGAAGAGCGTCAGCAGCCCACACAGGAGCATGACCACGGGCAGCAGGTACCCGGCCAGGCCCTGCATGCCGATGTGCATGACGACCTTCAGCGAGGCCTTCTCGGTGAGCAGGATCTCCGCACCGCCTAGGGCGAGCAGCAGCCCGCCCCAGAACGGACGGCGGGCCCGCCACCGACGGAAGGCGGACCGCACTCCTTGTTCCGGACGGCGTGGCATCAGCAGCCCGAGTCGCTGAACTTCAGCTTCAGACCGGGGAGCTTGAACACGCCCGCGGTCGTCGCGTAGTTGGTCTGACGCAGGTTGGCGATGTGCACCGTGTCCGCCTGCTGGCTGAAGACGCCCTTGGGGCCCTTGACGCCCGCCTTGGTGAGCGTGCTCGCGTCGTTGCCGATCTCGATGTTGTCGAAGGCGGCGTCGCCGGACAGCTGCGTCGAGTCGGTGGTCAGATCGGTCGCCTGCACCTTGGACGAGCCGCTGCCCGCCGTGATGAGCAGATTGGTGCCGCCCAGGTCGACGCTCTGGCACAGGCTGTCCAGCGTCGCGTTCTTGATGGCGGAGGTGACGACCAGCACCTGACCGCCGGTGTCCCCCTGGTTCGGGCTGTCGTCGATCATGCTGTCGAGCGCGCCGAACTGCTCGAACCCGGTGCCGTCCAGCGACTTGGCGGTGACGGTGAAGGGCATGCCGGAGATCGAGAACGACACCCCCAGCGCTCCCTCGGCGGTCATGATCGCCAGGCCGGCGGCGACCGCGACGGCGGGGACCGCCATCACGGCGGCCCGGCGCAGCCGGACCCGTCCGCGTCTGGCGGGGTCGGGCGCGGAACCGCTTTCCGGGTTGTCGGGCGTGTGCTCGGCGGACGAGGTGACGTCCGAGGACGAGGCCATTTCTGCTCCCATGTGCATAGTCAGTGCGGGTTGGGCATCAGCGGCACGTTGTCCTGGCGCGGACAGCGGACTGCGGGGGCACGACTCCTCACAACTCCCGGCGGACGCAAGGGCTTTCACGTACTCCGCAGTAGCCGACGAGGAAGTTACCCGTGGTTACATTTAAGGGTCAAGAGAGTTGTGGAAAAAGGGTGGTGGTTGTGCCTCACCTGTGTCTCCACGGGGCGGCGGGCCGCCTGCACGTGGCTTGAACGATCGTCAACTCCCTTGCCATGTCTTGACGTTGACTGACACTCAGGTCTACAACTGCCCCTGGCTTCCCCCAGGATCCGTGGCGCCGGATCCCCGTCACGCGGCTTCGCCCGCGTTCCCGGAACCCGCACACCCCCACGGTCTCCCGACGGCCCGCACGGGCACTTCCCCCATGGTCCGTGCGGTCCGTCCGCCCCGCCCGGTCGCGGCAGGCGGCCCTCCCCACGGGTCCTCGGCCGTCGGCCGGCCGGTCGCCGTTGCCGGTCCGTCGCGTACGGAGAAGGCGTCACGGACCGGCAAGGGCGGACGCACTCCCGCGTCCTCCCACGCCACTTCCCAACCCCCCCCCATCCCGGAGAAGCCGGCTGCGCGTCGCAGAGGAGCCGGCCCCCACATCTCGGAAGGAAGACCCCCGCATGCGCACTCGTACGCTCGTCACCCTCGTCGGAGCCGTCGCCGCCCTCTCGATCCCCGCGGCCGTCCCCGCCTCGGCGGCCGACACCCCCGTCCTGACCACCGGCTCGGCCGGCGGCACCGCCGTCGCCGTCGGCGACGTCCTCACCGCACCGCTGGCCGCCGGCACCAACGCCACCCTCTACTCCAGCTCGACCGGCACGAGCGGCGTGACCTGCTCCTCCTCGACGTTCACCGCGAGCGTCACCGACAACCCCGCCGCGCCGGGCACGGCCACCGAGTCGGTCAGCGGGCAGAGCTTCGACAGCAGCAGCTGCACCAGCAACGTGCTGGGCGTCACGGGCGTCACCAGCATCACCGTCGACAACCTGCCGTACACCACCACGGTGTCCTCCGACGGCACCCTGACGGTGACTCCCGCGAGCGGCTCCGCCATCCAGACGACGGTCAAGCTCAAGACGCTGCTGGGCAGCATCACCTGCGTCTACCAGGCCGCGAGCCTGACGGGCACGGCGAGCAACGACGACAGCAGCATCGCCTTCACCAACCAGCAGTTCACCAGGACGTCCGGCTCGTCGCTCTGCTTCAGCAGCGGCTTCTTCACCGCCAAGTACGCCCCGGTGACCGACAACGGCGCCTCGGTCTACGTCAACTGACCCTCCAGCACGACGAGTTCAGCGTCGACGCAGACGCAGCGCCAGGGCGGCGCCGCCGGTGAGCACCAGCACCGCAGCGGCGCCGCCCGCCAGCATGGGCGCGGACGGCCCGGACCGTGCCGTGGAGGTCGAGGCCACCGGAGTGCTGTCCGGGGCGCCGGTGCTCTCCCGCGGGGCCGCCGGCCCGGTGGTGCGCGACGGGGCCGGGGAGGTGGCGGACGTGGCCGCCGGGCTGCCGCCCGGCGCCTTCTTGCCGGTGCCCGAACCGCCGCCCGCCGCGTGCGTCGCGCTCGGGGCGGCCGTCGTGCCGCCGCTCCCGGACGCGGCCCGGAACACCACGTCCGAGCAGGAGTAGTACGTGTCGGTCGTGCTGCTGTTCTGCCAGATGGTGAAGAGGACGTGGTGCCCGGTCCGGTCCGAGGGCAGCCTGGCGGGGATGCGGTACGCGCCGTTCGTCAGGGCCGGGTCCTTCACCGCCGCGAAGGGCTGTGCCGGCAGCGCGGACCAGGTCAGCGGCTTGGTCGGGTCGTACCCCTGCTTGGTGAGGAAGAGCTTGAACGTGCCGGTGTGCGCAATCGTCGAGGTGTACTTCATCGTCAGCGTCGCGCCCGGCGTCAGCGTCGTCGACGGCCAGTCGGAGCGGGCCAGGTCGAGTCCCCGGTAGGCGGGCAGGCCCCCGCTGCACAGCTTTCCGTCGGGGATGACCCGGCGGTCCTGGCCGTTGACGTCCGGCACCCGCAGGTTGTCCCACAGGGTGAAAGGGCCGCCGTTCGCGGCGACGGCGGCCCTGCAGGCGGCGGACCGCGCGGCGGAGCCGCCGTCGGGGGAGCAGGCGTAGACCCGGCTGACCGGGTCCGTGGGCGCGCCGTGCGCCCGCGCCGGACCCGCGGCCCACAGCGGCAGCAGGAACGGGGTCACCAGGGCGGCCGTCAGGGCGGCGCGGTGTGCGGTCATCCGGGACATCCGGAACGTCTCCTCGGCCGACGCGGAACAGGGGTGCTCCCGGGGAGTACGGGGCGCGCACCCGGCGCGTTCACCAGGCGGGCCCACCTGCGCCGTACGCCTCGGGAGAGCGCCCATGCCTCATTGCAAACCAACCGGTCGCCTCATACTCTGGCGTCGCCGGCATGGATCCGTCCGCCTGCTCTGTTGTCGTTCTCGGGGGTCGAGGGAGGAGCATGCCTCAACCGCCCCTGACGGCCACCGACCCCCGCCGGCCCGTCCGATCCGCCGCAGCCGCGCCGTTGTTCCGCGCCGGCGGGCCGCGCTCCCTCCAGTTACACGTGTCCCCGGAGCCTCTCGCGCATCAGCCCCGGGAGCGGCCAGGAATAGATACCGGCCATCCTGTTTTCTTCGCATGCTCAAGGGGTCACGTTCCCTGCCTGTCTCCGTCGTGGCCGGCCCGCCGGTCCGCCCCGGCCCGACCCGCCCGCCGGGATGCGTCGCCCCCCTTTCGTGCCGCCACTCGCCGACGGGACGAGCTGGTCGGACCTGTGCGCGAGGAGGCGGTGGAGAGGGGCGGTGCGAGCCGTGAAATCCGGTGCGCCCGGGGTGGGCCGGGGCTCTTCGGGGGCGCTGTGGACCGGCGCAAACGGGTGAGATATCGTGCACGGGGAGTAACAAAAAACAGCATGCCCCGTTCTTTCCAGTCCCAGGAGTGTTCAGTCGATGGCGAGGCAGTTACGAGCCGAGCAGACCCGCGCGACGATCATCACGGCCGCAGCAGACCTGTTCGACCGTCACGGCTACGAGTCGACCAGCCTCAGCGACATCGTCGAGCACGCCCAAGTCACCAAGGGTGCCCTGTACTTCCACTTCGCGGCCAAGGAGGACCTGGCCCACGCGATCATGGAGTTGCAGTCAAAGGCCCTGCGTGAGGTGGAGGGGGATCTGGACGCCCAGGGCTACTCCTCGCTCGAGACCCTGATGCGCATCACCTTCGGCATCGCCCGCCTCGCCGTCGAGGGCCCGATACCGCGCGCCGGACTCCGGCTCACCACCGGGGGAGTCGAGGTGCGGCCGCCGCTCAAGCATCCGTTCACCGAATTCCGGGACGTGGCCGGCCGCAAACTCCTCGGCGCAGCCAAGGAGTCCGACCTCCACACGGACGTCGACGTCGACGCCGTCGCCCACTCCCTCGTCAGCTTCTACGTCGGCACCCGGGTCGTGGGCGGCTCGCTCGAACCCGTCGCCCGCCAGCCCCGCAGGCTGGCCGAGATGTGGTACGTCGTGATCCGCGGCCTGGTCCCGGTGACCCGCCGGGCCCGCTACCTGAACCTCGCCGCGCGGCTGGAGCGGGAGATCAGGGTCGGCTGACACGGGTGACCGCAGCGCCTCCCCGTGCCGGGCCGGTCCGGCACGCAGGACCCAGCGCCGCGGCGCAAGGGCGCAGCGCGGAAGCTGCGTCGTCCGCCCGCCGGGCAGGCGGGACGTTCGCGACAGCCCCTAGGGTGAGGCACATGTCCGACATCCCGCCCCCGCCCGTGATCCTCGGCGACGAGCCCGGTTCGTTCCCGCACGGCGTGCTCGCCGAGCGGCATCCCGCGATCATCCGGCAGGTGCGGGAGGCCTTCCCGTACGGCCCCGCACAGCAGCGCGCGCTCGACGCGCTCCTCGCGAGTTGCACCAAGGGCGTCGTCGAACCGCTGCCCGCCGGTGCGCACGACGGGGAGCGCTGGCAGGAGTGGGGCGCGGCGCGGTACGTCGGCCGTTCCTGGTTCGACCTGCCCTGGCTCTGGTCGGAGAGCTACTTCTACCGTCAACTCCTCCAGGCGGTGGGCTACTTCGGGACGGGGCCCTGGCAGGGCATCGATCCGTTCCGCCCGTTCAAGCTGGCCGAGCTGGACTCGCCGGAGACGGACGCGGAGCTGGCCGCCCTGGACGCGCTGTCCGCGGGCGACCAGGACCGGGCGCTGCTGCACGGCTCGCTCTGGGGCAACCGCGCCGACCTCGGCTTCCGCCTTTCCGCCGGAGACACCGGCGGCGCGGACGCCGCCCGGGGCCTGGTCGCGGACGACAGCGCGGACCTGTGGGCGCTGCTGCCGCCGTCCGCGGCGGGCACCCTGTGCCTGATCGCGGACAACGCGGGCCGTGAGCTCATCCCCGACCTGCTGCTCATCGCGCATCTGCTGGAGGGCGGGCGCATCGCGCGCGCCGTGCTGCACATCAAGCCGTATCCCTACTACGTCTCCGACGCGACGACGGCCGACGTGCTCGACGCGCTGCGCAAGCTGGCCGGTGCGCAGGGCGCCGCGGCCGAGTACGGCCGCATCCTGTGGGCGGCGATGACCGACGGCCGCCTCGTCCTGCGGGCCCACCCCTTCTCCGGCGGCCCGCTGCCGTACGCGGACCTGCCCGGCGACCTCCGTGCGGAGTTCGCCGCGGCCACCGTCACGATCGTGAAGGGCGATCTCAACTACCGGCGCCTGGTGGGCGATCGGCGGTGGCCGCCGACCACGCCGTTCCAGGAGGTCACCGCCCACTTCCCCGGCCCGGTCGCCGCGCTGCGCACTCTGAAGTCGGACGTGATCACCGGCCTGGACCCCGCAACGGAGGCCGCGCTGGTGGCGGCGGAAGGGCAGCGGTGGCGCACCGGCGGCACGCACGCGCTCGTCCAGGTCCGCGCCTGAGGCTCGCCTCCGCAGCCACCGGATGCTCAAGCGACCTGTGCCGGAAGCGACTTGATGCCGTTGATGAAGTTGGACGTCAGCCGTCTCGGCGGACCCGCCGGGCGCAGCACCGGCAGCGCGCGCAGCGCCTCCTCGTAGAGCACCCGCAGCTGCAGGCGGGCGAAGTGCGCGCCCAGGCACACGTGCGGGCCGTCGCCGAAGGAGACGTGCGGGTTCGGGGCGCGGGAGAGGTCGAGGCGGTCCGGTGCGGCGAAGGCGCGTGCGTCGCGGTTGGCGGCGGCGTGGAAGACGACCACCTTGTCACCGGCGCCGATGCGGTGGCCGGCCAGCTCCGTGTCCCGGACGGCCGTGCGGCGGAAGGTGAGCACGGGCGGATGCCAGCGCAGCAACTCGTCGACGGCCGCGGGGAGTTGCGCCTTGCCCGCGCGCAACAGCGCGCAGGACTCCGGGTGCTCGGCCAGGGCGAGCAGCCCGCCGGGACCGGCGCTGCGGACGGTGTCGTTGCCCGCGACGGTGAGCAGGAAGAAGAACATCTCCAGTTCGGCGTCGGCGAGTTCGGGCTCGTGCGCGAGAGTCGTCAGTACGTCGTCGGCGGGGTGGCGGCGTTTGTGCGCGGCGAGCTGCTGGGCGTAGTCGAACATGTCCCGGAGCATCGCGGGGGAGCGGGGGTTGACCGGCTTGCCGGCCGCGTCGAGCACGGGCGCCTCGGCCTCGTCCGGGTCCTGGTAGCCGATGACGCGCTGCGTCCAGTGCAGCAGCAGCCCGCGGTCGCTGTCCGGCACGCCGAGCAGGTCGGCGAGGTTGAGCAGGGCGTAGTCGTCGGTCACGGCGCCCACGAGGTCGACGGTGCCGTCCCTCCCGCGGGCGTCCCGCACCGCCCGCGCGAACAGCGACCCGGCCCGCTCCCGCGCGACGGCCGCGAACCGGTCGATGCGCCCCGGGGTGAAGGCCCGGCTGACCAGCCGCCTCAGTCTCCCGTGCTCCGGCGGGTCCTGATTGAGCATCATGCGCCGGATGAAGGGCAGGTCGGCCGGGTCCGGGTCGCGGATCTGGGTCGCGCCGAGACACGAGGAGTACGTCGCCGCGTCCTTCAGGACACGGACGACGTCCGCGTGCCGGGTCACCGCCCAGAAGCCCGGCCCGGCCGGCCAGCCCAGCACCTCGTACTCGTCCTGCCAGGCCACGGGGTGGTGCTCGCGCAGGACGCGGTAGGCGGCATGCGGCACCCCGGCGGCGTACTGCCGCGGGTCGAAGACGTCCGGGACCGGTGGTGCCTCGCGCACGTTCATGCGACCACCGTGGCGTGGCGGACACGGCGGCGGCAAGACAGCGCGCGGCGGGCATGCCCGCCGCGGTGGCGGTGTTGACCCCTGTGTCGGCGTCGCCGGACGACGGGTTCTGGGGGAACAAACGACATGTTGCGCATCGGAGTGGCACCGCACCGTCTGTGGCCCGCACGGGAGACCGAGATCGACGGGGTCCTGGAGACCGCGCGCAGGGCCGAGGAGCTGGGCTTCGACCACGTCTTCGCGAGCGGCCACGCGGTCGCGGGCGATCTGGGGGTGACCCCCGACCCGCTGGTCACGCTGTCCGCCGTGGCCGGTGCGACCGGGCGCATCGGGCTGGTGACCAGCGTGCTCGTGCTGCCGCTCCACAACCCGGTCGTCCTCGCCCACCAGACCGCCACCCTCGACCGTCTCTCCGGCGGCCGTTTCACCCTGGGCGTCGGCACCGGCTGGGACACGCGGGAGTACGCGGCCGTCGGCGTGCCCTTCGCAGAGCGGGGCCGGCGGGCGGACGAACAGCTGGCCGCCGTACGGCAGTTGTGGCGGGGCGAGGGTGCGGCGCGGCTGGGAGTGCTGCCGCGCACCGAGGGCGGACCGGCCGTATGGGTCGGCGGGCAGAGCGACGCGGCGCTGCGCAGGGCCCTGCGGTACGCGGACGCCTGGCACGGCTCGGGGGTCGACGCCGCCGGGCTCCGGGCGGTGCGGGAGCGGCTCGCCGCCCTCGGCGAGCGGGCCGGACGCGACCCGCGGACCCTGCAACTGACGGCCGGGCTCTTCCTCGTGCCACCGGGTTTCGCACCGGCCGTACGGCTGCCGGGGCGCCCGCTGGGAGGGGTGGAGGCGAGCGCCGGGAGCGTACGGGAGGAGCTGGCCGCCCTGGCCGACGCCGGGCTCTCCTCCTGCTCCCTGTGGCTGCCGGTCGCCTCGGACGCGCTGCCGGACGCGCTCGCGTGGACGGCCGCGGAAGCCCTTTCGTTTTTCTCCAAAGATTGACGGTTGCACCGATCGTGCTGTAGTGATCATGACAAATCTTTGGTAGTCATGCCCGCATGGGCTTACGTCGATCAGAGCCGGGCTTCGGAGGACCGGCGGTCGTTCTGGCCGCCCTGACCCTGCTCCTGGCGGCCTGCGGTGACGGCAAGGACCACGCGGCGTCCACCGGTGCCCCCGGCACGCGGCTGAGAGTCGCCGCGCTGCCGCTGACCGACTCGGCGGCGCTCTACCTCGCCCGGGACCGCGGGCTGTTCAGGAAGGAGGGCCTGGACGTCAGCATCCAGCCGGTCCAGCAGAGCATCCAGGCACTGCCCGCGCTGGCCAACGGTCAGGTCGACGTGATCGCCAGCGCGAACTACGTGACCTTCCTCCAGGCCGACGAGAAGGGCACCCTCGACGTCCGCATCCTCGCCGAGGGCGTACGGGTGGCGCCGCACATGATGGACGTGCTGGTGCCGAAGGACTCCGCCGTCAAGAGCGTCGCCGACCTCGCGGGCAAGAAGGTCGCCGTCAACATCCTCAACAACGTCCAGTCGCTGACCCTGAACGCGATCCTCGACGCCAAGGGCGTCGGCCGGCCCGTCTACCGGCAGATCGCCTTCCCGCAGATGGGCCCGGCCCTGGAGCGCCACCAGGTCGACGCCGTGCACGCGGTGGAGCCCTTCGACAGCGCGATCCAGGGCGACCTGAAGGCGACGGTGCTGCTCGACGGCGGCTCCGCGCCCGTCCGGTCGCTGCCCATCAGCGGATACGTCACCACGAAGAAGTTCGCCGCCGGGCACGCCAAGGAGGCGGCGGCCTTCCGGCGCGCCATCGAGGCCGCGTCGAGGATCGCGACCCGGGACCCGGACGCCGTACGCGAGGAACTGCCCAAGTACACCAAGGTGACCGCCGATCAGGCACGGAAGATCCGGCTGCCGGTGTACCCGGCCAGCACCGACGCGGCGCAGCTGCGGCGGCTGACCGGACTCATGAAGGAACAGGGGCTGCTGACGAAGAACCTCGACCCGGCGACGCTGCTCGTCCGATGAAGCGGCTGAACGTCAGGTGAGGCGGCTCGGGCGACGTCAGGAACTGCTGCTGGGGCTGCTCGGCGTGCTGCTGGCCTTCGGCGCCTGCGAGGCGGTCGGCCGCGCGGGCCTCGTGCGCCGCAGCTATCTGCCGCCCGCCTCCGAAGTCCTGGCCCGAGCCGTGGAGCTGGGGGGAGACAGCGCCTTCCTGGACGGCGTCGGCGCCACCTTGAAGGCGTGGGCGCTGGGTCTCGGGCTCTCCGTCGCGATCGCCGTCCCGCTCGGCCTGCTGCTGGGCAGCGTGCCGCTGGTCGACTCCGCCGTACGTGTGCTCGTGGAGTTCCTGCGGCCGCTGCCCTCGGTCGCGCTCATCCCGCTGGTCTCCCTGCTGCTCGGCACGGGCACCGCGACCGAGGTCGCCCTGATCACGTACGCGTGCGTCTGGCCCGTCCTGTTCAACACCGTCTACGGCCTCGGCGAGACCGACCCGCTCGCCAAGGACACCCTGCGCGCCTTCGGCTTCGGCCGGCTCTCGGTGCTGCTGCGGGTCGAACTGCCGGGCACGGCACCTTTCATCGCCGCCGGCATCCGCATCTCGGCGGCCGTCGCGCTCATCCTCGCCGTCGCCACCGAACTGCTCTCCGGCTTCGGCCGGGGCCTCGGCATCTTCATCGCCCAGGCGGGCCTGGCCACCGACGGCACCCGCGACGTGCTGGCCGGAGTGGTCTGGGCGGGCGCCCTCGGCCTCGTCATCAACGCGGTCCTGGTGTGGGGCGAGCGCCGGCTGTTCCCCTGGACGCCGGAGCGGCGTGCGGACGCCCGCGGGGTGCGGCCGTGAAGAGGGCCGCCGCACCGGTGCGCGGGGCCGCGCGGGGCGCGCCGTCGGCCCGGCGCGCCGGCGGTCACGTCCTGCTGCGTGTCGTGGTGCTCGTCGTGGCGGTCGCGCTCTGGCAGGGAGCCGCGCAGGCGCACGCCAGCGTCTACTTCCCGCCCCCGGGCCGCATCGCCGCCCGGGCACACGCGCTGTGGTTCTCGGGCCCCGTCGGCCGGGGGTTCCTCACCGACGCCGCCGTGGCCGACATCCTGCCCAGCCTCGGAAGGATGGCGGCCGGATTCTCGATCGCCGCCGTCACCGGGATCGCGCTGGGCCTCGCGGTCGGGCGGTCGCGGCGGGCGTACGCGCTGTGCAATCCCGTGCTGCAGTTCGCGCGGGCCGTGCCGCCGCCCGCGCTGGTGCCCGTCTTCGTCGTCGTCCTCGCCCTCGGAACGCCGATGCAGATCGTGGCGATCGCCTTCAGCGCCGTCTGGCCGGTCCTGATCAACACGGCGGAAGGGGCGCGCAACACCGATCCGCTCCGGCTCGACGTCGCCGCCGTGCTGCGCCTGAACCCGGTCGAACGGCTGCGCTTCCTGCTGCTGCCCTCCGCGCTGCCCCGCATCTTCGCGGGCCTGCGCCTGAGCCTCTCCCTCTCCCTCATCCTCATGGTCTTCTCCGAACTGCTGCCGGGCGCCGCCGACGGCATCGGCTTCACCCTCACCGACGCCCAGTCCCGCTCCGACCTGCTCACCGTCTGGGCGGCGCTGCTGCTGCTCGGCGTCCTCGGCTACGTCCTGAACACCGCGCTGCTCGCGGTGGAGAGGCGGCTCGTCGGCCGGGGAAGGACCACGCCATGAAGCTCCGCCTCGACGCCCTCGGCCAGCGCTACGGCGACCAGGCCGTTCTGCACGACATCACCCTCACCGTCCCCGAAGGCCAACTCCTGTGCGTCGTGGGCCCGTCGGGCTGCGGCAAGTCCACCCTGCTGCGCACCGTCGCGGGCCTGCAGCCCGCGTACACGGGCTCCGTCACCTTCGACGGCACCCCCGTCACCGGCGTACCCGACCACCTGGCCGTCGTCTTCCAGGACTACGGCCGCTCCCTCTACCCCTGGCTCACCGTCCGCGACAACGTCGCCCTGCCGCTGCGCCGCCGCGGCCTGCGCCGGGCCGAGCGGCGCGCGGAGGCCGAACGCATCCTGGAACGCGTCGGCCTGGAGGCGGCCGGCCGCCGCCACCCCTGGCAGCTCTCCGGCGGCATGCAGCAACGCGTCGCCATCGCCCGCGCCCTGGTCTGCCGCCCCGCGCTGCTGCTCATGGACGAACCCTTCGGCTCGCTGGACGCCCAGACCCGCGAGGACCTGGAGGACCTGCTCCTGGAGGTGCACCGCACCGACGGCGCGACCATCCTCCTCGTCACCCACGACATCGACGAGAGCGTCTACGTCGGCGACCGCGTCGTCGTCCTGTCCCCGGGGCCCGCCTCCCGCGTCGTCCTCGACCTGCCGGTCGAACTCCCCGGCAGGCGCGAGCAGATCGGCACCCGGGGGCTGCCCCGGTTCGTCGCGCTGCGCTCGGAGGTGGGGCGGGCGGTGCGGGGGAGCTGAGACGGCCGGCGGACCCGCCACCGCTTCGGCGCGCCCTGCCCGGAATCCCGCCCGGCTCCCGCCCGATTCACGCGATGGTGTGATCATGTCCGGGCCGGCGGATGGCGCCGAGAAGCCCCGGGTAGGGCCCGGCCATGACGCACCAGCCCTTCGAACTCCCGCACTTCTACATGGCGCACCCCGCCCGGCTGAACCCGCACGTCGACGAGGCACGCGCCCATTCGACCGAGTGGGCACGCGAGACGGGCATGCTGGAGGGGTCCGGGATCTGGGAGCAGGCCGACCTCGACGCCCACGACTACGGACTGCTCTGCGCCTACACCCACCCCGAGTGCGACGGCCCGGCCCTGTCGCTGATCACCGACTGGTACGTGTGGGTCTTCTTCTTCGACGACCACTTCCTGGAGATCTTCAAGCGCACCCAGGACCGCGCGGGCGGCAAGGCCCATCTGGACCGGCTCCCGCTGTTCATGCCGATGGACCTCGCCACCCCGATGCCCGAGCCGCGCAACCCGGTCGAGGCCGGCCTCGCCGACCTGTGGACGCGCACCGTGCCGGCCATGTCCGCCGACTGGCGCCGCCGCTTCGCCGTCGCCACCGAGCACCTCCTGAACGAGTCCCTGTGGGAGCTGTCCAACATCAACGAGGGACGTGTCGCCAACCCCGTCGAGTACATCGAGATGCGCCGCAAGGTGGGCGGCGCCCCCTGGTCCGCGGGACTCGTGGAGTACGCGACGGCGGAGGTCCCCGCCGCGGCGGCCACCGCGCGCCCCCTGAGGGTGCTGATGGAGACGTTCGCCGACGCCGTCCACCTGCGCAACGACCTGTTCTCCTACCAGCGCGAGGTCGAGGACGAGGGCGAGAACAGCAACGGCGTGCTCGTCCTGGAGACCTTCTTCGGCTGCACCACCCAGCAGGCCGCCGACACCGTCAACGACATCCTCACCTCCCGCCTCCACCAGTTCGAGCACACCGCGCTGACCGAAGTGCCCGCGCTGGCGGTGGACCTGGGCCTCACCGCGCCCGAGGTGGCGGCGGTCGCCGCGTACACGCGGGGCCTGCAGGACTGGCAGTCCGGCGGCCACGAATGGCACATGCGCTCCAGCCGCTACATGAACGCCCGCGCACGGTCCGGGAATCCGTGGCACGGCGCGACCGGCGCGGGCGCCGCCGCCGACGTCGGCGCCCTGCTCGCCGCGGCCGGCGCCGAGCGCCTGCGCGCCTACACGCACGTGCCGTACCAGAAGGTCGGACCGTCCGTGCTGCCCGCCTTCCACATGCCCTTCCCGGTCGAGGTGAGCCCGCACCTGGAGGCGGCCCGCCCCCGGCTCACCGCCTGGATGCACGCCATGGGCATGCTCCAGGAGGGCGTCTGGGACGAGGACCGGCTCGCCGCCTACGACCTGCCGCTGTGCTCCGCGGGCATCGACCCGGACGCGACGCCGGAGGCCCTCGACCTGAGCTCCCGCTGGCTGGCCTGGGGGACGTACGCCGACGACTACTACCCGCTCGTGTACGGCCACCGCCGCGACCTGGCCGCCGCCCGGCTGACCACCCGCCGGCTCTCGGAGTGCATGCCCCTCGACGGTGAGCCGCCCGCCACCCCGCTCAATGCGATGGAGCGCGGCCTGAGCGACCTGTGGAGGCGGACCACGCCGGGGATGTCCGCCGAGGACCGGCGCTCCCTCAGGGACTCGGTGAACGCGATGACCGAGAGCTGGGTCTGGGAGCTGTCCAACCAGATGCAGGGCCGCATCCCCGACCCGGTCGACTACCTGGAGATGCGCCGCGCCACCTTCGGCTCCGACCTCACCCTGAGCCTGTGCCGCAGGGGCCGGGGCCCCGCCGTCCCGCCGGAGGTCTACCGCAGCGGCCCCGTCCGCTCCCTGGAGAACGCCGCCGTCGACTACGCCTGCCTGCTCAACGACGTCTTCTCCTACCAGAAGGAGATCGAGTACGAGGGCGAGATCCACAACGCGATCCTCGTGGTGCAGAACTTCTTCGGCGTCGACTACCCGACCGCGCTCGGAGTCGTCCACGACCTGATGACCCGGCGCATGGAGCAGTTCGAGCACGTCGTCGCCCACGAACTGCCCGTCGTGTACGACGACTTCGCTCTCTCGCCGCAGGCACGCGAGGCGATGGAGGGCTATGTGGGAGACCTGCAGAACTGGCTCGCGGGCATCCTGAACTGGCATCGGAAGGTGGACCGTTACCAGTCCGGCTACCTGGCCCGGCGCGCCCACGGCTTCCTCCCGGACCGGCCGCCCGCCGTGCCCGTCCTCTGACGGAGTCAGTCTCACTCTTTCGTGACTCGTCGCGCGCCGGGGCCCACGGGTAGAGCTTCAGCAGGAGGCGATCCATGGAACAGACTGCGTTGCGGCCCAAGCCGATGCCCGGCCAGGACCCCGGCCGCGGCACCCGGCCCGCCGCGCCCGTTCGGCACCCGCACGCCGCGCGGAAGCGGGCCCGGCGGCTGCGGACCCTGGTGTCCGGGCTGCTCGTCGCGGCGGTCCTGGTGCTGTCCGGGGTCGGCATCGGGACGCTCGGCGCGACGGTGATGGGGATGAGCAAGCTCGCCGATCTGCGGCACCGGGCCCCGCAGCGGCCGCCCGCCGCGCACCGCCCCGGTTCCGCGCCCCCGGCCGCACCCGCCCCCGCCGCCTCGTCCGCGCCCCCGGCGCCCGCCACCGCGACCCTCGGCCTGGAGGCGGTCGACGCCGACCGGACGGGAGCCCTGATCGTCGGCGTCCACGTCCCCGGTCCGGGCTACACGGCGGGACTGGTCCGCGGCGACGTGCTCCTCGCGTTCGGCGGGACCCGTGTCGCCTCGGCCGCGGACCTCGCCCGCGCGGTGGCGCACGCCCGCCCCGGCTCCGGGGTCGTCCTGACGATCCGGCACCGCGGCGGCGCCTACCAGCAGCTGACGGCCGTTCCCGGATTCGTCGTGTGACCACCGGAAAAGCACTGGCCCCGCCCGGCCGCACCGGCCACGACGACCCTCATGCCGCGCACCCTCCTCGCCTTCCTCGGCGCCTGCACCCTCGTCGCCGCCGCGCCGGGCCCCAGCACGGTGCTCATCATCAAGCAGTCGCTGCGCGGCAGACGCGACGGCTTCCTGACCGTGCTGGGCAACGAGACGGGCATCTTCCTCTGGGGAATCGTCGCCGCCTTCGGCCTGACCGGGCTGCTCGCCGCCTCCGAGGCGGCCTACGACGTGCTGCGCGTCGCGGGCGCGGCCGTCCTGGTCGGCTTCGGGGTGCGGGCGCTGCGGCAGGCGCGGCGCGCGAAGGGCGCGCCCGCGGACGACGCCTGGGAGGGCGCCGGCACGAGCGGCGGGGCGGCCTACCGGGCGGGGCTGCTGATGAACCTCGCCAACCCCAAGGCGGCGGTCTTCGCCGTGTCCTTCCTGCCGCAGTTCGTGCCCGCGGCCGCACCTGCCCGCGACGGCCGGGCTCGCCGCCCTCTGGGCGGTCCACGAGGTCGGCCACCACGGTCTGTACGTCTGGTTCGTGGGCCGGATGCGGGCCGTCCTGTCACGCGCCGGGGTGCGCCGGCGCCTGGAGCAGATCTCCGGCGGGGTGCTGCTGCTCCTCGGCGTCCGGCTCGCCCTGGAGAGCTGACGCCGTGGACGCCACGGGGCGCGAAAGACCCGCAGACCGGTCGCGCGGCCCCCGCTGTCCGGGCAGGATGCTGCCCGTAGTCCCATGTGGTCCCTTCAACCGTCCAGGGAGGCCCGGATGACCGGCAGCACGCGCCCGCCCTTCACCGCCGACGACTACCGGGCCCGTATGGACCGCGCCGCGCGGGCCGCCGCCGACGCCGGTCTCGACGGGCTCCTGGTGGCGCCCGGACCGGACCTGGTGTGGCTGACCGGCTACGCCCCCACCGCGATCACCGAACGGCTCACCCTGCTCGTCATCGCCCAGGGCCGGGCCCCCGTCCTGGTCGTCCCCACGCTGGAGGCGCCGGACGCCGCCCGGGCGCCCGGCGCGCCCGCCCTGAACCTGCGCGACTGGACCGACGGCAAGGACCCCTACGCCGCGACCGCCGCGCTCCTGTCCGGCAGCGGCCGCTTCGGCGTCAGCGACAACACCTGGGCGATGCACCTGCTGGGCCTGCAGCGGACGCTGCCCGGCACCACCTACGACGCCCTCACCGAGGCGCTGCCGATGCTGCGCGCCGTCAAGGACGCGGCGGAGCTGGAGCTGATGGCGGCCGCCGGCGCGGCGGCGGACGCGGCCTTCGAGGAGATCCGGAAGGTCCCCTTCGGCGGCCGTGCGGAGTCCGCCGTCGGCGCGGACCTCGCCGACCTGCTGCGGACGTACGGCCACTCGCAGGTCGACTTCACCATCGTCGCCTCCGGCCCGAACGGCGCCGATCCGCACCACGAGGTCGGCGACCGCGTCATCGAGGACGGCGACATGGTCGTCCTGGACTTCGGCGGCCTCAAGGACGGCTACGGCTCCGACACCTCCCGCACGGTCCACGTCGGCGAGCCCACCGACGAGGAGCGCCGGGTGCACGACCTGGTGCGCGAGGCCCAGGAGGCGGGGTTCCGGGCGGTGCGGCCGGGCGCCGCCTGCCAGGACGTCGACCGGGCCGCCCGCGAGGTGATCGCCGGCGCCGGGTACGGCGAGTACTTCATCCACCGCACCGGCCACGGCATCGGCGTCACCACGCACGAGCCGCCGTACATGATCGAGGGGGAGCGGCAGCCCCTGGTGCCCGGAATGTGCTTCTCCGTGGAACCCGGCATCTATCTGCCCGGCCGGTTCGGTGTGCGCATCGAGGACATCGTCACCGTCACCGAGGACGGCGGGCGGCGGCTGAACGACACGACCCGCGAGATGGTCATAGTGGACTGAGCGACCAGCAGGAGCCCCAGCAGACCCCCGAGCGACAACGGCGCGGACCATGACCCAGGCACCGACACCCACCGCGGACACCGTCCGCCGGCTGGTCAGTTCCCTGCTCAAGGACGGCGCCGCCGGCGCCGGACCGGAGGTGCGGCCGGTCGCCGAGGGGGCCGGGCACGGCACCTGGTGGGTCGGCGCCCGGCATGTGCTGCGCCTCGCGCCCGACCGCGAGGCCGCCGTCCGCCAGCGCCGCGAACTGCGCCTGCGCGACCTGCTGCGCCCGCACCTGCCGGTCGCCGTGCCCACCAGCGTGGCGCACGGCGAGTGGGCGGCCGGGCTGACCTACACGCTGGACACGAAGGTGCCCGGCGGCTCGGGCGAGGAGCACGACGTGTCCGCCGTCGGCGAGGCCGACCTCGCGGGGCTGCTCGGCGGGCTGCGCGAGGTGCCCGCCCGGCAGGCCGAGACGCTCGGCGTCCCGCGCCTCGCGCCGCGCTCCCTGGAGGCCCTGCGCCGGGCCGCCGAGCGCGCCGCCGAGCGGCTCTCCGCGGCCGACGAGTTCGATCCGGCACGTCTGCAGCAGTTCACCGGCCCGGCCGCCGTGCAGCTCGCCGCGCAGCCCGGCACCGCGGTGCTCGTCCATCACGACCTCACGGGCGAGCACCTGGTGGTCAGCCCCGACGGCCGGGTGCGCGGCGTCCTCGACTGGTCCGACGCGGCCGTCGGCGACCCCGCCGAGGACATCGCCGGACTGGCCGCCGCCGTCGGCTCGCCGGCCGCCGTTCGCGCCGCGACCCTCGCCGGTTACGGAGCCCGCCCCTGCCTGCGCGGCCTCTGGCTGGCCCGCTGCGACGCGGTGGTCCGCCTCGCCGCAGCCCTCCAGGGCGGCGACCCGGCCGTCCTGCCGCTGCTGCGGCTCCGGCTCCGCCGGGCCTGGGAGGCGATCCTGCTGGAGCGGGTGACGGAGTTCCGGGACGGCGAGGGGGACGTCCGGTAGGGCGGGCCAGGGCCTGTGGCGGCCCCGGCGCCGCTCAGCCCTGCAGCAGCACCACGGCCGACTCCCCGGGCACGTGCAGCACCCCGTCCGGGCCCGGCGCCCCGACGGGCTCCCACGCGGCGAGCACGCGCGCGTGGCGCGGGCCCAGGGGGATCTGCGCCGGTTCCTTGGCGAGGTTCACGGCCACGCGGACGTCCCCGCGGCGGAAGGCGAGCCAGCGCTGCCGCTCGTCGTGGGCCACCTTGATGTCGGCGAGGTCGGGATCGGTGAGGTCGGCCTGCTCGTGCCGGAGGGCGATGAGCCGCCGGTACCAGTCCAGCACGCGCGCGTGGGGCTCCTGGGCGGGCTCCGCCCAGTCGAGGCAGGAGCGGTCGCGGGTCGCTGGGTCCTGCGGGTCCGGTACGTCCTCCTCCGCCCAGCCGTGGGAGGCGAACTCCCGCCGTCTGCCGCGCCGTACGGCCTCGGCGAGCTCGGGATCGGTGTGGTCGGTGAAGAACTGCCAGGGGGTGCCGGCCGCCCACTCCTCGCCCATGAACAGCATCGGCGTGAAGGGCGCGGTCAGCACCAGCGTGGCCGCGCAGGCCAGCAGGCCGGGGGAGAGCGAGGCGGACAGGCGGTCGCCCAGCGCGCGGTTGCCGACCTGGTCGTGCGTCTGGCCGTAGCCGAGGAGCCGGTGCGCGGCCACGCGCGTACGGTCCAGGGGGCGTCCGTGGCGCCGGCCGCGGAAGCTGGAGTACGTGCCGTCGTGGAAGTAGCCGCCGGTGAGCGTCTTGGCGAGCGCCGCCATGGGAGCGCGCGCGAAGTCGCCGTAGTAGCCCTGGGACTCGCCGGTCAGCGCGGTGTGCAGGGCGTGGTGGAAGTCGTCGTTCCACTGCGCGTGCAGACCGAGGCCGCCCGCCTCGCGCGCGGTGATCAGCCGCGGGTCGTTCAGGTCGGACTCGGCGATCAGGAACAGCGGGCGGCCCAGTTCGGCGGCGAGCGCGTCCACGGCCGTCGACAGCTCCTCCAGGAAGTGGCACGCGCGCGTGTCCGCCAGCGCGTGCACGGCGTCCAGGCGCAGCCCGTCGATCCGGTAGTCGCGCAGCCACGACAGGGCGCTCTCGCGCAGGTAGTCGCGCACCTCGTCCGACCCCGGCGCGTCGAGGTTCACGGCGGAACCCCACGGCGTGTGGTGGGTGTCGGTGAAGTACGGCCCGAACCGGGGGAGGTGGTTGCCGGAGGGCCCGAGGTGGTTGTGCACGACGTCCAGGACCACGCCCAGGCCGAGTTCGTGCGCCCGGTCGACGAACCGTTTCAGCGCCTCGGGGCCGCCGTACGGCTCGTGCACCGCCCACAGCGAGACGCCCTCGTAGCCCCAGCCGTGCCGGCCCGGGAAGGGGCACAGCGGCATCAACTCGACGTGCGTGACGCCGAGTTCGACGAGATGGCCGAGCCGCTCGGCGGCCGCGTCCAGGGTGCCCTCGCGGGTGTACGTGCCGACGTGGAGCTCGTAGAGGACCGCGCCCGGCAGCGGGCGCCCGGCCCATTCGGCGCGCCAGACGTGGCGCTGGTGGTCGACGACGGCGCTCAGGCCGTCGGGGCCGTCCGGCTGCCGGCGCGACCGCGGGTCGGGCAGCACGGGACCGTCGTCCAGCGCGTAGCCGTACCGCGAGCCGTCGCGTGCCTCGGCCTCCGTCCGCCACCACCCCTCCCGTCCGGGATCGCGCTCCAGCGCGCGCGTGTCGTCGTCGCACCGGAGCGTGACGCGCTCGGCCTGTGGTGCCCACACCTCGAACTGCACGGACGGTTCCCCTTCGTCTGCTCACCGTGACGTAGCCCGTCCATGGTGCTCCAAACGAGATCAATCCGCTTTTGCATCCGGAGTTTTGCGGTGGGTGTCGTCAGGCACGCGGGCGTGCCCGGCGTTTTCCCGTTTCCTGGACACCCGGAGTTCACTGACCGACAATCACGAACGTGACGTCGTCCTTCGAGTTCCACACGTACCCCGCGCGGCTGTCCGACGCGGAGCGCGACAAGGCGCTGAAGGTGCTGCGCGAAGGCGTCGCCATGGGGCGGCTGTCGCACGACACGTTCATCCGCCGCATGGAGCTGGCGCTCGCCGCGCGCCGCTTCGACGAACTCGCCGTGCTCACCGCCGACCTCCCCCGGGAGAACCGTCTCGCGCGCCTGGTGTTCGGCGGCGTGGAGGCGGTCTCCGGCTTCACCGTACGGCTGCGCAGGGCGTGGCAGGCCGAGCGCCTGCCCAAGCTGCTGCTGCCGCACCCGGGCAACGGCCACCCGCTGCGCATCGGTCGCGATCCGGCCAACGGACTGCGCCTCACGCATGAAACGGTGTCCCGTGTGCACGCCGAACTGCGCCGCCAGGGCGGCATGTGGGTGCTGCGCGACCTCGGCTCGACCAACGGCACGACGGTGAACGGGCGACGGGTCATCGGTGCCGCGGTGGTGCGTGAAGGTGATCAGGTCGGCTTCGGACGGATGTCGTTCCGGCTCGCCTGCGACTGAATGCGACCGAGTGCCCGGAAGAGCTTTGGCCTGAGCATGACATCACGTTGACGTGCTGCGATGGGCCAAGGCGGTTTCCGTTCCGTGGTGTTGACGTACCCCCCAAGTCGTGACTGACTGTGCGTACGCCATGCACATCAGGTGAAACGACGGCGCCACATTGTGGAGGTGTGCCCTGCCGCCCCTCCTCCGCTACCCGACCGCCGACGAACTCGGCGCGCGGGCGGCAGCCCTCGTCGCACGTCGTCCCGCGGACGCCCGTCTGCGCCGCGTCGGCACCTCCCGTGCGGGCAACCCGATGTGGCTGCTTTCCGTCGGTCACGGCAGCCGTCAGGCCCTCGTCGTCGCCGGCCCGCACGCCAACGAACCCGTCGGCGGCGGCACCGTGCTGCGGCTGGCCGAACGCGCCCTGGCCGACCCGCGGTTCACCGAGGGCTGCGACGCCACCTGGAACCTGCTGCTCTCCCTGGACCCCGACGGCCTGCGCCGCAACGAGGGCTGGCTGCAGGGCCCCTACAGCCTCGGCCGGTACTTCCGGAACTTCTTCAGGCCCGGCTTCCTCGAACAGCCCGAGTGGCTGCCCGACGGCGCGGCCGGCGCCGCCCTGCCCGAGACCCGCACCCTGCTCGACCTCCACGAGGAACTGCGGCCCTTCCTCCAGTGCTCCCTGCACGGCGTCGACGTCGGCGGCGGCTTCGTCGAGCTGACCCACGACCTGCCGGGCCTCGCGGGGCGCGTCGCCCGCGCCGCCGCCCGCCTCGGCATCCCGCGCGAACTCGGCCCCTACGACACGCTGTACTGGCCGAGCCTGGGCCCCGCCGTCTACCGCATCCCGCCGCCGCGCATCGGCGACCTCGCCGCGGCCATCACCGAGGCGGCCGTCGAGTCGACCTGGTTCCACCCCTACCGGCACGGCACGGTGACCGCGGTCGTCGAGGCGCCCATGTGGGGCGTGGCGGCCGTGGAGGACGGCTCACCGCCCCCGGACGGGGCCGCGGTGCTGCGCACCGTCAGCCACGCGCTGCGGCGCGACACACGGCTTCTGGAGGTGCTCCTGGCCCGGCTGCGGCCGCACCTGGCGCGGACGCCGGACGCGGCCGCCCTGCTCGCCCCGGTGGACGACTATTTACTGGTCTGCCCCGGCCTCGCCGACACGTGGGACCCCGACGTCGCCGCCGGCGCGCGCCCGCTGCCGCCGCTCAGCAGCGGCCACCTGGCCGCCCTGCGCATCGCCGGGCGGCGCCTGGCGCTGCGCACGGCGGGCCTGCTGCACCAGCTGGTGACGGCCGCCGGCCGCGACCCCGCCGGGGTGCTGGGCGACCTGGACCGGCTCATCGACGAGTGGTGCGCCGACTACCGCGACGCCATCGGCGCGCGCTGGATCCCGGTCGCGCGCCAGGTGGAGTACCAGTCGCGCGTGGTGCTCGCCGCGTTCGAACTCGCCGCGCGGTACGCGCCCGCGTGCTCCCGTTCGGGTGAGCCGGGCTGGGGTTCGCAGGCGACCGTGCCGATGCACCGGGAATGACGACCAGCACCACACTAGCGACCGGCACCACGGCGAAAGCGGTACGGGGCGGTCTGCTCGCGGCCGCGCTCCTGCTCGCGGGCGCGGCCCCGGCGCAGGCGGTCTCCCACCACCTGCCGCCGGACAACTGGCTCTACCTCACGGTGGCCAAGGGCGACGCCCGCGCCGCCGGCGACCGCGACACCCTGCTGCTGTGCGACCCGCCCGAGGGCCACGCGCGCGCGGCCGAGGCGTGCGGCGAGCTGGCGGCGGCCGGCGGCGACATCTCCCGCATCCCGGTGAAGGACGCGTACTGCCCCATGGTCTACGCGCCGGTGACCGTCCACGCACGCGGGCGGTGGAGCAACCGGAAGGTCGACTACACCCAGACGTTCTCCAGCGCCTGCTTCATGAGCGCGCGCACCGGATCCGTCTTCGCCCTCGACGGCTGACCCCGGTGGCGCGGCGGCCGTCGCGCGGGCCCGCGCGGTGTGCTCACGCCGCGCGGCCGCGCGCGTACCGCGCCGCCGTGACGACCGTACGGGCCTGGTGCTCCACCTGGTGCTCCAGCGGCACCCAGCGCGCCCGGAAGCGCTCCGCGAAGGCCGCGCTCCAGGTCGCCACGAGCCGTTCCAGACCCGGTGCCGCCCGGTCGCCGTTCTCCCGCAGGACCCGCAGCAGCATGGCCGCCGCGCGCAGCGGAAGCCGGCGGCCGAACGCGTCCACACTGCTGACGTACGCCATCGTGGTGCCGGCGGGCGGCGTGTGCGTCCAGTCCGCGGCCAGGCCCGGAACCAGGTCCAGCACCCACCGGGCGGCCCGCAGCAGCGGCCCGTCGGCGCCGTCCAGACGGGGCAGTGCCTCCGCGAGCACCCGGTCCACCTCGACGGCGTCCCGCAGCAGCCGGCGGGCCACCCGCCGTATCGCCGCGGCCGGCGCGGGATGCGGAGCCGGGTCGTCGACCAGGTCGCTCGCCCACATCGGCACCTCGACCACCGCCGTGAGACCGCCGTACCGGTGCGTGGCGTACCAGGTGCTGTGGCGCGCGTCGTCCGGCATGCTCGGGTACGCGGCGCCCGCACCGGGGGCGGGCATCACATGCACCCCCGGCCCGGACGCGGCCCAGCCCGCGGCGTCCGAGGCGCCCGTCTCCACCGGGATGTGCAGCTGCGCCGCGGACTTGGCGAACGGCTCGGCGAGGCCCGGTATGTCCTTGGTCAGCTGCACCCAGCTGCCGCCGAGATCGGTTCCGTGCAGGGTGACCTGCAGGTAGGGGCGCAGCTCGTCGATGACCCGGGTCAGCGCGCGCGTCTCGGGCGGCAGGCGGTGCGCCGGCAGCACCGACGGCGACCACTCGGGCTGCTCCTCGGCGGCCGGCCGGAAGAACCCGAGGTGGTAGTCGTAGAGGCTGCGCGGCGCCGGGGTGACGTGCAGGCTCGCTCCGTCGGGGTCCACGCAGAGCAGGAAGTGCCAGGACGTGTCTCGGCGCAACCCCTCCTCCGCCAGCACCCGTTCGGCGAGCGAGAGGACCGTGCAGGCGCCGGTCGGCTCATTGGCGTGGGCGCCGGAGACGACGAGCACGGCCCGCCGGGCGTGGCCCACGGACAGCAGGTGCAGGGGCCTGCCCGCTCGGGAGGCCCCCACCTCCCTCAGGGCGCACAGGCTGGGTCTGCGGACGGCCAACGACCTTGCGCACGCGACGAGTTGGGTCACGGTGGGGTAGCGCCGCTGAGGCAGGAGACTCACCCCCGTCACTTCCGCCCGGCTTCGCCTTCCGCAGTACCCCACGCTCTCCGCGACGTGTCAATGACACCGAGGGGGAGGCTCCAGGGGGCGCCCGGATGCATTCACCGCCGGTGGATCGCGCCACCTCCGGGCACCAGGAAGAACGCCGCGAGCCCGGGCGCGAACAGGGCGTCGCCGCCCGGCACGACGCGCCGGCCGTCCGGCCCGGGCCCCGGGAGCGTGCGCGGCCCTGAGCCGGTGGCCGCGGCGGCCCCGCGGCGCGCGGCGACGGCGCGGGGCGCCCCGCGACCACCCGTCACGCGCGTGCCGCCTGCCCGGGCCCGGGCGCCTGCTCCGCGTCCACCCGCTCCAGCAGCACCACCGGCAGCCGCCGGAAGAGCTCCTCCACGCGTGCGTGCCCGGTGAACTCCCGCCCGGGAGCGAGCACGTCGGACCAGCGCCCCGGCGGCAGCGGCAGCCGGGTGTCCTGCCAGCCGCCCGCCTCCGCCAGCCGCAGCGACAGCCGCGTCACGGCCGTGACGACCTCACCCGAGCGCGCGAACGCCACACAGTGGGCCGCCGCCGGGCCCTGAGCGGCGAGCGGCGTGTGGGTGGCCCCGTCCCCGAAGGCGGCGGGCCGCCGTGCGCGCAGCCGCAGCGCCGCCGAGGTCACCGCGTTCTTGTCGCCGGGGTCCGGGGGCGGGAAGCTCACGGGCCGCCGGTTGTCCGGGTCCACCAGTGCCAGGGACTCGCCCTCGGTGCCCTGGTAGACGTCCGGCACGCCCGGCATCGTCAGCTGGACCAGGGCGGTGCCCAGCACGTTCGCCCGGACGTGGGGCTCCAGCGCGCGCCGCAGGGCGATGACGGGCTCGCCCGCGGGCCCGCACGGCCCCGCCGCGACGAAGGCGGCCACCGCCTCCTCGTACGCGGGCTCCTGCTCCGTCCAGCTCGTCAGCAGCCCCGCCTCGCGCACATGCTTCAGCAGGGCCTGCTGCACCCGCTCCTCGGCCGCCGTCCCGAGCCCGAACACCGTCTGCCAGGCCGCCCACGCGAGCTGCGCGTCCGGCACGCCCCCGCCCGCGCGCGTCACCTCGGCCAGGACGTCCGCCCACCGCCGCGGGCACTCGGTGAGCACCGCCAGGGCCGCCCGCACGTCGGCGCTGCGCTTGGTGTCGTGGGTCGAGACGACCGTCCCCGTCACCGGCCAGTCGCGCTGCACGCGCGCGCAGTAGCCGTGGAAGTCCTCGGGCGAGACCGCCGGGCTCCCCGGATTCCCGCCCACCTCGTTCGCCGACAGCAGCGGCACGTAGCGGTAGAACGCGGTGTCCTCCACGGACTTGGCGCGCAGCGCCGACGCGGTCTGCGCGAACCGCGTCCGGAACTCCTCGTGGCCGGGACCGTCACCGGCCCGCCCCAGCACCAGGTCGCGCACCACGTCGACCGCGCCGCCCTCCTCCGGGACGACGAAGGCGAGCCGGGCCTCGGCGGCGGCCTCCTCGGTGACCACCGAGGCCGCGTCCCCGGAGGCGTAGGGCCGGTAGACCTCCATACGGACCAGCAGCTCCTGGAGCGCCGTGCGCAGCGCCCAGGGGGCGCGGTCGCGCAGCGCCGGGTCCGGGGAGGCGGCGCACAGCCCGCTGGCGACCCGGGTCAGCCGGCTGATCTCGGTGGCCAGCTCGTGCGTGATCACCTTGTACGCCGCCCGCCGTACCGTCGCCGCCCAGTCGCCGCCCCGGTCCGCCTGCGGGGCCGCGAACCGCCGGTACTGGCCGAGGAGTTCACCGAATCCCGCCGGGTCCGTGAAGAGGCCGTCGACGTGCCGCAGGGCGTCGTATCCGGTGGTGCCCGCGACGGGCCAGGAGGCCGGCAGGCGCTCCCCGTCCGCCAGGATCTTCTCCACCACCGTCCAGCGGCCACCGGTCGCCTCGTGCAGGCGCCGCAGATACGTGTCGGGGTCGGCGAGCCCGTCGGGGTGGTCGACGCGCAGCCCGTCGACCACGCCCTCCCGCAGCAGCTCGAGGATCTTCGCGTGCGTGGCGTCGAAGACCTCCGGGTCCTCGACCCGCACCCCGATGAGCTCCGAGATGCTGAAGAAGCGCCGGTAGTTGAGCTCGGTGCGGGCCAGCCGCCACCACACCGGCCGGTACCACTGCGCGTCCAGGAGCCGCGGCAGCGGCAGCTCCGCGGTGCCCTCGCGCAGCGGGAAGGCGTGGTCGTGGTAGCGCAGCACGTCGCCGTCGACCCGCAGCTCGCCGATCACCGAGCCGACCGGCTGCCCGAGCACCGGCAGCAGCATCTGGCCGCCCTGGGCCTCCCAGTCGATGTCGAACCAGCGCGCGTACGGCGACTTGGGCCCCTCCCGCAGCACCTCCCACAGGGCGTGGTTGTGCCGCGGCGCCATGGCCATGTGGTTGGGCACGATGTCGACCACCAGGCCCAGACCGTGCTCCCGCGCCGTGCGGGACAGCGCGCGCAGCCCCTCCTCGCCCCCCAGCTCCTCGCGCACGCGCGCGGGGTCGACCACGTCGTAGCCGTGCGTGGAACCGGGCACGGCCTCCAGCACGGGCGACAGGTGCAGGTGCGAGACGCCGAGCGAGGCCAGGTACGGCACGGCGGCCGCGGCGGCCGTGAACGGGAACGCGGGCTGCAGCTGCAGCCGGTAGGTGGCCGTGGGCGCCATCAGGTCGGGTCGCTCAGGTGTCATGCCAACCTACGTACCCGCCCTGCCGCCCTTCGTGTCATCGTCCCCCGCACGGGTGCACGCGCGCGGTCGGCGGCACCGGCCGCCCGGCCGGGTCCCGACGGCCTCGTGCCCGCCCCCTCCGCGGTGGGCCCGACGCACCACGGAGACGACCCCGCCCCCGGCCGGCCGGAACCGGCGCGGGGGACGTCCCTAGACCGGCCGCCGGAGCACCGTCATGCTCCGGTCCACCAGGGTCAGGCGGTCACCGGCCTGCACCTTCTGGTCGCCGTCCGGCAGCACCCCGTCCGCCCGGGCGGTGTCCACCACGACCTGCCACTGCCGGCCGTGGTTGACCGGCACCACGAAGTCCAGCGGCGCGGGCGAGGCGTTGAACATCAGCAGGAAGGAGTCGTCCCCGATCCGCTCCCCGCGCACCCCGGGCTCGGAGATCGCGTTGCCGTTCAGGAACACCGTCAGCGCGGAGGCGGGTGCCGTGTCCCAGTCCCGCTGGGTCATCTCCTTGCCCTCGGGGGTGAACCAGGCGATGTCCGACAGGTCGTCGTGCGTGCCCTCCACGGGCCGGCCGTGGAAGAAACGGCGCCTGCGGAAGACCGGATGGTCCTTGCGCAGCCACACCATCGCGCGCACGAAGTCCAGCAGTTCCCGGTCGGGCGAGCCCTCCCGCGCGTCCGGGTCCGGCCATGTCACCCAGGCCAGCTCGTTGTCCTGGCAGTAGGCGTTGTTGTTGCCGCGCTGGGTGCGCGCGAACTCGTCGCCGTGACTGATCATCGGCACGCCCTGGGAGAGCATCAGCGTGGCGAAGAAGTTCCGCATCTGGCGGGCCCGCAGCTCCAGCACGCCGGGGTCGTCGGTCTCGCCCTCCGCCCCGCAGTTCCAGGACCGGTTGTGGCTCTCGCCGTCCCGGTTGTCCTCGCCGTTGGCCTGGTTGTGCTTGTCGTTGTACGCGACGAGGTCGTGCAGGGTGAAGCCGTCGTGGCAGGTGACGAAGTTGATCGAGGCGAGCGGACGGCGGCCGTCGTCCTGGTAGAGGTCGGAGGAGCCGGTCAGCCGGGACGCGAACTCCGCGAGCGCCCGCTGCTCGCCGCGCCACAGGTCCCGTACGGTGTCGCGGTACTTGCCGTTCCACTCGGTCCACAGCGGCGGGAAGTTGCCCACCTGGTAGCCGCCCTCGCCGACGTCCCAGGGCTCGGCGATCAGTTTCACCTGGGAGACCACCGGGTCCTGCTGCACCAGGTCGAAGAACGACGACAGCCGGTCCACCTCGTGGAACTGGCGGGCCAGCGTGGCCGCGAGGTCGAAGCGGAAGCCGTCGACGTGCATGTCCGTGACCCAGTAGCGCAGCGAGTCCATGATCAGCTGCAGGACGTGCGGGGACCGCATGAGCAGCGAGTTCCCGGTGCCCGTGGTGTCCATGTAGTACCGCGGATCGTCGGTGAGCCGGTAGTACTGCGGGTTGTCGATGCCCTTGAAGGACAGCGTCGGACCGAGGTGGTTTCCCTCGGCCGTGTGGTTGTACACGACGTCGAGGATGACCTCGATGCCGGCCTCGTGCAGGGCCCGCACCGCCGACTTGAACTCCAGGACCTGCTGGCCGCGGTCGCCCCAGGAGGCGTACGCGTTGTGCGGGGCGAAGAAGCCGATCGTGTTGTAGCCCCAGTAGTTGTTCAGGCCCATGTCGACCAGCCGGTGGTCGTTCACGAACTGGTGCACCGGCATCAGCTCCAGCGTGGTCACGCCGAGCTCCACCAGATGCTCGATGATCACCGGGTGCGCGAGCGCCGCGTAGGTGCCGCGCAGCTCCTCGGGCAGCCCCGGGTGCTGCATCGTGAGGCCCTTCACATGGGCCTCGTAGATCACCGTCTCGTGGTATCCGCGGCGCGGCCGCCGGTCGTCGCCCCAGTCGAAGTACGGGTTGACCACGACCGACGTCTGCGTGTGCGGGGCCGAGTCCAGGTCGTTGCGCTCGTCGGGGGCGTCGAAGTGGTAGCCGTAGACCTCCTCGCCCCAGCGGATGGAGCCGCTGATCGCGCGGGCGTACGGGTCGAGCAGCAGCTTCGCCGAATTGCAGCGAAGGCCGCGCTCGGGGGCGTACGGCCCGTGCACGCGGAAGCCGTAGCGCTGCCCCGGCATGATGCCGGGCACGTACGCGTGCCGTACGAACGCGTCGCTCTCGCGCAGTTCCACCGCCGTCTCCGAGCCGTCGTCGTGCAGCAGACACAGCTCTACTCGGTCCGCGGCCTCCGTGAAGACCGCGAAATTGGTGCCGGCGCCGTCGTACGTGGCACCGAGCGGATACGCCTCGCCAGGCCAGACCTGCATGGATCGACTCTTTCAGGTGGAGCTCGCCGCCGGGGGCGCCTTCGGGTCGAGTGTCCCCGAAAGTGATGGAACCACCTATGACTTACGTCCCTCTTACCGCTCGACCAGGCATACGCGGTATGCCGAACCAGTGGGGCAGACAGGTACTCCCGTGACCAAGGGGGAGTAGGGGGAAGATGTGCGCACCATGGTGCACCGCCATCTGGGGAAGCTGGTGGCCGGTGCGGCCGTCGCGGTGGCAGGGACCGCCGTGATGGCCGCGATCACCCTGCCGGGGACGGCGGGGGCCGGCGAGTCGCAGGGGAGCGGGGCGGGAACGGCGGGCGCCCGCCAGCCGGGGCGGGACGGGGCGGTCCGGCCCGGTGTCGTCCGGCGGGCGCCCGCCGAGGGGGACCGGGGCACGGGCAGCGATCCGCTCACCGGCGCCGAGATCGGGCGGGCGGAGCGGATCGCCGCGAACCCGCGGCTGCTCGGCTCCGCCCGGAACGTGGCGGGCGAGCGGGGGCCGCAGCGCCTCACCGTGGACCTCGTCGACCCGGAGGACGCCGGCACGGACGGCGCCAGGGCACACCGCCGGGCCGACGTGACGTTCTACGACTACAAGAACGACACGCTCGTCACGAAGACCGTCGACCTGGACACCGGGAAGGTCGAGGAGACCGGCACGCAGCACGGCGTCCAGCCGCCGCTGAGCCGGGCCGAGAACGCCGAGGCGGCCAGGCTGCTGATCGCCGACCCGCTCGGTGCCGGCCTGAAGGCCGACTACAAGGACGCGACCGGCAAGGAGCTCACCTCGCCGGACCAGCTGCTGCTCAACGGCGCCGTCTACCGGGCCGCCGCGGGCACCCGGCCCGCCGCGCTCGGCAGGTGCGGCGAGCACCGCTGCGTGCGGCTGTTCCCGAAGGTCGTCGACGGCCCGTGGATCGACGCCAGATCGCTGGTCGTCGACCTCAGCGCGGGCAAGGTCGCCGAGCTCGGCCGCCGCTGACGCCCGTCCGCCCTCCCGCCCGTTTCCCGCTTGCGCCTCCAGCAAGGGAGTCACCACTTCATGCACGTCAGCAGAGTGAGCCGTGCACGCGCCCGTACGGCCGTCGGTCTGTCCGTGGCCGCGCTCGCCGCCGGAGCGATGACCGGGGCGGCACCCGCTTCGGCCCGGCCGGGGACCGCCGCCGCCCCGGCCGCCGCCTGCAGCGCCGCCTACCGGATCCAGCAGAAGCTCTCCAGCGGCACGACCTGGAGCATGTGCTGGCGCTACGACAGCAAGGCCGGACTGGTCCTGGACGACGTCTCCTACCGGCCCAAGGGCGAGACCCGGCCGATCAAGGTGCTCAACAGCGCCCGGCTCGCCCAGATCGACGTCCCCTACGACGACGGCAGCGTCGAGTACGACGACCTGACGGGCTTCGGCTTCGCCCAGGGCCTGATGAACCTGGCGCCCGGCGAGTGCCCCGGCGGCACCATCAGGTCCGTCAAGGTGCCGGACTCCTGGGACCCGCGGCACCCGAACGTCAACGGCCTGTGCACCACCACCCGTTCGCGTGGCCACGCCTACCGGATGCAGGGCGACGGCGCCCACAAGGTCTACCAGCAGCAGGGCAAGGACCTGCTCGTCTACACGGTCAACCAGGTGGGCTGGTACGAGTACATGACCGAATGGCGCTTCCAGGACGACGGCACGATCAACATGAACGCCGGCGCCACCGGAAGCCTCTCCTACGAGGACTACGACGCCGGTGACGGCCGCGGCTGGCCCATCGGCAAGGGCGCCACCGCCTTCGCCACCAGCCACACCCACAACGTCTTCTGGCGGCTGGACTTCGGCCTCGACGGCTCCTCCAGGACCAGGGTCGAGCAGTACGACTCGAAGGTCAGCGCGCCGGCCCGCGGCCAGGAGGCCCCGACCGCCAGGACCACCCGGACCAGGATCACCAAGGAGCTGGCCGGCGACCACCGGACCTACCGCTGGTGGCGGATGGTCAGCGCGACCGGCAAGAACAAGGACGGGCACGCGCGTTCGTACGAGATCGTCCCCGGCCCCACCACGAAGTACCCGGGCCGCAGCTTCACCCGGCACGACCTGTACGTCACCGAGTACAACAAGTGCGAGCAGTTCGCCAGCAACAACACCGGCAACTGCCCCGCCGGAGCGGGCAGGTCCGTCGACAAGTGGGTGAACGGCCAGACCCTCACGCACCCGGTCGTCTGGATGAACGTGGGCTTCCACCACATCGCCCGGGACGAGGACCAGCAGCCCATGCCGATGCACTGGCAGGGCTTCTCGATCTCCCCGAGGGACGTCACGGCTATGAATCCGCTCACTCCCGACGCCCTCGCGTCGCAGAACGGCCACTGGGAGCCGCGTAGTTGAGAAACGACCCTGTCCATCCGGCTGCATCGCCGACCGGTCCCGGAGTACCCTTCCTTGATCGTTGGGACGGGGAGAGCTCGGGGGAGCGGAAGGCGGTGCGCGGGTGGGCTCGGGAGGGCTGGAGCTGCCCCCTGGTGACGAGGGTCACGAGGGGAACTCCACAGACGTCCCGCCCGGCACGGTGTCTCTGGCCAGGCCCATGGCGACGAATTCCATCGGGCCGGAGCTGGACTGGGATGCCGACGCCTGGCGCGAGGTGCGTACGCGCGCCCAGCGAGCGGGACGGGCCTACATCTGGCTGAATCTCGTCGAGCAGCGGCTGCGCGCGGTCGTCGCCGCCGTCCTGCGGCCCATCTACGAACCCGTCCACGGCGACGAGTGGGTGGTCGCCGCGGCGGGCCCCGCGGGCCAGGAGTGGGTGCAGCGCGCGGTCGCCGTGCGCGAAGTCAGCCGCCGCAAGGGCTACTTGCTCGACCCGGCCGACGACAACGTCCTCAGTTTCCTCACGCTGCCGCAGCTGCGCGAGCTGATGGTGCAGCACTGGCCGTGCTTCGAGCCGTACGTCGACGACCGCCGCGAGGTCGAACTCGCCCTGGACGAGCTCGAGGTCACCCGCAACGTCGTCTCCCGCAACCGTGCCCTCTCGGAGGCCGTGCTGAACCAGGCCGAGCGGGCCTCCGCGAAGCTCCTGGAGATCCTCGGCGCGGCCGGGGACGTGCCCTCGGCCCGCCGGCTGCCCGTGGACGCGGTCGAGGACCTGGTCGGCGACCGGTACGCGGACGTGGTCGCCGTGCACCCCGACCGGGTGCGGCTGCTGCGCCAGTTCCCGGCCGAGGACATCTTCGGCGGCGCCCGCCGCCTCGACGCCGTCGGCATCGGCCTCAACCTGCTCGTGCAGAACTTCTCCGGGCGCCGGCTCGTGCGCCTGGCCGAGGCGGGCTGCCGGGTGCGGCTGCTGTTCCTCAACCCGGCCTCCAGCGCGGTCAAACGGCGCGAGCGCGAACTGAGCATGAAGCGGGGCGAGTTGAGCCGCGCGGTCGAGATGAACATCCTGCACATGCGCCGGGTGAGGTCCCGGCTGCGCGACCCGGGCGCCTTCGAGATCCAGGTCTACGACGAGACACCGCGCTTCACCGCCTACCTGGTCGACGGGGACGGCTCGGACGGCGTCGCCGTCGTGCAGTCCTATCTGCGCCGCTCGCGCGGCATGGAGGCGCCGGTGCTGGTGCTGCGCAACGGCAACCGCGTCGTCAAGCCGGACGATCTGGACAAGGGGGTCGACACCGGACTCTTCCCCACCTACCGCGAGGAGTTCGAAACGGCTTGGGCCGATTCGCGCCCCGTGTCCTGAACCGTCCCCGGCGGCCGGCCGTACCGGACGAGAAGCGGAACGCGGTCCTCGGATTGTCAGTGGCTCATGGGAAGGTGGAGACCACTGGGGGAAAGCACCACCAAGAAGGGGGGCCGCCCATGGGCTGGCACCAGGAGCTGCTGATCGGCTTCGACCTGGAGACGACCGGGACCGATCCGCGCGAGGCGCGCATC
This sequence comes from Streptomyces sp. NPDC101225, assembly GCF_044767585.1. Classification (NCBI taxonomy): domain Bacteria; kingdom Bacillati; phylum Actinomycetota; class Actinomycetes; order Kitasatosporales; family Streptomycetaceae; genus Streptomyces; species Streptomyces sp. NPDC101225. The sequence continues at coordinate 178,890 of NZ_JBIWOE010000015.1, forward strand.
GTCACGGGTGCCGTGATCGAGGTCAGGGGCGGGCAGCCCCTCGGGCGCCGGGAATGGCTGGCGGATCCGGGCGTGGTCATCCCGCCGGACGCGGTGGCGGTGCACGGGATCAGCAACGAACGCGCGGCGGCCGAGGGCCGCCCGGCCGACGAGGTCGCGGACGCCATCGCGGACGTCCTGGTGGGGTACTGGCAGTCGGGCGTCCCGGTCGTGGCCTACAACGCGGCCTTCGACCTGAGCCTGCTCTCCGCCGAACTGCGGCGGTACGGACTGCCGTCGCTGCGCGACCGCCTGGGCGGCACCGACCCCGCCCCGGTCGTCGACCCGTACTGCATCGACCGCCGGGTGGACCGCTACCGCCGCGGCAAGCGCAACCTCGAAGCGGTCTGCACGGAGTACGGCGTCCCTCTCGACGCCGCGCACGACGCCGCCGCGGACGCCCTCGCCGCGGCGGAACTGGCCTGTGCGATAGCCGGCCGGCACGCCAAGATCGCGGCCCTCGGCCCGGCGGAACTGCACCGGCGCCAGATCGAGTGGTACGCCGAGTGGGCGTCCGACTTCCAGGACTTCCTGCGCCGCAAGGGCGACGCGACGGCGGTGGTCGACGGCACCTGGCCGCTGCGCGAGCTGACGGACGAGCCGGTGGTGTGAGCGGGGGCCTCCGGCGGGTGCGGCGGGGACGCCGCCCGCGCCCTCAGACCCCGGCAGGGACCGCCACGCGTGCCACCCTGGGCCGGGCCACCCGCTCGTAGTCGGCGCCCGCCAGCGACAGGGAGCGGTCGAGCCGGGCGGCGTTGAAGTACAGCCGCGGCTGCGCGACGACGTCCGGGTCGGCCACCAGCTCGAGTGCGGGATCGAAGCTGAACGGCAGCACCGTGCCGGGAACCGCCCGGGCGAGCCGTTCGGCCGTCCCCGCGTCGCTGAAGCCGACGTAGCGGGCCGCGAACAGCGTCTTCACCGCGTCCAGGTCCACCCGGCGGTCCCCGGGCACCACCGCGAGGACATGCCGCGTCGTGCGGCGGTCGACCTTGACCCGGAGCACGATGCACTTCGCGGCCTCGGACACGGGATGCCCGCGCAGCGCGCTGACGGCCTCGGTGGTGCCCTCGGGCTCGTGGTCGATGAACGTGTAGCCGACGCCGGAGGAGTCGAGCAGGGAGATCAGACGGTCGTAGGTGTCGTGGTCCGGCATGGGACATCCTCTGCGTGGGCGTGGACTGCGGTCCCGGGTGCGGCCGCGGCGCGGTGGGCGCGCTCCACGGACTGGCCCCAGTAGGTGCCGGCGACCATCATGGCGGCGCCGAGCGCGGTGAGCAGGGTGAGGTGTTCGCCGCCGAGGGCGACGCCCGCCGCGACGGCCCACACCGGTTCGGTGCCCAGCAGCAGACTGGCCCGGCTGGCGGAGGTGCGCTGCACGGCCCACGTCTGCGCGACGAAGGCGAACACGCTGCAGAACAGGGCGAGATACACCAGCTGCGTCCAGGTCGCCGCGCCGGTCCGGGCGAGCGCCGGCAGGCCGTGCGCGGCGGTCGGCAGGAACAGCGCGGTCCCGACGAGGGTCTGCACGGCCGTCAGGTGCAGCGGGCGGACGTCCCGGCCGCCGGTGAGCCGCCCGACGAGCGCGACATGGGCGGCGCGGACCACCGCGGCGCCGAGCATCAGCAGATCGCCGAGGCGCAGGGCGTGGAAGCCGTTGCCGGACATCAGCAGCCCGACGGCCAGGACGCACACGCCGGCGGCGGCGAAGAACAGCGGAGGCGGCCCGCCGTGCACCCGGTCGAGGAGCGGGGTGAGCACGACGGTGAGGCTGATGATCAGCCCCGCGTTGGCGGCACTGGTGTGGGCGACGCCGTACGTCTCCACGATCAGGACCGCGGCCTGCGTCAGCCCGAGCGGCACACCCGCGCGCAGTTCGTCGCGGCTCCACCGGCGCGGCCCGCGGCGGGCGGCCACGACGGTGAGACAGGCGAGCGCGGACAGGGCGTAGCGCACGAGGAGCACCAGCAGGACGGGGAGCGCGGCGGTGGCCGTCCGGGCGGTGAGATAGCTCGAACCCCAGACGACGGCGACAAGGAGGAGTACCGCATCGGTACGGCGGATGTCGGACACCGTCCCACCGTGCACGGCCGCGTCCGTGAAGCCCAGTACCACTTTCTACAACGATCTTTTAGCACGGCTACATCGAGCGCCTACACTGAGCCCATGGACGAACGGCAGCTGCGGATTCTCCGGGAGCTCGGTGAGCTGGGCAGCGTCACCGCGGTCGCCGAGGCGCTGCTCGTGACCCCGTCCGCGATCTCCCAGCAGCTGCGGCTGCTCCAGCGGCCGATCCCGGTGCCGCTCACCGAGCGCCGGGGACGCCGTCTGGTGCTCACCGACGCCGGGCAGACCCTGGCGGGCTCGGCGATCGAGGTGGAGAGCGCCCTGGAGCGGGCCCGCCGCAGCGTCGGGGAGTTCCTGGACCGGCCCGACGGCGAGGTGTCGGTGGCGGCGTTCCACAGCGCGGCCGCGGCCTTCTTCCCGCTGCTGCTGCGCGCGCTCGCCGCGCCCGGCACACCGGTGCCGCGGCTCTCCGACGAGGACGTGCCGCAGGAGGACTTCCCGCGCCTGACCCGGGAGTACGACCTCGTCCTCGCGCACCGCCTCGAACACGCCCCGCCCTGGCCGGACACGGTGACCGCGACGACGCTGCTGCGCGAGCCGCTGGACGTGGCGATGCCGGCCGGTCATCCGCTCGCCGCCAAGCGCCGCGTGACCCCGCGCGACGTGGCCGACGAGCCGTGGATCACCGTGCACGACGGCTTCCCGGTCATGGCGACGATCGAGGCCGTCTCCGCCGCGGCGGGCCAACGCCTCCACCTGGCCCACCGCATCAACGAGTTCGCGGTCGTGGCCGAGGCCGTGGCGGCGGGCGGCGGTCTGGCCCTGATGCCCCGCTGGACCATGCGCCGCCACCCCGCCCTGGTCCTCAGACCCCTCAGCGGCGTGCGGGCCAGGCGCCACATCGACGTCCTGCACCGCCCGGAGCGCACGGCCCGCGCAGCGGTCCGCACGGTCCTCACCGAGCTTCACGCGGCGGCCCGGACGGTCCAGGCCGGCTGACGCTCAGAACGAACGCCACCGCACGGTCTCGTCCCCGTCCCGCAGCGACGCCACCCGCCGCCCGAACTCCGCTGCCGCCCTCGGGCTGCCGGGCGCATGCTGCGCCACCCACGCACAACTGGCCGTCTCCCGCGCCCCCCGCAGCACGGCACACCCCTCCCACTCCCGCACGTCCCACCCGTACGCCTCGACGAACCCGTCGTAGGCCGCCGCCGGCAGGCCGTACCGGTCCCGCGACAGCGCCATGACCACCAGATCGTGCTCCCGCAGATCGGACGAGAAGGTCTCCAGATCGACCAGCACCGGCCCGTCCGGCCCCACGTGCACGTTCCGGGGCAGCGCGTCGCCATGGATCGGACCGGGCGTCAGCCGAGGCGTCAACGCGGCCGCGGCGGCGGCGAACCCGTCGCGCCGCCGGCGCAGATACGCCGCGTCCGCCGGAGAGACCGCGTCCCCCGCGAGCCGCAGCCAGCGCTCCACCCCGCCCAGCAGCTCACGGCGTGGCAGCGCGAAGGAGGGCGAGGGCAGCGCGTGCACCACCCGCAGCAGTGCGGCCAGATCCCGCGGCTCGGCCTCCCGCACGGGATCGGGCAGCCGGTGCCACACGGTCACGGGGTGCCCCTCGACCAGCCGCGGCTTCGGCTCGGCCGCCCGCACCGCCGGCACGCCCGCCCCGGCGAGCCACAGCGCGATGTCCAGCTCGCGGCGCGCCCGCTCCAGCAGCTCCGCGTCACGGCCCACCTTGACGACCAGGTCGCCGGCGGCGAACACGGCGTTCTCGCCCAGGGCGAGCAGCCGCGCGTCCCGTGCCGGGCCCGGCAGCACCCGCGCCGAGGCCAGTACGTCCCGCGCCCGTGCCTCGTCCATCGTGCGCCTCCGTGCCGTCGTACCCCTGCCGTGAACGGCGTCGGAAGCACGCCGTGCGTCGGTCAGTCTCGCATCCGTACAGGTCGCACCGGGTGCGCGGGCACGTCGCTGGCCGTATCGCCCACGGCGGCGACGGGCGGCGCCCGCCACCCTCGGCCCGGTTCCACGATGAGGGAGGGCCCGTTGGCTCCCCGGTGACCAACGGGCCCTCGTCCAGGGAGGGTTCACACCCTCAGCGGCTCACCCTCGTCGTCCCGCGCCGCGGGCGCCACCACGGCGTCGGCGGCCTCGTCGTGCGTCAGGTCCGGCAGCCGGTTCATCCACTTCGGCAGGTACCAGTTGCGCTCGCCGAGCAGCGCCATCACCGCCGGCAGCAGCACGCCCCGGATGACCGTCGCGTCGATGAGCACCGCGGCGGCGAGACCCACGCCCATCTGCTTCATGGACTGCATCGACAGCGTGCCGAAGATCGCGAACACGGCGACCATGATGACCGCGGCACTGGTGACGACACCGGCCGTGGTGACCACACCGTGCTGGATCGCGTCCCGCGTCGTGCGGCCGCGCATCCGCGCCTCACGGATCCGCGAGACCACGAACACGTGGTAGTCCATGCTCAGCCCGAACAGGATCACGAACAGGAACAGCGGCAGCCAGGTGATGATCGCGCCGACGCCCTCCGCGCCCACCAGAGACGCGCCCCAGCCGTGCTGGAAGACGGCGACGAGGATGCCGTAGGCGGCCCCCACCGACAGCAGGTTGAGCAGGATGGAGGTGATCGCCACCGTCAGCGAGCGGAACGACAGCAGCATCAGCGCGAACGCGAAGACCACGACGAACGCGAAGACCGGGACGACGGCGCCGCCGAGCTGGTCGTTGAAGTCGTGCGAGCCGGCCACCTGCCCGGTGATCGGCGCCTGCACGCCGTCCACCCTGCCCAGCGTGGCGGGCCGCACCTCGTCGCGCAGTTTCTCCAGACTGGCGCCCGCCTTGTCCAGGTCGGAGCCGCCGACCAGCGGGACGTAGACGTAGGCGATGTTCTGCGCGTCGTGCAGCTTGATCTCGACCGGGCCGCGCGAGGCACCCGAACTGAACGCCCGCTCCTTGAAGGCGGCGAGCGCGGACTTCACCTCGGGGGCGTTGATGTCCTTCGCCCTGACGACCACCTCGGCCGGCTCGGAACCGCCCGGGAAGGCGTCGTTGACCCGGTTGTACGTCTGCACGATCGGCAGTGAGTCGCCGAACTCCTGGTCCAGCGTGAGGTTCTGGGTCTTCATGCCCACCGCGGGTGCCGCGATCGCGAGCAGCGCGCCGGCCGCGACCAGTACCGACACCAGCGGCCTCGCGAGCACGCCGCGCAGGATGGCGGTCCACAGCCGGCTCTCCCCGCCCGTGCGGGCGGCCCGGCGCTCCATGGCCTTGGCCAGGAAGGGGACCTTGCCCTTCTCGACCCGCTCGCCCAGCAGGGACAGCAGCGCGGGCAGCACCGTCACGGAGCCGACCATGGCGACCGCCACGACCATCAGCGAGGCGAGGCCCATGCCCTCGAACGTGGCGAGCCCGGTGAACAGCATGCCCGCCATGGCCACGCAGACCGTGATGCCCGAGACGATGATCGCGCGGCCACTGGTGGCGGCGGCGATCTGCAGGGCCGTCCGCGCGTCACGTCCCGCGGCCCGCTCCTCGCGCTCGCGGCGCAGGTAGAACAGGCAGTAGTCGACTCCCACGGCCAGACCGACCAGCAGCATCACGGAGTTGGCGGTGTCGGTCATCGGCTGGAGGTGGCTGACGATGCCCATCAGGCCCATCGTCGCCATGATCGCGGTGATCGCCAGGGCGACCGGCAGCAGCGCGGCCACCAGCGCGCCGAAGGCGATGAGCAGGATGCCGAGGGCCACCGGCACCGCGGAGAGCTCGGCCTTCTGGAAGTCGTCCCCGAAGGCGTCGTCGAACGTCTTCTGCATGCTCGCGCCGCCGATCTCCTCGATCCGCAGCGTCCGGTGCTCCTGCTGCACCCCGTCGACGGCCTTCAGCACGGGCGCCACACGGTCGCCCGCGGTCTCGGCGTCGCCGCGCATGTCGAACTGCACCAGCGCGCTGCGCCCGTCCTTCGAGATCGTCCGGGTGGCGTACGGCGACTTCACGTCGGTGACCTTGCCGGTCGCGCCGACGGCCTTCACGACGGCGCCGACGGCCGACCTGAACTCGGCGTCGGTGGCCTTGAGTCCGCCGCCCTTCGCCTGGATCAGGACCGTCTCGCCGGCCGGCTCCTTGATCCCCGCGTCGTCGATGATCCTTGCCGCGGTGTGCGTCTCGCCCTTGAGCTGGTCGCTGTCCTTGAGGTCGACCCGGCCGGCGGCCGAGCCGAGCCCCATCGCCACCACCACGAACAGCACCCAGATGCCGACGGCGGCCCATCGGTGCCGGGCGCTCCAGCCACCGGCCCGGGCGGCCATGCCCCGCACCCGCGTATCTCCGTTCCTCATGACGGGCCTGCCCCCTCGTGCACGGTGGCAGCCCCCTGCCGCCACCTTTCGCTTCGAAGGTATGGCGGGCATAAGCGCATCTCGTCGTACTGCCCGGTGAAGTGCCGTGGCCCGAACTCATCCGCTCGGACCCGGCGGCCTCACCGCTGGGGAGGACGACGGCCCCTTACATCTATCCGGGCTACCCGAAGGTAATGATCAGGGTGGCCGGGCCGTGTCCGGTCCGTCGGCATCGCTCCTCTTTGTGATTACAAAACCTTGTTGAACAAGTCACAGCTGCGTGTAGGTGTTGCTCCGGACCCGGTCGTTCGGCCAGAGTTTCGCGCAGTCCGCCTGTGCGGACACGGCCGTCGTGCCCGCCCCCACGGGGCACGACGGCCGTCCTAGGGTGTGCCCATGACGACGTATGCGGCGCTGCTGCGCGGGATCAACGTGGGCGGGAAGAAGAAACTCCCGATGGCGGAGCTGCGACAGCTGATGGGCGGCCTCGGGTACGGCGGCGTACGGACCCACCTCCAGAGCGGCCAGGCGGTCTTCACCTCCGGGCACGGCGACGAGCAGTCGCTCGCGGGCGAGCTGGCGGACGCGATCGAGAAGCGCTTCGGCTTCTCCGTGGACGTGATCGTCCGCGACCACGCCTATCTCGCGGCGGTCGCCGCGGCGTGTCCCTTCCCGGCCGCCGGGCTGGAGGCCAAGCAGCTGCACGTCACCTACTTCTCCGCGCCCGTCGACGCGGCGCGCTTCGCGGAGATCGACCGGGAGGCGTACCTTCCCGAGGAGTTCCGGCTCGGCGAACGGGAGCTGTACCTCTACGCCCCCGACGGACTCGGCCGCTCCAAGCTCGCCGAGCACCTGGCGAAGCCCCGTGTCAACAAGGGCGTGATCGCGACCACCCGCAACTGGAACACCGTGCTGAAGCTGGTCGAACTCACGGCGGAGTGACCGCGCGGAGCGACCGGGCGGAGGGAACCGGGCGCACCGGCCAGGCTCGGCGACCGTGGGGACGGGGCGGGGACGGCCGCGGGACCGGGTGTGCGAGGCTCGTCCCATGCGCTACATCATCATCGGGGCGGGCGCCGTCGGCGGTGCGATCGGCGGGCGGCTGGCAGGAGCGGGACACGAGGTCGTCCTGGTGGCGCGCGGCGCCCACCTGGCCGCGCTGCGGAACGGCGGACTGCGGCTGAGGGTGCCGGACGGCGAGTACATCCACCGGCTGCCGGCCGTCGAAGGACCGCAGGAGCTGGGCGGGTTGCGGGCCGACGACGTGCTCGTCCTCGCCGTGAAGACCCAGGACACGGTGTCCGCGCTGCGGCTCTGGGGCCCGGCGCCGGTCGCGGGCGGCGGCAGCGCGGCGCAGCGGCTGCCGCTGTTCTGCGCGCAGAACGGGGTGGAGGGCCAGCGCCTGGCCCTGCGGGTCTTCCGGCACGTGTACGGCGTCTGCGTCTGGCTGCCGGCCACCTTCGTCGAACCCGGCGCCGTCTCCGCCGCCGGTGCCCCGCTCACCGGCATCCTGCACCTGGGCCGCCACCCGCACGGCACCGACGACACGGCCCGCCTGGTCGCCGCCGACCTGGAGAAGTCGCACTTCGAGGCGCCGGTGGCCGCCGACGTGGCGCGCTGGCAGTACGCCAAGCTGCTGTCCAACCTGGGCAACGCCCTGGAAGCCGTCGCCGGACCGATCGCCGGCACCGCGGCCGAGGCGCTGTACGCGCGCGTGCGGGCCGAGGGGGAGAGCGTGCTCGACGCCGCCGGCCTCGCGTACGCGAGCACCCGGGAGCAGCAGGCGGTCCGCGGCCGCAAGGTCGACCTGGTGCCGCTCGACGGCGCCCCGCGCGGCGGCGGCTCCTCCTGGCAGTCGCTCAGCCGGGCCACCGGCACCATCGAGGCCGACTACCTCAACGGCGAGATCGCCCTGCTGGGACGGCTGCACGGCGTGCCGACGCCGCTCAACGACCTGCTCCAGCACCTCGCCAACACCTTCGCGCGCGAACGCCGGGAGCCCGGCTCGATGCCGGTCGGGCAGCTCACCCGGCTGGCCGACGAGGCGGCCGGGGCCGCCCCGGACACCGAGGCTGTCGCGTTTGTTCAAGAGTCCTGAGCGGGGCCTTCCTAGCGTGGGGTGCATGACGTACGACGACCCGAAGCAACTGCACCCGTACATGAGCGAATGTGCCGCCGAGGCGGCGCGCGTGGCGCGCGGCGTCCCGGCGGACCGGCTCGGCGAGCCCACCCACTGCACCGACTGGGACGTGCGCGCCCTGGTCAACCACTGGGTCCTCTACACCTCCCACGGCCTGGAGCACCGCGCCCTGCGCCGGCAGCTCCCCGAGGAGCTGACCGCCCGTGACTTCACCGCCGACCCCGACTGGGCCACCGCCTACGCCGCCCAGCTCGACCGCGCGGTGGCGGCCTGGGCCGACCCGGCCGTGTGGGAGGGCGAGGTCGACCTGGGCATGGCGAAGGTCTCCGCCCTGGACATCGCCTCGATGGTCATCAAGGAGACGGCCGTGCACGGCTGGGACGTCGCCACCGCCACCGGCCAGCGGTTCCACGTCTCCGACGCCGCCGCCCGCTTCGTCCTCGACGTGGTCGAGAAGCACGGCGCCCTCTACCGGCAGTACGACGGCTTCGCCGACCCGGTGCCCGTGCCCGACGACGCGCCCGTGTTCGACCGCGCGCTCGCCGCCAGCGGACGGGACCCGGAAGCCGGCCGCTGACGTCGGATCACCGCTTCCGGGCCGGCCCCTGATATTGGGCCACTCAAAACGCCGCGGAATGGGCCGGTACGCTGCGCCATTGGGCGACTAGCGTCGACGCCATGACGAGCACCGCACCCACCCGCGTCGACTTCTGGTTCGACCCCGCCTGCCCCTTCGCCTGGATCACCTCCCGCTGGCTGCTGGAGGTCGAGCGCACCCGCCCGCTCGACCTCCGCTTCCATGTGATGAGTCTCCACCTGCACAACCTGGGCAACGAACTCCCCGGCTGGTACCGGGACTTGGTCGACAGGTCGATCGGCCCGGTACGGGTCGCCGCGGCCGCCGCCGAACGGCACGGCGAGAAGGTCCTGCGCGAGCTGTACACCGCGTTCGGCACCCGCATCCACGAACGCAAGGCCGACGACTTCGACGCCGTGGTGGCCGCCTCCCTCGCCGAACTGGGCCTCCCCGCCGACCTCGCGGCAGCCGCCCACGACCCGTCCCACGACGCGGCCGTGCGCCGCAGCCATGAGGCGGGCGCGGAACCCGGGTCGGGCGGCTACGTGGGCACCCCCACCCTTCATGTCGACGCGACGGTGTGGTTCGGCCCGGTGCTGCGGGCCATTCCGCGCGGCGCCCGCGCGGCCGAACTCTTCGACAGCTTCAGGGCGCTGGCCTCCTGCCCGGACTTCTTCGAACTGAAGCGCACACGCACGGGATCGCTCCGCTTCGACTGAACGGGGAGGACCGGTCCGGGCCGGCGACGCTCAGGGTGACGACCAGGCCGCAGGCCGGGACGAAGGACGCGAGGAGCCGCGCGGCGAGCCACGACGGTGCCGCACCCGATCGGCTGCCGGGGCCGTCGACATACCGCGCGCGGAGTCGTACCGCGCCAGCAGCACCCGCGCCACCTCCGGAGCCGGGCCGAGCACGTCGGCCAGCACGTCCGCCTCCGCCTCGGCCGCGCCCCGCGCGATCCGGTCCGGCAGGAAGCCGGGGGCGAGCACGTACGGCGCGACGGCGACCCGCTCACAGCCGAGGGCGCGCAGCTCCCGCACCGCGTCCTCGGTGCGGGGAAGAGATGCGGAGGCGAACGCAGGCCGCACGGCGCACCAACCGGTGTGCCGCCACTCCCGCGCGATTTCTGCGATCACTGCGATCGCCTCCGGGTCGGAGGACCCCGCCGAGGCCAGGACGACCCCGGTCGAGGACTTGTCGGCGGGGGTCAGCCCCGCCTCGTACAGACGTCGTTCGAGGGCACGCAGGAGGAGCGGCGACGGGCCGAGCACCTCCGCCTGGCGGATGCGCAGCCGCGGCGGCGCGTCCCGCAGGACCGCGGGGATGTCCGCCTTCGCGTGGAAGGCGCGCGTCAGGAGCAGGGGGAGGGCCACGACGTCCCGGACGCCCTCCGCCGCCAGCGACTCCAGCACCCCGCTCACGGACGGGACGTCGAAGTCCAGGAAGCCGGTCTCCACGCGCAGCCCGGGCCGCAGCGACCGTACCCGGCGCACCAGGGCGTGCACGGTCGCGGCGTGCCGCGGATCGCGGCTGCCGTGGGCGATGACGAGCAGGACCGGGTTCGCGGGCCCTACGGCCATCAGCTCCTCACCGGCGGGCCGCGGCCGCCCGGCACCCACCGCTGCGGCGGGCCGACGATCAGCAGGTGTCCCGTCCGCGCGGCCCGGCAGCGCGGCGGGCGGGGTGACGTGCCGGACGCCCTTCAGACCGGTCGCGCCCGTGGTGCGGCCCGTGGCCATGCTCGTCACCTCCTGGGAGTTCGCCGGGTGCGAGGACCCGGTCCCGGCCGGGTCCGGGCCGCCGGACTGCTGGCCGCGGCGGCGAGGTGCGGTCAGAAGTCCCACCCGTCGTCCTCGGCCGCGTCCTTGACGGGCTCGGGGGACGCGAACGACTCGCCGACCATGCCCGCGGTGAGCGTGGTGCCGTCGCTGGGGTCGATCAGGATGAACGACCCCGTGCGGCGGGAGTCGGCGTAGGCGTCGACCGGCAGCGGCTCGGCGGTGCGGATCTTCACCCGCCCGATGTCGTTGGCGACGAGCTGTCCCGGGTGCGGGTGCAGGGACAGGTCCGACAGCGTGAGCCGGGACGGGATGTCCTTGACGATCGCCTTGACCGTACGGGTGCCGTGCTTGAGCAGCACGCGGTGACCGACGCTCAGGGCGGCGTCGGCGACGTGGCAGACGGTCGCCTCGATGTCCTGCGTGGTCGCCGGGGCGTCCTTGCTGGGCACGATCAGGTCGCCGCGCGAGATGTCGATGTCGTCCTCCAGCAGGAGGGTCACCGACTGGGTGGTCCAGGCGACGTCGACCGGCTCGCCGAGCAGGTCGATGGCGGAGATCCGCGACGCGCGGCCGGACGGCAGCACCGTGACGGCCTCGCCGACGTGGAACGAACCGGCGGCGATCTGGCCCGCGTAGCCCCGGTAGTCGGGGTGCTCGGCGGTCTGCGGCCGGATCACGTACTGCACGGGCAGCCGGGCGTGGCAGTGGCTGAGGTCATGGCTGACCGGGACCGTCTCCAGGTGCTCCAGGACGGTCGGGCCGCCGTACCAGTCCATCGTGGCGGAGGGCTCCACCACGTTGTCACCGGCGAGCGCCGAGATCGGGATGGCGGTGACCTCGGGGACGCCCAGCTCGGTCGCGTACGCCGTGAACTCCTCGGCGATCGCGGCGAAGACGGGCTCCCGGTAGTCGACCAGGTCCATCTTGTTGACGGCCAGCACCACGTGCGGCACCCGCAGCAGCGCCGCGATCGCCGCGTGCCGGCGGGTCTGCTCGACGACCCCGTTGCGCGCGTCGACCAGGATCACCGTCAGCTCGGCGGTGGAGGCGCCGGTGACCATGTTGCGGGTGTACTGCACATGGCCGGGTGTGTCGGCGAGGATGAACCGCCTGCGCGGGGTGGCGAAGTAGCGGTAGGCCACGTCGATGGTGATGCCCTGCTCGCGTTCGGCGCGCAGGCCGTCGGTCAGCAGGGCGAGGTCGGGGGCATCCTGGCCGCGGTTGCGGGAGGCGTGCTCCACGGCCTCCAGCTGGTCGGTGAGAACCGACTTGGAGTCGTGCAGCAGCCGGCCCACCAGGGTCGACTTGCCGTCGTCGACGGAGCCGGCCGTGGCGAACCGCAGCAGGGTGGTGGCCGAGAGCTCCTCGGTCGTGATCGTGCTCATGCTTAGAAGTACCCCTCGCGCTTGCGGTCTTCCATCGCGGCCTCGGAGAGCTTGTCGTCGGCACGCGTGGCGCCGCGCTCGGTCAGCCGCGACGCGGCGATCTCGGTGATCACCTGCTCCAGGGTCACCGCGTCGGAGTCGACGGCGCCGGTGCAGGACATGTCGCCGACGGTGCGGTAGCGCACCCGCCGCTTCTCCACGCTCTCGCCGTCGGCCGGCCCGCC